>NZ_JACADR010000462.1 GCF_016106005.1 Roseomonas rosulenta
GATCAGCGCGCCGGCCAGCGCGCCGATCGCGGCACCCGCCAGGATGTCGGAGCCGCGCCGCCCGGTCGCGGCGGCGATGCCCCCGCCTGCGATCGCGCCCGTCACGCCGCCGACGGCCGCGCCGCGCAGGATGTCCTCGCCGAAGAAGTTCCCGGTGCTGTCGAGCTGCACCACGTAGGCGCGGCAGGCATCGCGCCCGTCATCGACCCCGATCCGCCCGGCCTGGGTGGAGACACAGCCGGCCAGCATGACGGCGGCGGTGATGCTGGCAACGGACCGATGAACCGAAGAGCGCATCAAAAAATACTCCGGGCGTAAACAGGCGAGACACCGTAACAGCCCGCCGCGCCGCCTTCCAGTGTTCCGCTGACCGGACCGTGAGCAAGGTCACGCTGGGCAAGCCGGCCCCCCCTCCCCTAGGGTGGCAGGGGGGCTGCGCCCGGGGCCGGAGGGGCCGCGGGGACGGCCGGCTTCGACAAGACAGGGAAGACAACCATGCTCACGACACGCAGGCTGGTGCTCGGCGCGGGCCTCGGCACGCTGGCCATCGGGCGCGACGCCTTCGCGCAGGGCGCGACCGGCCCGATCCGCATCGCCACCGCCGGCCCCATGACCGGCCAGTACGCCGCCTTCGGCACCCAGATGCGCGAGGGCGCGACCCAGGCGGTGACGGACATCAACGCCGCCGGCGGCGTGCTCGGCCGCCAGCTCGCGCTGGAAGTGGGCGACGACGCCTGCGACCCGCGCCAGGCGGTGAGCGTGGCGAACCAGCTCGCCGGCCGGCGCGTCTCCTTCGTCGCGGGGCATTTCTGCTCCGGCTCCTCGATCCCGGCGCGCGACGTCTATGCCGAGGAAGGCGTGCTGCAGATGTCGCCGGCCTCGACCAATCCGCGCTTCACCGACGAAGGCAAGTGGAACACCTTCCGCGTCTGCGGGCGCGACGACCAGCAGGGCCAGGTGGCCGGGCGCTACATCCTGCAGAACATGCGCAACCGGCGCGTCGCGATCCTCCACGACAACTCGGCCTACGGTAAGGGCCTGGCGGACGAGACCAAGAAGGCGCTCAACGCCGGCGGCATGACCGAGGCGATGTACGCCGCCTACACGCCGGGCGAGCGCGACTACAACGCGCTGGTCAGCCGCATGAAGGCGGCCAACATCGATGTCATCTACCTCGGCGGCTACCACACGGAAGGCGGCCTCATCATCCGCCAGGCCAAGGAGCAGGGGATGAACGTCACGCTCATCGGCGGCGATGCGCTGGTGACGAACGAGTTCTGGCAGATCAGCGGCGCGGCCGGCGAAGGCACGCTGATGACCTTCTCCTCCGACCCGCGCCGGCGCCCCACCGCAGCCGAGGTGGTGGCGCGCTTCCGCGCCCGCAACGTCGATCCCGAGGGCTACGTCCTTTATACCTACGCCGCGATCCAGATCTTCGCCGCCGCCGCGGCGAAGGCGAACAGCACCGATCCGCGCCGCCTCGCCGCCATCCTGAAGTCGGACGGGCCGTGGCAGAGCGTGCTCGGGCCGATCTCCTTCGATGCCAAGGGCGATGTCACGGTGCCGGACTACGTCTTCTATGTCTGGCGCAACGGGAGCTACGCCGAGATCTCCTGATTTCGGTTGCACCGACGTGGTGCGGCAATGCAGCATCGCCGCATCGTCAACAAACGAAAGGAGGTGATCCGGTGTCTCATCGCTTCATTCGGGCTGTCGCGCCCGTGGCCCGGATCACCGCTGCCGCCTGAGGCAGCGGGTCACCAGGGTTTCGCGGGCCGCGCAACCGGCCACGCGATGGGAAGGCCCTGGCGGGAAACCGCCGGGGCCTTCTGCGTTTCTGGACGGTTGCGACCTCACCGCGCGGCCTGCAGCGCGGCAGCGCGGCACGCCACCCCGCCATGCCTGCCCATGAAGGGCTGCAGCGCGCCGCACAGATGCGGCGCCCGGTCGGCCCAGCGTTCCTCGGCCGGGGGCGGCGCGCCGGGCTGGAACAGCGGTGGCAGGCCGTCGCGCAGCGCCACGGCGAAGGCGAAGCGCGGCCCGCCGGGGCCGAGCAGCCGCGCCGCAACCTCCTCG
>NZ_JACADR010000463.1 GCF_016106005.1 Roseomonas rosulenta
CTACGCGCGGCGGCTCAAGACCCTGAAGGGCCTCACCCCCTACGAGATCATCTGCCGATCATGGGCCGCAGACCCCCATAGGTTCACCGCAAACCCGCACCATGAAATGCCGGGACCAAACATCTAGGCTTGCGTGCCACGTGATCGCCGCTACCGGAACCGCCGCAGTGCCATGGCCTGGCGGATGCGCCTCTCGGCCAGCGCCACGGCGGCTGCGCGCGGCGTGGTCCGGCGCGATGCCGCCTCGTCCAGCACCTCCGCCGTATTGCGCCGGATGCGCTCGACGATGCGCGCCAGGGCCTCTGCCTCGCTGCCGCCGGCGTATTCGACGGCGGCGCAGATGACGCCGCCGGCATTGGCGATGAAGTCGGGCAGCACCGGGACGCCGCGCGCATGCAGTGCCACTTCGGCCTCCGGCGTGAAGGGGATGTTTGCGCCCTGGGCGACCAGCCGCGTGTTGAGCAGCGCGACGTTGTCCCCCCGCACCACATCCGGCCGCGCCGCGGGAATCCAGATGTCGCAGGGCACCGGGAGGATGTCGTCCGGCGTGCCCCTGCGCCCGGCGGCATGGTCGCGCAGCGCGCCGCCGGAGAGCTTCAGGGCCGAGAGCGCGGCAACGTCGAGGCCGTCGGGATCCGATACCGTGCCGGCGCTGTCGCTCGCCGCGACCAGCACGGCACCGCGTGCCGCGAGCTCGCGCGCGGCATGCCGTCCCACCGCCCCGAAGCCCTGAACGGCGACGCGCGCGCCGCGCAGCGCCAGCCCGATACGCTCGGCCGCCACCTCAATGGCGGCGGCGAGGCCGAGCCCGGTCGCCCCGATCTCGTCGAGCGGAATGCCGCCGAGCACGCGCGGCAGGCCGACGGCGCGGCCGATCTCGTCGCGCACCCAGGCCATGCAGGTTTCGTCGGTGCCCATGTCGGGGCCGGGGATGTAGGCGTCCAGGCTGCGGATCGCCCGGGCGAAGCCGCGCACCAGCGCCTCCTTCGCAGCGATGGGTTGCCGCGGATCGGCAATGATCACCGCCTTGCCTCCGCCATGCGGCAGGCCTGCGGCGGCGTTCTTCATCGTCATGGCGCGCGCGAGGCGGAAGGCCTCCGTCGCGCCGGACTCCGTGGCCATGCGCACGCCGCCAATGGAGGGGCCGCAGGCTGTGTTGTCCACCGCCACGACCGCACGCAGGCCGAGGGCAGCCTGGTGTATGTGCACCACCGCCTCCGGTCCGAGATCATCGGCGAAGCTGAACGGATCGGTCATGCCTCGGTCGCCAGGTCGGCGATGACGGCGTTCAGGAAGCGCGCCGCCTCTGCCCCGGTAACGGCGCGATGGTCGAAGCTCAGCGACAGCGGCAGCAACCGCCGGACCGCGATCTGCCCGGCATGGATGGAGGGGCGTGCCGCGATCCGCCCGGCGCCGAGAATCGCGACCTGCGGCGGCACGATGCTGAGCGCGGCATAGCGCCCGCCGAGCGCACCGAAATTGGACAGCGTGATGGTGGCGCCGCGCAACTCATCCGGTTCGAGCGAGCGGTCGGCGAGGCCCCGCTTCAGCCGGTTGAATTCGGCGCGCAACTCGGCCAGGGAGCGACGTAAGGCATCGTGCAGCACCGGCACGAACAGCCCCACCTCGGTTTCCACGGCGATGCCGAGCGCGACCTCCGCGTGCAGCCGGCGCGCCTGCGCGTCACCGTCGAACCAGGCGTTGAGCGCCGGTGCGGCGCGGCAGCCCGCGATCACGGCACGGGCCAGCCGCATGGTGTGGTCCGTCCCCGGCGGCCAGGCTTCGACATCGGCGTCGTCGCACAGGGTCGTGGACGCTACCTCGTCGCGGGAACGCGCAATGTTGCGCGCCATCGCGAGGCGTGCACCGGTCAGTGGCTCGAAGCCGGCAGGCGTTCCTGGCGACACCGCGGCCTCGACATCGCCGAGCGTGATCGTCCCGCCCGGGCCGGTGCCGGCGATGCGGCCGAGGTCCAGCCCGCGCTGCGCCGCCAGCGCCCGCGCGGCCGGCATCGCGCGCGGTGCGGCGCCCAGATCCGAGGAGCACACGACTGA
>NZ_JACADR010000464.1 GCF_016106005.1 Roseomonas rosulenta
CGGGCGGTGGGGTTGGCGGGCGCGCGACGCGCGGTGGTGGCGGGTGCCGGTGCCGCCGCAGGCCGGGCCGCGGGCTTGCCCTGCCGGCCATCCGGTGTTCGGGCTTCTGCGTCGTTTGCCGCGAGGCCGAATCCGCCGAACAGGATCGCCAGGGCGATCGCCGCGCCTTTTGCCGTCATGTGTCCCCTGTGCCCCCAGGTAACCCCCTGGCCGGGTGCCGAAGCGCCCTGCCGTGTGACTTGGCTAACAACCCGGGTGCCGGGCAGGCAACCCGCCCTGCTGTTACAGCGCGAAATCTGGAGTGATTTGCCCGCAACGCGCATCCGGCTGGTGCCGGATCAGGAAGACATTCCCGTAAATTGGGCAGGATCGGGACAGCGCCACAGTGTGGTGGCCAGAAAGCAACAACGCCTGGCGCGATGCGCCAGGCGTTGAACGGTAGAGTCGAGGAAAGGTTTCCGACCGGCTTGCCGGCCGGATCGATCCTCAGCGGCAGGCGGTGACCATGATCTCAACCAGGTGGCGAGGATCGGCCATGTTGGCCTCCACGCAGGCGCGGGCCGGCGCGGCGCCTTCCGGCAGCCAGGGGGTCCACAGCTCGTTCATCGCGGCGCGATCGGCGATGTGCTTGACCCAGATCGTGGCGGTCAGCAGCCGGGTCTTGTCGGTGCCGTTCGATTCCAGGGCGGCGTCGATCTTGGCCAGCACTTCGGCCGTCTGGCCCTTGATGTCCTTGGACAGGTCATCGGCGGTGATGCCCGCGAGATAGACGAAGTTGTGGTACTCGACCGAGGTCGAGAGGATCTTGTTGGTCCCCTGGCGGGTGATCTTGCTCATGCGGGCCGGTCCTTCGCGATGGGCGCCCCAGTCGCGGGCGCGGTGCTGCGCTCGCGCGCGGGTTGCTTCTAGAACAGGTTTCGCGGGGCGGGAATGACCCCTGGCACGGCCGCGGTGCCGGGCGCCCGCAACGAGGATCGCGGCGGCGGCAAAGCCGGGGCGGGGGAAGTTATCGTCGCCCGCCTGCACGCCGCCCTGGCGTGCCGCCCTGGCGCGCCGGTGGCGCAAGCCTCAGGGCGTGACCGGCACGCGGTGGCGCCCGCCGCAGAGCGGGCAGGGCCCGCCGGCTGCGACCGGCAGGCTGTCCTGTAGTGCCTCGCAGGCGATGAAGCGCCCGCCCGGGTCGCCGCAACTGCGCCGCGGCTCGGGGCCGGCGACTGCGGCAGCCTCGGTCCCGGCCCGCGGCAGGGCCAGCAGCGGCAGCAACGACAGGCCGATCACACGACGCCTGACCATCACGGATCTCCGTGCGTTGTAGAGCGACGCTACGCCCCGCACGGCCCCGTGGCACTCCCGATTCGTGCCGCGGACCGGGCAGGGCGCGTCAATTCGCCATGAGGCGCGGCGCTGCCCGCCATGCCGCCGCCGCCCCCTGCGCGGTTCCGCGGCGTGCACCGCCTGCGCAGGCCTCGCCGCCGGGGCAGGTCGGGCGGCGCCCGTCTCGCCTAGGCCACGCGATAGGTGCTGCCCGAGGCCGCCGCGCCGATCATCGCCTCGTAGACCGCGACGCCATGGATCGCGTCCTCGACCGGCAGCGGATAGGCCGGCCCGCCGGCCACCGCGGCGGCGAAGGCCATCAGTTCCGCGCGCTCGATGTCCGTGACGGGGAAGACCTTCTCCTCCGGCGTGCCGTCGCGCCGGCAGGTGATGAGCGATTCATGCCCGTGCAGCACCGCCCAGGCATCGGTGCCGAACAGCCCGACGCGCCAGAAGCGCGGCGCCAGCGCGAGCGTCGCGAAATTCGCCGTCACCCCGCTGTCGAAGCGGAACAGCCCGGCGGTGGTGTCGTCGAGGCCGTTGTCGAGCACCCGGGCATGCGACTGCACCGTGACCTCGGCGATGCGGCCGGCCAGGTTGGACGCCTCCAGAAACCCCGAATGCTGGCATGCGTGGCCGTAGAGCGGTGCATGGTCGCCCGCCACGCGGGGGGATGGCGGGGATCACGGTGCTGAGGGATCCTGGTCGGGGCGCTGATGGCGGTG
>NZ_JACADR010000465.1 GCF_016106005.1 Roseomonas rosulenta
GCGGGCCCGGAGGGCAAGGCCGCCGGTGCCTCCGCGGCCGCGGCGCCGCGCCCGCCGCGCCGGCGGTTCTCGCCCCTGCTGCGCCGCATCCTGCTGGTCAACGCCGTGCCGCCGGCGCTGCTTGCGGCCTCGCTGCTCTATCTCGACCAGTACCAGAACGGGCTGCTTGCCGCCGAGGTCGAGTCGCTGCGCACCCAGGCGCGCATCTACGCCGGCGGCATCGCCGAGGCCGCCGTGCGCCTCGATGGCGAGCGCGCGGTGCTGGTGCCCGAAGCCGCCCGCCCGCTGCTGCGCCGCCTGGTCGAACCCTCGCCCAACACCCAGGCGCGTCTGTTCGACAACACCGGGCTGATGGTGGCCGACAGCCGCGTGCGCGAAGGCCCCGGCGGCGCGGTGGTGAGCGAACCCCTGCCGCCGCCCGAGCCTCGCGGCGCGCTCACCTCCACCGTCGCCGGCGTGTACGACCGCCTCGCCGGCGTGCTGCCCGCCGGGCTGCGCGGCGGCGGGGGCAGCGGCGGCGTCGCGGTGGATGTCGGGCCCGAGGCGCCGGATTTCGACTGGCAGCCGGACCTCGGCCCCGACCGAAGGGAGGAACTGCGCCTGGCGCTCGAAGGCGGCGTGCGCCCCTATATCCGCCGCACCGGCGATGGCCGCTTGCTGGTCAGCGTGGCCGAGCCCGCACGCCGCGGCGGGCAGTCCGTCGGCATCGTGCTACTGACGCGCGAGGCGCGCGAGGTGGATGAGCGCCTGTTCCAGATCCGTGCCTCGGTGCTGCTGCTGTTCGGCACGGCGCTGGTGCTGACGGTGATGCTTTCCTTCTACCTGGCGCGCACCATCGCCGCGCCGATGCTCGACCTGGCCCGCGCCACCCAGCGCATCCGTGAGGGCGAGGGGCGCGAGCAGTCGGTCCCCGACCCGCTGCTGGCACGCAACGACGAGATCGGCGTGCTCGCCCGCGACCTGCAGAATTCCGCCCGCGCGCTCTGGGCGCGCATCGACGCCAATGAACGCTTCGCCGCCGACGTCGCGCACGAACTGCGCAACCCGCTGACCTCGGTGCGCAGCGCGCTCGAAACCCTGCGCCGCGTCGAGAACCCCGAGAGCCGGAACCGCCTTCTCGCCATCATCGCCGAGGATGCGGTGCGCATGGACCGGCTGATCGGCGACATCTCGGACAGCTCGCGCGTCGATGCGGAACTCTCGCGCACGATCTCCACGCCGGTGGACATCGCGCCGATCCTCTCCGCCCTGGCCGAGCTGCACCAGGCGACCCGCAAGGAGGACGACCCGCAGGTGGTGCTGGACGCCCCGCCGGGCCCGATGGTGGTACGCGGCGTCGAGGGCCGCATCGTGCAGGTCTTCCGCAACCTGCTCGGCAATGCGCTGTCCTTCAGCCCGGCGCTCGGGCATGTCTGGGTGCGCGCGCGCCTCGTCGGCACCATGGCCGAGGTCGCGATCGAGGACGAAGGCCCGGGCATCCCGGAACAGAAGCTCGAGAGCATCTTCGAACGCTTCTATTCCGAACGCCCGCGCGGCGAACGCTTCGGCCAGCACTCCGGCCTCGGCCTGTCGATCAGCAAGCAGATCGTCGAGGGGCTGCGCGGCACGATCTCGGCTGAGAACCGGCGCGACGCGGCCGGCAAGATCCTGGGCGCGCGCTTCGTGGTGCGGCTGCCGGCGGGGTGACACGGGCGCGATCGGGACGGCTCTGCCCTCCCGAACCCTCGCGGGCTCCCATTGCAGATGCTTTGCATCTGCAATGGGTCCCTACGCCGGTGGCATACGTGCCCCCGGACCCGCGGTGAGTGAGGGGCTGGTGGGGAGGAGGGCCTCGTCGGTTCGGCTGACACGACGGGCACGCCGTGCCCCTCCTCCCCGCCCGCCCTTTGACCCAGGGTCTGGGAGGCGGTTGCCTCCCAGCGGGGGGCGGGGGGCTGGCCCCCCGCCGCCGCCCTTTCCCCCGTCCTTCCCTCCGATGCCCCGCTCGCGCCCTTCGCAGTCCCGCCTCCTTCC
>NZ_JACADR010000466.1 GCF_016106005.1 Roseomonas rosulenta
TCGAGCGTGTGCCCTTCCGATCTCCCGGCGCGGGCAGGCGCCGCCCGCCGCTGCGGCAGCCCGGGGGGCGGGGCGCCGGTCAGGGCGCGGCGGCGAAGGTGTTGCAGGCGTCCATGCGCCCGGCCTCGAGTCCGCGCCGGAACCACTGCACGCGCTGCGCGGAGGATCCGTGGGTGAAGGTCTCCGGCGCGACACGGCCCTGCCCGGCGCGCTGCATGCGGTCGTCGCCCACCGCGGCGGCGGCGTTCAGGCCTTCCTCGATGTCTCCCTTTTCCAGGATGTTCCGCGTTTCCTGGGCACGGCGTGCCCAGACGCCGGCCAGGCAATCCGCCTGCAATTCGACGCGCACCTGCAGCGCATTGGCGGCGCGCTCGCCCTCCCCGCGCCGGGCCTGGTCGACGCGGTCGAGCACGCCGACCAGGTTCTGCACGTGGTGGCCGACCTCGTGCGCGACGATGTAGGCGGCGGCGAAGTCGCCCCCCGCGCCGAGCCGGCGCTGAAGGTCGGCCATGAAGTCGAGGTCGATGTAGATGCGCCGGTCGCGCGGACAGTAGAAGGGCCCCATCTGCGCCTGGGCGAAGCCGCAGCCCGACTGCGTCGCGCCGCTGAAGATCACCAGCGAGGGGTCCTCGTAGCGCGTGCCGGCGCGGGCGAATTCCGCCCCCCAGACCTGCTCGGTCTCGCCCAGCACCTGGGCCACGAAGTGGCGCGCAGCGTCGTCCTGCGGGCTGGCTTGGCGCTGCGCGGCCGGCGCAGGCGCGCTGTCCCCGCCCTCCATCAGCACGCCCGGGTCGACGCCGAGGAACAGCGCGATCAACAGAATGACCACACCACCGATGCCGCCGCCCACCGCGATGCCGCGGCCGCCGATGCGCTGGCCGCGGCGGTCCTCGACATTGCTACTTTCCGGGCCGTCCAGGCGCATGACCGGATCCCCTATGATGAGCCGCGCAGCATCCCCGCCAGTGCGGGCGCGAGGCCGAGGCTCTCCCGCCCGGCGCAGGCTGCATAGGAACCGCTGCGGGGCTTCGGAAGTTGCAGCGCCACCAGCATTTCCGCCATCCGCACGCCGCAGGCCATGCCGTCGAGCAGCGCCACCGGCGCCTCCGCCTGCAGGCGGCGGTCGTAGCCGGCCAGCGCCGCACCGGCGAGCACCACGGAATCGGCGCCCATCGCGGCGAGCTCGCCGATGCCCACCAGCACCTTGCGCCCCACACCCTCAGGGTCCGCCACCGCCTCCGGCGGCGTCGCGTTGACGCTGACCAGCCCGGCCAAACGCGAAGCGAGGCCGTGCCGGCCGACGAGCTCGCGATAGGTGTCGAGCGCGCCGAAGGTGACGATGCCGAAGCGCCCGCCGACCAGGCAGCCGGTGAAGCAGGCCGCCTCGGTCATGCCGACCACCGGGCAGGGCATCATCTGCCGCGCTGCCTCGAGCGCGGTGTCGTGGCTGACGGCGAGGAGGCAGGCATCGATGCGGCCCGCATGTTCGGCGAGCAGCTCGAGCAGCGCATGCCCGGCGATCACGTTCTCGGCGCGCGAGGAGATCACGGCAGGGCCGAAGCGCGGCGTCGCGGCGATGATCTCGGTGTCCGGCGCGGCGGCGGCGCGTGCGGCGTCCGCGCAGGCCTGCGTGATGGCTTCCGTGGTGTTGGCGTTGGCGACCAGCAGGCGCATCAGGCGGGCTCGGCCACGGTGCGGCGGGAATGCGCCATGGTCACGCGCAGGCGACGGAATTCCTGCGCCGCCTCGGGCGCCTCGGCCGGCGTCTCGGCCAGGGTGCGGCGCTTCCAGACCAGATGCGGGTTGAACAGCAGCAGGTCGCCCGGGCGCGGCTCCAGCTTCAGCATCAGCGTGGGCTCCGCGCAGACCGAATCCAGCAGGTCGAAGGCCGGGGCCAGGCCGGCCGGCAGCGGCTGGGCGCCGGGCTGCGGCAGCGCGGCCGCGGCCTCGACCGCGGTGCGCGTGTAGCGCGCGGCGAAGGCGCCGCCGGTCATGGTGAAGACGGC
>NZ_JACADR010000467.1 GCF_016106005.1 Roseomonas rosulenta
GATCGCCCGAGACCGCGCCGCCCGGCGTGCTGGCCGCGGCGAAGGCGCGCGGCGCCACCATGCGCGCCGAGCGCGAGGCGCTGG
Source organism: Roseomonas rosulenta (assembly GCF_016106005.1). Classification (GTDB taxonomy): domain Bacteria; phylum Pseudomonadota; class Alphaproteobacteria; order Acetobacterales; family Acetobacteraceae; genus Neoroseomonas; species Neoroseomonas rosulenta. The sequence continues at coordinate 85 of NZ_JACADR010000467.1, forward strand.
TCGCGCGCGTCGCCGCCCGCCTCCCCTGATCGCGGTCCAGGGGAACGCTCTCCGGAGGGGCAGCGCCCCGCCGGTGCTCCTTCACCACATGGTCCTGGCCGCCCGTTCCGGCCATTCCCGGTCATAGGCATCGCCGCCGGTCCTGCCGCCGCTCATCTGCGCGAGGATGGCCCCCGGCGTCGGCAGCGATGCCGGATCGACGTGCCTGCCCGGATCCCACAGCCCCGCGCGCAGCACCGCGCGGGCGCATTGGAAATAGACCTCCGCGACTTCGACCACGACGACGCAGCGCGGCGCCGCGCCTTCGACCGCGAAGGACGCCAGCAGGTCGGGCGCGACGGACACGTGCGCGCGCCCGTTCACGCGCAGCGTGGTGCCTGATCCCGGGATCAGGAACAGCAGCGCCACGCGCGGGTCCCGGATGATGTTGCGCAGGCTGTCGGCGCGGTTGTTGCCGCGCCGGTCGGGCAGCAGGAGCGTGCGGTCATCTCCGATCCGCACCAGCCCCTGCGCATCGCCGCGCGGCGAGCAGTCGAGCCCCTCGGGGCCGGCGGTGGCCAGCACCAGGAAGGGCGAGGCCTCGATCAGCCGGCGGTATTCCGGCGTGACCCGGTCCGCCACCTTGGCGGTCGAGGCGAGGTTGGGGGATCCGTAGAGCGCCTCGAGCTCGGCGATGGTCGCGATCCGCATGGGGCCCTCCATGGCTGCGCGCAGGTGGTAGGCCGGGGCGCTGCCCCTGGGGAAGACGGAGGACCGGGGCGGGCCTCCGGCCGTCTTCATCGCCGCTTCACCGCCGCCCCGCCATGCTGCGGCCCGGAGGCCGTCCATGGACCAGAGCAGCGCCATCACCGAGGCGGAGCGCGAGGCGCGCGCCCGGATCGCCCGCCACCTGCAGGATCTGCACCGGCTGCACCTGGCGCTGGCCGAGGAGAGCCGCGCCCTGAAGCGCTTCACCACCGAGGGCCGGGCGGAGGTCGAGATCGCGCTCGCGACCGAGCTGATCGAGCAATACCTGGGCGCGAGCGGCGCCTTCCTCGAGAACATGCGCGGGCGTTTCGAGGCGCGGCTTGCGCTGCTGCGCCGCGGCGAACCCGCCTTCGGCGGGCGGCCCGAGCAGGCGCCGGAGCATGGCGCCTTTTGGCTGGGGTTCTCGCGGCTCTGCGCTGTGCTGCGGCGGGCGGCGCGCCACGCCGAGGGGTAGCGAGGCCGTCGCCTTGCGCGGTCGGACCTGGCCCTGGCCTGCGGTGGCCCGAGGCGGCCCTTCACCGCCCGGACGCAACGTCGGGCGGGGGGAGCCGCCGCGCCGTTCCGCCGGCCGGCGCCGAGGTGCACCGCTCGCCTGCGTGCCGGACCAGGGCGGTCGGATGGAGCGACCCGGCCGGGTGCCCCGGCCTAGGGCCGGGCGACGCGCATCGTGCCCTGCCAGACGCAGACCAGGTGCGTCTCCTCCCCGCGGTCGAGCAGCACCGGGCGGTAGAATCGGCGGTGCCGCGCGGCGACGGCGGCGGCGAGGCTTTCGCCCACGAAGGTGAAGTGCAGCAGGTCGCCGGCGGTGCAGCCATCGCCGGTCAGCAGGCCGATGAAGCGGCGTTCCAGCGGCAGCGGGTCGTTCGCGACGAAGCGTGCGACGCACAGGCGCGGCGCGGCGTCATCCGCATGCACGGCCGGTGCGGCGAGCAGCAGGGCGACGATCAGGGCAGCCAGGCGAGGCATCGATGCGCCATGATGCCGCGGCCCGGATGAACGAGGCGTTGACCCGGCGGGACAGGGGCGTGGAAGCCATGGCGCGTCACGGCCAGGCGATGGATCGGGCGGCTGCACGGCGCGGCGGGTGCGTGGCGCTGCTGCTGGCGCCGTGCCTGGCGCTGCCCGCCCTGGCGCAGCGCGCGCCCGACCCGGCCCGCCCGCACGCTGCCGA
>NZ_JACADR010000468.1 GCF_016106005.1 Roseomonas rosulenta
CCGCCCGCCGCGGTGCTGCCCGCGCTGCGCGCCGCACGGCCCGGCGCGCCGCGCGGCCGCACCGCAATTGCGATCTGTGTGCGCAACGAGGACATGGGCGCGGTGCTGGCGCCGCTCGGCCGGCTGATGGACGGGCTCGCCCCTGAGCGCTTCGCGCTCTGGGTGCTCTCCGACACGCCCGCAGGCCCCGCCGCCGCGGCCGAGGAAGCGGCCTTCCGCGCCTTCGCCGTCGAGCATCCCAACGCCCATTACCGCCGCCGCGCGGAGAACGAGGGCTTCAAGGCCGGCAACGTGATGGACTTCCTCGACCATCACGCGGAGGGCCTCGATTATTTCCTCTGCCTCGATGCCGATTCCGAGATGACGCCGGAAGCCGTGCTGCGCCTGGTCGCCTGCATGGAGGCGGATGACCGCCTCGCCATCGTGCAGCAGCTGATCCACGGGCGCCCCGCCACCGCCGCCTTCCCCCGCCTGTTCCAGTTCGGCATGCGCCAGGGGATGCGCGCCTGGGCCACCGGGCAGGCCTGGTGGCAGGGCGACGAAGGCCCCTATTGGGGCCACAACGCGCTGATCCGCATCGCCCCTTTCCGCGAGCTGTGCCGGCTCGGCCCGCTGCCGGACGGCTCGCGTATCCTCAGCCACGACCAAGTGGAGGCCACGCGCCTGCACGCCGCAGGCTGGAAGGTGCGCGTGCTGCCGGACGACACCGGGTCCGCCGAGGGTAACCCGCCCACCTTCGGCGATTTCGTGACGCGCGACCTGCGCTGGGCCGGGGGCAACATGCAGTACCTGGCGCTGCTCCGCCTGCCGGGACAGACGCTGATGGCGCGCTGGCAACTGGTGCAGGCGATCCTGCTGTTCCTCGGCGCGCCGCTGTGGTGCGCCATCCTGCTGCTGGCCGGGGTGAATGCCGCGACCGGTGGCGGCGCCGCGACGCCGACCGGCCTGCTGGTGCTGCTGCTGGCCGCGACCTGGGCCTGCCACTACGCCCCGAAGCTCGCGGGCTATGCCGAGCTGCTGCTGAAGCCGGCGCTGGCCGGACGCTATGGCGGGCGCGCGGCCGTGACGCGCGGCGCGGCGGCCGAGATCGCCTTCACCACGCTGATGGAACCGGCGCGGCTGATGGCGCAGACGCTGTTCCTCGTGGCGCTGCCCTTCGGGCTCAAGGTTGGCTGGACGGCGCAGAATCGTGCCGATCGCGGCGTGAGCTGGCGCGACGCGGCGCGGCAGTTCTGGCCGCCGACCCTGGCCGGGGTGTTGCTCGCCTGGCTGTTCGCGGCGGCCTCGCCGCTGGCGCTGCTGCTGGCGGCACCGGTGCTGGCCTCGCTGCTGCTCGCGATCCCCTTCGCGGTGCTGACCGCCGATCCGGCGCTCTCCGCACGGCTGCGCGCAGCAGGTCTGTGCGCCTTGCCGGAGGAAATTGCCGCGCCGACGCGCTAGTATGTACCGATGGACTGGCGCCACCCGATCCGCGGCCTGCTGAAGCCGCCCCTGATGCTGCTCGCCTTCCTCTGGGTGGTGCTGGAGGAGACGATCTGGGGCTGGGCCAAGGCGCTGGGCGGGCTGCTCGCGCGCATCCCGGTCTTCGCGGCGCTGGAACGGCTGATCCTGCGCCTCGATGCGCGCCTCGTGCTGCTGCTGTTCGCCGTCCCGATCGCGCTGCTGTTCCCGGTGAAGCTCGCCGCGCTGTGGCTGATCGGCAGCGGGCACTGGCTGCTCGGCGCCGGCGTGCTGCTGGCGGCGAAATCGGCGGGCACCGCCTTCTCGGCCCGGCTCTACGTGGTTGCGGAGCCGAAGCTGATGACGATCCCGGCCTTCGCCTGGGTTCGCGGGCACGTGGTCGCACTGCTGGCGCGGGCGCATGCCTATCTCGATGCCTCGCCGACCTGGCGCGCGGCGCGGCGGGGCATGGCCGAGGCGAAGGGCGCGCTCCGTGGCGCCGCGGCGGCGCTGCGCGCCATGCTGGCCGGCACGGGGACAACGCTGCTGGGCCGGGTG
>NZ_JACADR010000469.1 GCF_016106005.1 Roseomonas rosulenta
AGGCAGGGGCGCGGGCGGCGCGGTGGGGCTGGGCGGCACGGCGGCGGCGGCCTCGTCCGCCGCGCGCAGCATGGTACCGAGCGGGACCGAGGGCTCGCGCCGCCACAGCCCACCGGCGCTGCGCCCGGCACGACGGAAGGGGCTGGCGATGCGCGCGAGGATGCCTGGTCGTGCGGGCGCGGGGGGTTCGTCCTCATCCTCGCGGTCAGGCCGCCGCAACACCGCCGCCCCCGACCGCGCCACGCCCACTGCCGCCTGGCTGGCCCCCACCGCCGCATGACCGGCCACGCCCACCGCGGCGCGCCCGGCGCCGCGCCATTCGCCCACCGTCAGCCCACAGGCGATGAAGGCCGCGCCCACCGCGGCCACGGCCAGCAGGCCCTGCGCGGCGATCAGCCCGGCGGGCCCCATCAGCGCCGCGAGGCCGTCGCTGAGCGCACCCGAGACCAGTGGCCCGATCGCCCCGCCCGGCCCGGCCGTGACCGGCATCTCGGCCGGCATCGGCAGCACCGACAGCGCGGCGGCGGCGAGCGGCATGCCAGCCACCAGCCCGCCAAGCCGCGCGAAGGGCGAACCGAGTCCGCGATGCGTCACCAGCCGGAAGGCCCAGGCCAGCAGTGCCAGGGCCGGCAGCGTCGCGGCGAAGCCGAAGCCCTGCAGCAGGATGTCGGAGACGATCGCGCCGGGTCGTCCCGCCATGTTGGTGGTGCCGCCGGCGGTGGCGGTGTTCAGCGACGGATCGGCCGGGTTGTGCGTGGCGAGCGCCACCAGCAGCGCCACGGCCGCCAGCACCACCAGCAGGCCCAGCGCCTCCATGGCGCGGCGGCGCAGCACGGCGCGCACGCCGGCCGAGGCGAAGCGCCCCGCGGCGCCTGGGCTGCGGGTGGACATGCGGGACTCGTCGGACAGGGCGGCGCGGGGCATGCGGTCAGGGCTTCAGGTTTGGTGGCAATCCTACACCGGAAGGTGCTGGGATGCATCGCTTTCGCACCCGGCGCCACGCAACCGCGGGGCGCAGCGTGTCCGCCGCGCCACGGCGCCCCGCGTCAGCCGGCCCGCGGCGTCGCCCACCCGGGCGGCACGGTGAAGCGCGCCCGCAGCCAGGGGCTGAGTGCGATCAGCACGATGCCGATCGAGAACAGGCACCAGACCGCCGGGATCTCGTTGACGGTCTGCGTCAATTGCCAGGCGAGGAACGGCCCGGCCACGATGTGGAACAGCACGAAGCGCCAGGCGCCGTAGGCGAGCGGCACCAGGAAGGCGGCGACCCCATAGGTGGGGAAGCCGCTGATGCCCCAATGCATCGCGCGCACCGGGCCGAGTAGGTCGTTGGTCGGGATTTCCCAGGCGATGTGCCAGCTGCCGCTGACCACGCACAGCGCCGGCCCGCACAATATCGACCCCGGCTCGCATTGCCCGGCCCAGGAGAAGGGCTGCAACTGCATCAGCATCACCACGGCGGAGAGCCCGCAGCAGATCCACACCGCGACCCGCGCCGCCGGGCGCAGCGCCACCGCCAGCAACGCCATGGCGAAGGCGTTGATGAAGAAGGGCTGGAAGACGATGTGCAGGTAGGACAGCAACGCCACCACCTCGTTCGCCGGCGTGCCGCAGCGATCCACGGTGGCGTAGCCGGCGACCTGCAGCGCCTCCATCAGCGTGAAATAGGCCAGCGTCGCCGGGATCGCCGCCCTGTCCCGCCGGCGGATCGTGATGGCGGTCGCGGCCGTGCCGATCCCGACCATCGCGACGGTGGCGCCCATCGACCAGCACATCGGCGCCCATCCCATCGCTTCGCGACCAGTTTCGCAGATGCCGCGGCGGTGTCACCAGGCTGGCCATGCGCGCAACGAGCGGCGCCGAAGCCGCTCGAGCCGCGCGGCCCGCGGCACCGCGTCGCCGCCATGGGCACCACCGACGCCGCGCTTCCCGCCACGCTGGACGCCGCCACCCGCGCGCGCATCGCCGTCGGCGCCCTGCCGCTGCGCG
>NZ_JACADR010000047.1 GCF_016106005.1 Roseomonas rosulenta
GGGGCTGCCCTCCGGCGGCGGCGCTACGCGCGCGCCGGCCATGCGCCGGCGGGCCGGTGTCCGCCCCCGAAGCGTCGCCGTTGCGGCGCCGGCGCGGCGGCCCTAAGCATCGCTGGCCATGTCTCAGGCCATCGCCCCCCTGCCGGAGGTCGACCACCAGCATGTCGTCTTCGCCGACGGCCTGCCGCTGGATTGCGGCGCCGTGGTCGCGCCGCTGGTCGTGGCCTGGCGGTCCTATGGCCGGCTGAATGCCGCGAAGACCAACGCCGTGCTGGTCTGCCACGCGCTGACCGGGGACCAGTACCTGGCCGAAGCCCACCCCGTCACCGGCAAGCCCGGCTGGTGGGAGAGCATCGTCGGCCCGGGCAAGCCGCTGGATACCGACCGCTACTTCATCGTCTGCGCCAATGTACTGGGCGGGTGCATGGGCAGCACCGGCCCGCGGTCGGAGATGACGGATGCCGAGGGGCGGGGGCTCGGCCGGCCCTGGGGCACCGATTTCCCGCAGGTGACCATCCGCGACATGGTGCGCGCGCAGAAGCGGCTGATGGAGCACCTGGGTGTCGCGCGCTGGCTGGCGGTGGTCGGCGGGTCGATGGGCGGGATGCAGGTGCTGGAATGGGCGGCGACCTATCCGGATGCCGTGCTGGCGGCCGCGCCCATTGCCTGCGCGGCGCATCATTCGGCGCAGAACATCGCCTTCCACGAGGTCGGGCGCCAGGCGATCCATGGCGACCCGGACTATGCCGGCGGGCGGTACTGGGAGTCGGGACGCATCCCGGCGCGCGGGCTGGCGGTGGCGCGGATGGTGGCGCACATCACCTACCTGTCGGAGCAGGCGCTGACGCGGAAATTCGGGCGGCGTTTGCGCGGGGCGTCCGCGCTGACCTTCCTGGAGGACGTGTTCGAGGTGGAGAGCTACCTGCGCCACCAGGGCAGCACCTTCGTGCAGCGCTTCGACGCGAATTCCTACCTGACCATCACCCGCGCGATGGATTTCTTCGACCTGGCGGCGGAGCACGAGGGCGACCTCTCGGCGGCCTTCCGCGGGACGCCGACGCGGTTCTTCCTGGCGTCGTTCAGCAGCGACTGGCTGTTCCCGACGTCAGAAAGCCGGGCGGTGGTGCGTGCGCTGAACGCGGCGGGGGCGAGCGTGTCCTTCGTGGAGATCGCGAGCGACAAGGGGCATGACGCGTTCCTGCTGGAGGAACCGGAGTTTCATGCGGCGCTGGGTGGCTTTCTGCGCGGCGCGGCGGAGAAGGCGGGGGTTTAGGGGACTGTCCCTGTCGCGGCACGGACTGGCTGCGGGGTGCGGTGAGCCGACTCCCGACCCTCAAGGTAACCCAAGGGCCTGCGTCCTGCCGCCCAGCCGCCAGCCCTGACCTGCTCGCCCTTTCATGACAGACTCCGGCCCGTCCGGCACCGCGATACCGGCGGTGCGCTCCGCATCGGTGCCATCGCATCACAGCCACGCATGCCCGATCCGACATCGCGCTTCGCCTTGGTCCGGGTCACGCAACTGCCTCGACGATGCTCCAGGGCGTGCGGGTCGGCAGCACCCGTCGAACGCCCAGGCCCACGGCGCCGAGCAGCGCGCCGTATTCGCTCAAGGTCCTTTCCCGCCCGCCGGTCCGTACCAGCATGTTGAGGTCGGAAAGTGCGTGGCCCTGCGCCACGGGCGTCGGCGTCGCGTGTTCCTCGGGCAGGCGCTCGATCAGCAGCAGCCGGCCGCCCTCGGCCAGCGCCGCCCGGCACCGCACGAGCAGCGCCATGGCCTCGGCATCGTTCCAGTCATGAACGACGCGCGACAGGATCAGCGCGTCGCCACCTTCCGGGATGGCGGCGAACATGTCGCCTGCGACTAGGCGGCAGCGCGCGGCAATGCCCGCCTGCTCCAGCAGCGCCGGGGCGCCGGCCACCACCTCCGCCCGGTCGAGCAGCGTGCCCGACAGATGCGCATGGGCGATGAGGACCGCCGCGATCATCTGCCCGCGCCCACCGCCGACATCCACGACATGCCGGAGACCGCCGAAATCGTAGGCATTCGCCACCGCCCGGGCGACGAGCGCCGCCGAGGCCGCCATGCCCGCCGCATAGTCCGCCAGCAAGGCCGGGTCGCGCTCATAGCGGGCCATCCAGTCCTCCGCGCCGAAGGCGTGGCGCGCGCCGGTCTCTCCGGTGCGCACGCAGTCCTCGAGCGCGTCCCAGGTCCGGCGGGCATCCTCGTGTCCCCACCACAGCACCAGCCCGCGCGCCGAGCCAGGCCCCTCCACCAGGCGGACGCCGAGCGGGCCGAGGGCGAAGCGCCCGTCTGGCCCCTCCGCGAAAACCTCGAAGGTGGCGAGCGCCCGCAGCAGGCGACGCAGCGCCGGCGCGTACGTGCCAGTCGCCGCGGCGAGATCTTCGGCGCCGCGCGGCCCGGCAGCGAGCAGGTCGGGCAGGCCCATCCGCGTGGCGGCATGCAGCGCGCGCGAGCCCTGCCAGGCGGAGGCCAGGCGGAACAGAGCCGCGTCGGCGGAAGCTTCGGCCATGGCGCCTACTCCGCGCGGATGTTGGCGGCGCGGGCGACCTCGCCCCAGCGGGCATTCTCCTGCGCGACATAGGCGGTCAGCGCCGCGCGACCGAGCCCACGATTGGGGCCGGAGCCGAGCTCCGCCAGGCGGCCCGAGACCTCAGGCCGCGCGAGCGAGGCCTGCACCTCCGCATGCAACCGGTCGGCGATCGCATCCGGCAGGCCGGCGGGCGCGCCGAGGCTGATCCAGACGCTCGAGACCATGTCCGGGAAGCCCTGCTCGCGGAAGGTCGGCACGTCCGGCCAGCCGGCGAGCCGTTCGGCCAGGGAGATCGCGATGATGCGAATGCGGTCGTTGCCCGCGACGTCGGGCAGCGAGGGGACGATGGCGTCGAGCCGGCCGGCGATCACATCCGCCACCGCCGGCGCGTTCGACCCGCGATAGGGCACATGCGTGAGTTCGACGCCGGTCAACCGGCGGAAGCGCTCGATCGTCGCATGGGCGGAGGAGCCGTTGCCGTTGGTGCCGACCGTGAGCCCAGCCGGCGCGCGCCGCGCCGCGGCGATGAAGTCGCCGAGGCTGCGGATCGGCGAGGCCGCGGAGACGCCGAGCACCAGCGGCAACTCGGCCATGACGGCGATGTGGGTGAAGTCGCGCACGGCGTCATAGGGCACGGCCGGATAGACCGCCGGCGCGACCGCGTGGGACTGCACGGAGAAGACGCCCGTCGTGTAGCCGTCGGGTGCGGCCTTCGCGACGAGGTCGCCGGCGATCGTGCCGCCCGCACCCGGCTTCGGGTCCACCACGACCTGCTGCCCGAGCGACGCCGCCACGGGCTGCAGCACCAGCCGCGCGATCACGTCCATCGTGCTGCCCGGGCCGTTCGAGAGGATCAGCCGGACCGGGCGCGTCGGCCAGGCCTGGGCGAGTGCGGGCGCCGGCAGGGCTAGCGCGAAGGCTGCAAGAAGGCTTCGCCGGCCCGGCAGGGCCGGGCGGCGGTCGCGGACGATGCTCATGATGCGAACTCCCTGTCGCGGGGTGGGTCAGGCCGGCGGTTTTCTGGGGCGTGGCGGGCGGCGGTTGTGGCCGGGCCGGGCGTAGCTGCCATGGGCCTCGACGATGCGGGTCATGAACTCGATCAGCTTCTCGCGCTCCTCCGGCGCGAGGGGGGCCATGATCCGCTGGTTGGCGGCGCGCGCATGCGGGCCGAGGCGCTCGCGCAACTCCCGCCCTTCGGCGGTCAGGTGCAGGACGTTGGCGCGGCGGTTCGCGGCATCGGGTTGCCTGTTCACCAGACCGCGGCGGACGAGGCGCTCCACGGCCTGGCTGGTGGTCGCCTTGTCCACGCTGAGTCGGTCGGCAAGCGTTTGCTGGTCGATGCCCGGCGCCGCGTGGAGGTTCGTCAGCGTGGCGTATTCCACGCGGCTGAGATCCTCGGGATCCCAGATCTCTGCGTGGAAGCCCAGGCAGACCTGGTTCAGCTTATGGGCCAGGAAGCCGAGCACATTGTGGCCGGGCGCGATGATGCTGCGCGGTCCGGCCGCGGCGGTGACCTGGGGTGCTTTGGTCGGCTCGGCAGGGCGGGGTAGCTTGTTCATCGGACTCTAACTGTTAGAATACGAACAGTTAGAACGAAGAGAGAGGGGGCCGTCAAGACGAATTCTCGTCCCGGCCGCCCAAGGCCGGCATTGACTCACGACCGGTCGAGCGAGCGCCACCGCCGCGGAGTGTCCACTTCGGGCGGCGCCCAGATGGCGGTTCGGTGGGCGCGGGGACGCGGTTCTTCCTGGCGTCGTTCAGCAGCGACTGGCTGTTCCCGACCTCGAAGAGCCGCGCCGTGGTGCGCGCGCTGAACGCGGCGGGGGCGAGCGTGTCCTTCGTGGAGATCGCCTCCAACAAGGGGCATGACGAGTTCCTGCTGGAGGAGCCGGGGTTTCATGCGGCATTGGGGGGATTCCTGAGAGGGGCGGCGGAGAAGGCGCGGGTTTAGGAGCCGCTCTCTGCGGAGGAGCGGAATGGCCGCAAAGGGCGGAAAGCTGACTCCCGGACAAGGCACATTGTAGAGTTTGGTTGTACCGATGATGCCCCACGGCGGTGTCGGTTGACGTACCCTGACACGCAGGCGGACCGCCGAGGTATCGATCGTCATCGTAGGGTAGTCGCGGGAGGGCACCAACCATGCCCGAGAGCCGGATCCGGGAGCCAGCCGCGGCCGAAGCCGGTCGGGGATCCTTCATCGGTGGCGCCGGCAGCACCACCGACGCGTCGGTCGAGCTGATGCGGCTGATCAACGCGTACCAGCTCTCCCAAGCCCTGCACGTCGCCGCCTCGCTCGGCGTCGCGGATCATCTGAAGGACGGCCCGCAGACGAGCGACACCCTGGCGCAGGCCTGCGGCGCGGATCCGGGCTCGCTGTACAGGCTGATGCGCGCCCTGGCCGCGGTCGGCATCTTCCACGAGGCCAAGGGCCAGCGCTTCTCGCTCACGACGCTCGGAGCCTGTCTGACCGGCGATGCACCGGGCTCGCGCCGCGATTACGCCCGTTGGATCGGAACCCCGGGCATGTGGCAGTCATGGGGGAACCTCCTGCACAGTGTGCGCACCGGGGAAGGCGCGGCCGAGTTCACCGCCGGGGTGGATGCCTGGACCTACCGCGACCAGCACCCGGAGGAGCGCGCCGTGTTCGACGCCGCGATGACGGCCCTCTCGCGAGCCGAGGCACAGGCGGTGATCGAGGCCTACGACTTTGGCCGGTTCGGCTGCATCGTCGACATCGGCGGCGGCGAGGGCCAGTTGTTGACGGCCATCCTGCTCGCCTGCCCTGGCGCAGAGGGCATCCTCTTCGACCAGCCGAAGGTCGCCGCCTCGGCGAAGCGGGTGCTCTCCTCGGCGGGGCTGGGGCAGCGCTGCGAGGCCGTCGGGGGTGACTTCTTCGAGTCCGTCCCTGGCGGCGGGGACGCCTACGTCATGAAATCCGTCCTGCACGACTGGGACAACGCTGCGGCGGCCCGCATCCTGCGCAGTTGCCGCCGCGCAATGCCGCCGGGGGCGAGCCTGCTCGCGATCGAGCGGCTGGTCGGGCCGCCCAACGAGGACCCGAGCGGCAAGTTCTTCGACCTGAACATGCTGGTGCAATACGGCGCACAGGAGCGCACGCGCGAGGAGTTCCAGGCGCTTCTGAGGATCGGCGGTTTCGATCTCATTGACGTCGTCACGACCCGCTCTGCCCTGAGCATCATCGTCGCCACGCCATCGCCTGCGGAATGATGGCGAGGAACCCGGCGCAAGGCTGATAACGTTCCGGTCGGGCAGCCTCGGCATAGGTCATCCGGCCAGACGCGTCCTGCGCATGATCCGAACGCGGTGATTGTTGCTCGGGCCGCCGGAGCGTCGATATCGTTATCGCGCAGCGTGCGGATGCGCCCGGTACATGGGATCTGTCGGCAGCGCAGCGGTCCGCGTCACTGGTGGCGTGGTGCGCCGTGTCCCTGGCGTGTTTCGCACCTGCCCGTGTGGTGCGAGGACCGTGATGTACGCGCCCATAGCCGCCGGCCTGTTGGCCGCCTTCGTCGGATTTGCCGGGTCCTTCGCCGTCGTGCTGCAGGGCCTGGCAGCCGTCGGGGCATCGCCCGCCCAGGCGGCGTCGGGGCTCATGGCTCTCTGCATCGCCAAGGGTCTCGCAGGAATCGTGCTCAGTCTGCGCTATCGCATGCCGATCAGCGCCGCCTGGTCCACGCCAGGCGCGGCGCTGCTGGTGACGACGGGTGCGGTGGAGGGAGGCTTCGCGGCGGCGACCGGTGCCTTTTTGCTGACCGGGGTGCTTCTGGCCCTGGCGGGGATGTGGAGGCCCCTCGGACGATGGGTGTCCGCCATTCCCCCCGCGATCGCCAATGCCATGCTGGCCGGCATCCTGCTGGCGCTGTGCCTGGCGCCGGCGCACGCGGTCGCCGAGGCCCCGGTCGCCGGCCTGCTGATCGTCGTCGCCTGGGCCGTGACGGCGCGGATCAACCGCCTGCTCGCGGTCCCCGTGGCCGTGCTGGTCACGCTGGCGGTGATCACCGCGACGGTGTCGCTGCCCGAAGGGTGGGCCGCGTCCGCCTGGCCGGCGCCGGTGGCCACGCTGCCGGTGGTCACCGTCCCCGCGGTCGTCGGCATCGCCCTGCCGCTCTTCATCGTCACCATGGCATCGCAGAACATCCCGGGCATCGCCGTGTTGAACGCCAATGGCTACCGGCCGGCGCCGGGTCCCCTGTTCACGGCCACGGGGCTGTTCAGCCTCGCCGCCGCGCCGTTCGGCGCGCATGCGGTGAACCTGGCCGCGGTCACAGCCGCGCTCTTCGCGGGGCCGGACGCGCATCCGGATCCCAGGAAGCGCTGGATCGCATCGGTGGTCGGCGGTGCGGGCTATATCGTGCTGGGGCTGTCGGCAGGCTTGGCCGTAGCCTTCGTCTCCGCGGCACCTTCGGTGCTGATCCAGGCGGTCGCGGGCCTCGCATTGCTCGGGTCCTTCAGCAGCGCGCTGCTCGGCGCGCTGTCGGAGGCGGAGGATCGTGAGGCGGCGACCGTCACCTTCCTCGTCGCGGGCTCAGGTCTTGCCTTCTTCGGTGTGGGTGCGGCCTTCTGGAGCCTGCTCGCAGGCCTCGCCTTGCGCGAGTTGCGGCATCGGGGCGCCGGGTACCGCGCGCGCTGAGCAACGCCGGCAGACCAACCGCTTCGGGCCGGTGCCGGTATTCTCAAACGGACTCTAAGCCATTTCGACATTACTCAGAGACAGGCCTTTCGACCTCACCCCGCCACAATCCCCTCCGCCCGCGCCACCCCCACCCAGTGGTCCCGGAACGCCGCCACGAACCCCTGGAACGACTCCCCCACCAGCAGCGGCGCGCGTGGCGGGGATGCCAGCTCCTCCAGCCGCTCCGCGATCTCCGGCCGCGCCAGGATGCCCGGGATGGCCGCCGAGATCCGCGCCGCCTCCGCCGCCGGCAGCCGCCGCGGCGCGCTCAGCCCGATCCACTGCGTCATGGTCGCGCGCCCGAAGCCGAGTTCCCCCACCGTCGGCACGTCCGGGAAGGCCGGCACGCGCCGCTCGGTCGAGACCACCAGTGCGCGCAGCGACCCATCCTTCAACTGCGCCACCAGCGTGGTGATCGGCGCGTTGATCGCCTCCACCTGCCCCGCCAGCAGATCCTGCAGCGCCGGCGGCGTGCCGCGATAGGGCACGTGGTCGAGGTTCGCCGCCCCTGCCTCCTTGCCGATCACCGCGCCCAGGAAATGTTCGGCCGACCCCACGCCGGATGAGCCGAAGCGCACCGGCCGCGTGCGCGCCGCCGCCAGCATGTCGGGCAGCGTCGCGTAGGGCGAGCGCGCCGTCACCACCATCACCGTCGGCGCCTCGGCCAGCATCCCCAGGTGCTGGAAATCCGCGACCGGATCGTAGGTGAGGGAGGGCAACACCCCCGGCGCGAAGCCGAAGGGAATGGCGTGGCTGACCGCGAGCGTCGCGCCGTCAGGCGTGCTCTTGGCGACCGCATCGGCGGCGATGGTGCCCGACGCGCCGGTGCGGTTCTCGACCACCACGCTCGCGCCCAGCGCCTCCCCCAGCGGCCCCGCCACCAGGCGCGCCACCACATCCGCGAGGCCCCCCGCCGGGAAGCCCGCGATCAGGCGAATGGTGCGCGTGCCTTGCGCGAGGGCAGGGGCTGCCAGCAGCCCGGGCAGGGCGAGCAGGTGGCGACGACGGATCATGGCGCGAAGGCTCCCCGGGGTGCGTTGGTCGCGCCCCGGTCAGCAATCCGCGTGCCGCGGCACCATCCCGCGCGCCTCAGTCCACCCGCGCGCCCGAGGCCCGGATGATCGGCGCCAGCGCCGCCTCGTTCGCCGCGCGATAGGTCGCGAACTCCTCGGGCGTCGTGTACCAGGGCGTGGCGCCGTTCTCGAGGAAGCGGCGGTTCAGGTCCTCGCTCTCGAGCGACTGCTTCGTGAGCGCATTCAGCCTTTCGATGATCGGCCGCGGCATCCCTGCCGGACCCATCACGCCGCCCCAGGAATTGATCTCGAAGCCCGGCAGGAACTCCGCCATGGTCGGGATCTCGGGCGCGGCCGGGCTGCGCTGCGCGCCGGTCACCGCCAGCGCGCGCACCTTGCCCTCGCGGTGCAGCGCGAGCCCCTGCGGGATGTTGTCGAAGATCATGTGGACGCGCCCGCCCTGGATATCGATGTGCGCGGGGGCGGCGCCGCGATAGGGCACGTGCAGCATGTCGATGCCCGCCATGGTCTTGAACATCTCGCCCGAGATGTGGACCGTGGTGCCCGACCCCGAGGACGCATAGGCATAGCGCCCCGGATTGGCGCGCAGCAGCGCGATCAGCTCCGGCACGGAGCGCGCCGGCACGTCGTTGTTCACCACCAGCAGGTTCGGCAACTGCCACAGCCCCGAGACGTAGGAGAAATCCCGCGCCGGGTTGAAGGGCAGGCGGCTGTAGAGCGTGGGTCCGATCGCGAGCGGCGCGACCGACGCCAGCCCGATGGTGGTGCCGTCCGGTGCGGCGCGCGCGATCGCCTCGGTGCCGATGTTGCCGGCCGAGCCCGCGCGGTTCTCGACCACGAACTGGTGGCCGGTGATCTCGCTCATCTTGATGCACCACAGGCGCGACAGGATGTCGGTGCCCCCGCCGGGCGGGAACAGGCCGATGAAGCGAATGGCGCCGCCCGGCCAGGCCGGTTGCGCGTATGCGGGTGCCGCGAGCGGCGCGGCGGCGATGGCGAGCAGGCTGCGGCGGCGCAGCGCGGCGGTGCTGGTCACGAACGTCTCCCTGGTGGCCTTGATGGCCTTGCCGGCATGGGACAGGCGAAGCCTGCGCCGCGTCAAGCGCCGCGCCTCACTCCACCACGGCGCCGGAAGCGCGGATCAGCGGGGCGAAGCGCGCCTCGTTGTCGCGTCGGAAATCCGCGAGCCCCTCCGGCGTGGTCCACCAGGTGGTGGCGCCGCCTTCCTCGTAGCGGCGCTTCACATCCGGGCTCTCCAGCGCCTGGCGGCCGAGCTCGTTCATGCGCGCCACCATCGCCGGCGGGATGCCCGCCGGGCCGCAGGCGCCGCCCCAGGAATTGATCTCGTAGCCCGGCAGGAACTCCGCCATGGCCGGGACCTCGGGCGCCTGTGGGCTGCGCGCGGCGCCGGTGGCCGCCAGCGGACGCACCTTGCCTTCGCGCGACATGCGGATGGCTTCGGGGAAATTGCCAAAGATCATGTCCACCCGCCCGCCCAGCAGGTCGACATAGGCCGGGCCGCCGCCGCGATAGGGCACGTGCAGGATGTTCACCCCGGCCATCTGCTTGAACATCTCGCCGGCGATGTGCAGCGTGGTGCCGGCGCCGGAACTCGCGAAGGTGTAGCGGCCGGGGTCGGCGCGGCACAGCGCGATGAGTTCGGGGATGTCGCGCGCCGGAAGGTCCGGGCGCGCCACGAGCAGGTTGGGCAGCTGCCACAGCCCGCAGATCCAGGTGAAGTCCCGCGTCACGTCGAAGGCCAGGCGCCGGTACAGCGTGGGCGCGATCGCCATGGAGGAGACGGAGGCGAGGCCGATGGTGGTGCCGTCCGGCGCGGCACGCGCGATCACCTCGGTGCCGACATTGCCGCCGGAGCCGCCGCGATTGTCCACCACGAATTGCTGGCCCGTGATCTCGGCCATGCGCTGGCACCAGATGCGGCTCAGCAGGTCGGTCGAGCCGCCCGGTGGGAAGATGCAGACATAGCGCACGGGACCGGCGGGCCAGGGGGCTTGCGCGAGGGCCGGGGCGGCCAGAGGTGCGACGGCCAGCGCGAAAGTTGCGCGGCGCGTCACGGCCCGGCACGCCGGGGCACGGTCGTCCATGGGCGTCGTCCTTCCCTGTGTCCCGGCGTGCGGCCGGGTTGGGGCCCATGGCACCCCGGCGGGACGCGGCGCGTCAAGCCGAAGCTGATGGTGCTTCGTCCTCCGCCGCGCCGAGTTGCTTCAGCCGTCGCCGCAGCGCGTAGATCTGGTCGAGCAGGGAGAGCACGACCGGCAGCGCCTCCTCGTTCACCGCGAGGTCGTGGCGCAGTTCCAGGATGAGGCGCACGCGCTCCACGTCGATCTCGCGGAAGCAGGGCGCGCCGGCCTCGACCTCGCAGCGCACGTGGCCCTCGGCGATCCAACGCCGCAGGTCGTCCGGGTCGAGCCGCGTGAAACGGGCGCACAGCACATCGAGCGTGATCATGCCTGACCCTCCATGCCGGCGCGCGGATCGGTGGGGTGCTCGGGTGTCCAGTCGCGCAGGAAGGCGTCCAGCGCGGCATCGGGCGGGCCGATCACGACGCGCAGCACCAGGAACAGGTCGCCGGCCGCGCGCGTGCCATGGGCCGCGACGCCCTTCCCGCGCAACCGGACCTGTCGCCCGGTGTCGCTGTGCGGGGGCAGCGTCACGCGTAGCGGGCCGAAGGGCGTGGGGACATCGACCTGCCCGCCGAGCACCGCCTCGCGCAGCGTGACCGGCAGGTCCATGCGCAGGTCGTTGCCGTCGCGCCGGTACAGCGGATGGTCCTGTACCTGGAGCTCGATCAGCGCATCGCCGGCCGGCCCGCCCTGCCAGCCTGCACCACCCTGGCCGCGCAGGCGCAGGACCTGGCCGGTTTCGACGCCGGGCGGGATCTTCACGCTGAGGGTGCGCCCGTCGGGCAGGGTCAGTACCTCGGTCGAACCGGCGACGGCGGACAGGAAGGGGACCGCCAGGCGGTAGGATTCGTCATCGCCGCGGCGCGGGGCGGCCTGGGCGCGGCGGCGGGCCTCGAAGAACTCGGCGAAGATGTCGTCGGGGGTGGGGCCGTCGCCGCGCGTGCCGTAGCGCGTGCCGGCCATGTCCTCGGCATAGTGGCGATAGCCGCCGGCGGGGCGCTGTTCCTGGCCCTCGGCGTCGATCTCGCCGCGGTCGAAGCGGGCGCGCTTGTCGGGATCGGACAGCAGGTCATGGGCGGCGGCGACGGCCTTGAAGCGTGCCTCGGCGTCGGGCTTGCCGGGATTCAGGTCAGGGTGGTGCTGGCGGGCGAGCTTGCGATACGCCTGCTTGATCGTCTCCGGCGTGGCGTCGCGCGATACGCCCAGGGTTTCGTAGGGATCGGCGGCCATGCCGGCGCATCCTCTGGAGCCACGCGGAGCCCTGGCCGGGCTTCGTGAGGGGCCCATCGTGCCTGCACCACCGATGGCGGTCCACCATCGGGTGGTGGTGGTGCCCTCGCCGCAAAAAGAAAGGCCCGGCAGCCACGAGGGCGCCGGGCCAAGTCAACAGGGAGGCTTCACGTCTGGGAGACGAGGGATCCGAAGGACCCCTTCCGACCAAGTCGCCGGATGACAAGGAAGATAGGTGCAGACGGGGCATGCGTGATTCCCGATATGCACCAATCCGATATGCGACACGCGCATGACTAAACGCACAGCCCCGTGATCCGCGTCACGGTCACCCCGCGCCGGCCGCCAGCTCCGCCATCAGGAAGTCCCGGAACACCGAGACGCGCTTCGAATGGCGCATCTCCTCCGGGTAGACGAAGAAGGCCTCGATCCGCGGCGCCTTCACCCCGGGCAGCACCTGCACCAGGTCGTCGAGCTGGTCGCCGATGTAGTCGGGCAGGGCCGCGAGGCCGAGGCCCGAGCGCACTGCCTCGAGCATGCCGGGCAGGGAATTGATCTCGATCGCCGCACGGCGCGGCGCGCCGGCGCGCCGGCCCGCCTCGGCCAGCCAGTTGATATTGTCGATCGGCGGGCGGTAGTCGCCATAGACGATCAGGCGATGGGCATCGAGGTCCTCGACCCGCTGCGGGATGCCCGTGGTCTTCAGGTAGCCCGCGGTACCGCAGACCTTCCAGCCGAAGGTCGCGATATGGCGCTGGATCAGGTCGGGCTGCCGCGGCGGATGCATGCGGATCGCCACGTCCGCCTCCCGCATCGCGAGGTCGAGGTCGGAATCGTCCAGCAGTAGGGTCACGCTGATCTCGGGATGCGCATCGAGCATCCGGCGCAGCCGCGGCGCCAGCCAGGCGCTGCCGAAGCCGGTGGTGGTGGTCACCTTCAGCCGGCCGGCGGCGCGTTCGCGGCTCTCGGTCAGCAGCGCCTCGGTCATCGCCAGCTTGGCGAAGACCTCGCGCACCGTGCGGTTCAGCGTCTCGCCCTGCTCGGTCAGGATCAGGCCGCGCGCATGGCGGTGGAACAGCGGGACGGTCAGCGCTTCCTCAAGCGCCTGGATCTGACGCGAGACGGCGGATTGGCTGAGGTTCAGCGTCTCGCCGGCATGCGTGAAGGACCCTGCCTCGGCCACCGCGTGGAAGACGCGCAGCTTGTCCCAGTCGATCGGCATCAGGCGGCGACCTGCTCGGTCTCGGCATCGGCGGCGGCGAGGAATTTCTCCGCCTCCAGCGCCGCCATGCAGCCGGTGCCGGCCGCGGTGACCGCCTGGCGATAGACGCGGTCCTGCACGTCGCCGGCGGCAAACACGCCGGGCACCGAGGTGCGCGTGGTGCCGGGCTGGGTGCGGATGTAGCCCTCGGCGTCCATCTCGACCTGGCCCTGGAACAGCGCGGTGGCCGGCGCATGGCCGATCGCGACGAAGACTCCGTCCACCTTGAGCTCGCTGCGCTCCCCGGTCTTGGCATGGCGCAGCGCGAGGCCGCGGGCGACCGGCACGCGGCCGCCATCGTCGGCCAGCACGGCCTCCGTGATGGTGTCCCACAGCACGGTGACATTGGGCTTCGCGAAGAGCCGCTGCTGCAGGATCTTCTCGCTGCGCAGCGAATCGCGGCGGTGGATCAGCGTGACGTGGCGCGCGAGGTTGGAGAGGTACAGAGCCTCCTCGGTCGCGGAATTGCCGCCGCCGATCACCGCCACGTCCTTGCCGCGGTAGAAGAAGCCGTCACAGGTCGCGCAGGCGGACACGCCGAAGCCGCCGAGCTCCTTCTCGCCGGGGATGCCAAGCCAGCGGGCCTGGGCGCCGGTGGCGATGACCACCGCATCCGCCTCGTAGCCATCGCCCGAATCGCCGGTGGCGCGGAAGGGGCGACGCGACAGGTCCACGCCCGTGATCACGTCGAACACCACGCGCGCGCCGACATGCTCGGCCTGCTTCTGCATCTGCTCCATCAGCCAGGGGCCCTGGATGGCCTCGGCGAAGCCCGGATAGTTCTCGACATCCGTGGTGATGGTGAGCTGCCCGCCCGGCTGGAGCCCCGCCACGACCATGGGTTCGAGACCCGCGCGCGCGGCATAGATCGCCGCCGTGTAGCCAGCCGGTCCGGCACCGATGATGAGCAGGCGGGTACGGTGCGTCTGGGCCACAGGACAATCCCGATTCTGTTGCGCTGCGCCGGATATCGGCCAGCCCTGCGCCCATCACAACCCTGATGTCTTGATGCTGCCGGCGCCTGCAATGATATTGCGCCCGGTCAAGCGACCGAGCAACGAAACAAGCGATCCCGCACCCATGCCCCGCGATCCCGACGACGCCGACCTCGATTCCGTGGACCGGCACATCCTGGCCGAGCTGCAGGATGATGGCCGGATGACCAATGTCGAGCTGGCGCGACGGGTGAACCTCTCGGCCCCGCCCTGCCTGCGCCGCGTGCGGCGGCTGGAGGAGGCGGGCGTGATTCGCGGCTACCACGCCGACATCGACCCGGTGGCGCTGGGCTGGGAGGTCACCTTCTTCGCCCTGGTCGGCCTCGAATCCCAGAAGCAGAGCGTGCTCGATGCCTTCGAGGCGCTGGCCACCTCCTGGCCCGAGGTGCGCGAATGCCACATGATCCGGGGCGGCGGGGATTTCCTGCTGCGCCTGGTCGCGCGCGACACGGCGCATGAGAACGAGCTCACCGGCCGGCTGACCGCCGCGCCGGCGGTGATGCGCGTGCAGACGCTGCAGACCATCCGCACGGCCAAGGACGCCGCGGGGGTGCCGATCGGATGAATCCGCCCCGCCTGGGCGAGACGGCCGCGGCGCTGGGGATCGGCGCCGCGGTCTTCGTGGCGCTGCTCGGCCCCGGCGTGCTGGACCCGGCGAACATCGCCTGGATGCAGCGCAACGACCCGGCGCAGTACTACCTCGGCTGGACCTTCTTCCGCGCGACGCCCTGGGGCTGGCCGCCCGCCGCCAACCCGCTGTTCGGGACCGAGATCGCCTCGACCATCTTCTTCACCGACGTGGTGCCGCTGATGGCGCTGGTGATGAAGGCGACGATCGCGCCCGTCACCGGCCCCTGGCAGTACCACGGCGCCTGGCTGCTGCTGTGCTTTGCCCTGCAGGCGGCCTTCGCGCAGCGCATCGCGGCGCTGTTCCTGCCCGACGCGGCATCGCGGCTGATGGTGGCGGCACTGGCCTGCTTCGCGCCGGTTCTGCTGTGGCGGCTGAACGGCCCGCACGCGATGACCGGCCACTATGCGCTGATGGCGCAGTGGCTCCTGCTGGCGGCCGGATGGCTCTGCCTGCGCCCGCCGCCGGCGTCGCAGGCGCTGGCCTGGGTGGTGCTGGGCGTGCTGGCGGCGCTGATCCACCCCTATCTGTTGGCCATGGTGCTGGCGGGATGGGCGGCGGACCTGCTGCGCCGGGGCTGGCGCGCCGGCCTGTACGTCGAGGTCGCGGCGATGGCCGTGGGCGTCGCGGGCGGGCTTTGGGTCGCGGGGTTTCGCATGCTGCCGGGCGGGGGGATGACGGAGCCCGGCTTCGGTCTTTACCGCGCCAACCTGCTGACGCTGCTCGACCCGCAGGGCTGGTCGTTGCTGATCGGCGGGGGGCGCTGGGGCGCCGGCGACTATGAGGGCTTCGGCTTTCTCGGCCTCGGCGGCATTGTGGCGCTCCTCGGTGCGCTCTGGCTGATCCGGCGCGATCCGCCGCGCCTGCCCTCGCGCGGGCGTTGGCCCTTGCTGGCGGTGGTGCTGGCTCTCGCGGCCTTCGCCGTATCGAACGTTGTGGCGCTCGGCCCCGTCGTGCTGGCGGTCATCCCGGTGCCGGCGCCGCTCGAACCCCTGCTCGCGATATTCCGCGCCTCGGGCCGCATGATCTGGCCGCTGCACTACCTCGTGCTGCTGGGCGCTGCCATCCTGCTGGCGCGGCGGCTCGGGCCGGGCCGCGCGCCGCTCGCGCTGGGACTGATCCTGGCGTTGCAGGTCGCCGACGGGGTGCGCGGCTGGCTGCCGGCCGCGGTCCTCGCGCGCATCACGGGGCCGGCCTGGACGACGCCGCTCCATGACCCGTTCTGGGATGAGGCCGCGGGGCATTACGAACGCCTGCGGCGCATCCCGGCCGCCAATGCGGCGCCGGGCTGGGTGCCGCTGGCCTACCTGGCGGCGACGCATGGCATCGGCACCGATTCCGTCTACCTCGCCCGCGTGGCGCGCGAACCGCTGGCGGCGCTGCGCGCGCGCGGCGCGGAGATGGTCGCGACCGGCCGCTTCGACCCGGCGGAGTTCTATGTGCTGGATGATGCCTCGGCCTGCGCGGCGGCGGCGCGCATCGATGCCGGGCGCGACCTGCTGGTGAACCTCGATGGCATGAACGTGCTCGCGCCGGGATGGCTGGCGGGCCGCCCGGCGCCGGCTGCCGGGCGTACCATCGCGTGCGATGTCAGCGCACCGCCGGGATCGCGTTGATCCCGAGGGACTGCGCTGCGCGCACGAGGTTGCCCCAGGTGGTCGGATCGACCGGAATTCCCTCGGCCAGCCGCCGCGCCTTGGTGATGCGCTCCTTTTCGCCGGCCACCAGCACCGGGTTCTCCGGATCGGCGGGCGGGGAGGCCTTCACGTCGGCGATCACCGCCGCGAGCTCGCTGCGGAAGGCGTCGATATCCCCGAAGCGCGCCGGGTCCAGCACGAAGGCCAGCCAGGAATTGACGATGCCGCGCTCGCGCAGTTCCGGCCGCCAGGCGGTGGCGCCGCCCAGCAGCGCGCCGGCCAGGATCTCGCAGACCAGCGCCAGGCCGTAGCCCTTGTGCGCGCCGAAGGACAGCAGCGCGCCGCGCGGCGTGTCGCGATACAGCACGCCGGGGTCGGTGGTGGGCTGGCCGCGCGCATCGACCAGCGCGCCCTCCGGCACCGCCCGCCCGGCATTGAACGCCACGCGGCACTTGCCCAGCGCGATCGCCGAGGTGGCGAAGTCCAGCACCAGCGGCTGCCCGTCGCGCCTGGCCGGCGGGATGGTGATGCAGACCGGATTGGTCGAAAGCCGCCCGTCCGACCCGCCGAAGGGTGCGACCGCCGGCGCGCCCGACACGCCATTGACGAAATGGACGGAGATCATCCCCGCCGCGGTCGCCTGCTCACCATAGGTGCCCACGCGTCCAATATGGTGGACGTTGCGCAGACCCATCACCGCATGGCCATGCGCCCGCGCCGCGCCGATCGCCCAGTCCATCGCGATCCGTCCGACCTGCTGGCCATACCCCATCCGCCCGTCGAACAGCGCGAGGGACGGTTCCTGCCGGATCACCTCCGGCATCGCGTTGGGATGCAGCTTCCCTTCCCGCACATGGTCCACGTAGCGCGGCAGCAGCATGATGCCGTGGCTGTCATGGCCCTGCAGGTTGGCTTCGAGCAGGTGGCGCGCGACCTCCTCGGCTTCCGCCGGCGCGCTGCCGGTCGCGGCGACGATGGCGCGCAGCAGCTCGGCCAGCGCGCCTGCCTCGACCAGGACTTCGTCGCTCATGATTCCTTCCACGGGCGGCGCTGCCACAATCCGCGCAGCGTCGTCTCCAGCGCGGCGACGTCCGCGCGGTACTCGGTGCCGATGCGCGGCGCCAGTGGCAGGCCCAGGCGCTGCGCCTCGCGCACGAAGTCGGTGTCGGCAAGGGCGGCGCGGAAGGCGGCTTCCAACCTCTCGCGGATCTCGGCGGGCAGGCCGGGTGGGGCGACGATGCCGCGCGTGGCGCCGCTGACCAGGTCCTGCCCCTGCTCGCGGAAGGTCGGCACGTCGGGCGTGCCGGACCAGCGCGTGGCCGAGGCCTGGCCCAGCGCGCGGATCCGCCCGGCCTGCAGCAGCGCCAGGCTCTCGCTCATGTTGAAGGCGCCGACATCGAGATGCCCGCCGACCAGCGCGGTGGACAGCGGCGCCATGCCGTTGAAGGGCACATGCGTCATCGCCGGCATGCCGGCCAGGTCCTCGAGTGCGATGACGAGCAGGTGGTCGTCCGAGCCGATGCCCGTGCTGCCGTAGCTGATCTGCCCCGGCCGCGCCTTGGCCGCCGCCACCAGGTCGGCCAGCGTGCGGATCGGCGAACTGGCGCCGACGAAAAGCCCGCCGGGGTCGTCCACCACATTGGCGATGAAGGTGAAGTCCAGCGCGCGATACCGCACCGCGCGCTCCATCGGATAGGTGACCAGCGCCGGGACGGAGGTCGCCGCGAGCGTGTAGCCATCGGGCGCCGCGGCAAAGACGGCCTCCCAGCCCAGCTGCCCGCCGGCGCCGGCGCGGTTCACCACGACGAAGCGCACGCCGGGCAGGCGCGCCTGCACCACCGGCAGCACCATGCGCGCCATGGTGTCCACCCCGCCGCCGGGCGGATAGGGAACGATGACCTCGATCGGCCGGTCGGCCGGCCAGGCGGCGTGGCCCAGGCGCGGCAATCCCAGGGTGCCGGCGGCGGCGAGCGCGCCGAGCACGTGGCGGCGGGTGGTCATGGCGTTCCTCCGATGGGCACTCTGTTGGGGGGAGAGTGACGGCACTCCGGATTTCCTGCAAACACGTCGCGACGCGCCGCGAGCCTGGCATTGCGCGGCGCCGGCACCACGGCGGAGACTTCGTCCATGACCGGATTTCCTGCGCGCCGCAGGGCGCTGCTGGCCCTTGGCGCTGCCGGAACCCTTGGCCTGCCGGGTTGTGCGGCCCCGGTCCGCGGCACGGCGGTGCCGCGTGACAAGGTGCTGGCCGCGCAGGTGCTGGGCGTGCCGAACGAACGCTTCATGGTGGCAAGCCCCGAAGGCCAGCGCGCCATCGAGGCGGAGTTCATCTCCGCCACCGAGCGCATGCGCACGCGCCTTGCGCTGCGGCCCGGCCAGCCGCTGCCGAAGCTGAACCTGCTCTCGGTCTCGGGCGGCGGGGAGAACGGGGCCTTCGGCGCCGGGCTGCTCTGCGGCTGGTCGGAGCTGGGCACGCGGCCGGAGTTCAACCTCGTGACAGGGGTGAGCACCGGCGCGCTGACCGCGCCCTTCGCCTTCCTCGGGCGCGACTACGACCCGCAGCTGCGCTCGGTCTATACCGACCTCACGCTGCGCGACATCGCCGAATCCCGCGGCCTGATCGCCGCGGTGTTCGACGACGCCCTGGCCGACACCACGCCGCTGTTCCGCACCATCTCGCGCTACCTGGACCAGGACATGCTGGCGGCGATCGCGCGCGCGTACCAGGGCGGCCGGCTGCTGCTGATCGGCAGCACGCACCTCGATGCGCAGGTGCCGGTGATCTGGAACATCGGCGCCATCGCCGCGAGCGGCCACCCGCGCGCGCTGGAGACGGTGCGCCGCATCCTGCTGTCCTCCGCTTCCATTCCCGGGGCCTTCCCGCCCGTGATGTTCGACGTGACCGTGGACGGGCAGCCCCACCAGGAGATGCACGTCGATGGCGGGGCCTTCGCGCAGGCCTTCCTGTACCCAACCTCGGTCGGGCGCGGCCGGCGCGAGCGCATCGCGCGCGGCACCTCGGCGCGCGACGTCGAGGCCTACATCATCCGCAACGGACGGCTCGACCCGGAATGGGCCGCGGTGGAACGCCGCACGCTCGGCATCACGGGGCGGGCCATCTCCACCATGATCGCCGCCAGCGGCTACAACGACGTGGTGCGCATGTACAACAACACGCAGCGCGACGGGATCGGCTTCAACCTCGCCTTCATCGGCAGCGACTTCACCGAGGAACTTCCCGCGCCCTTCGACCAGGGCTTCATGCGCGCGCTGTTCCAGTACGGCTACGAGCGCGGCCGGCGCGGCTACGACTGGGCGAGCAGGCCGCCGCTGTGAGCGCGACCCCCCGCCGCACCCTGCTCGCCGGATCCGGCGCGCTGCTCGCCGGTTGCGCGCTGCCCGAGCGCGGCGCGCCCGTGCCGCAGGCCGCCACGAGCGGCACGACCGTGCTCGGCGTGCCGAACGAACGCTTCGTGCTGCCGCAAGACCTGCCCGCCATCGAGGCCGCGTTCCGCGAGGCCGGCCAGCGGCGCATGCGCCACCTGGGCCTGAGCCACCCGTCGCAGCTGCCGCGCTTCCAGCTGCTCGGTGTCTCCGGCGGCGGCGAGGACGGCGCCTTCGGCGCAGGCCTGCTCTGCGGCTGGACCGAGCACGGCACGCGCCCGGAATTCGAGCTGGTGACGGGCGTGAGCACCGGCGCGCTGACCGCGCCCTTCGCCTTCCTGGGACGCGAGTGGGATGGCGCGCTGCGCAGCGTCTACACCGACATCACGCCGGGCGACGTGCTTCGATCGCGCGGGCTGCTTGCCGCCATCTTCGACGATGCGCTGGCGGACACCGCGCCGCTGTACCGCACCATCTCCCGCTACCTCGATGAGCGCATGCTGGCCGCGATCGCGCGCGGGCACGAGGCGGGGCGGCTGCTGCTGATCGGATCCACCAACCTCGATGCGCAGCTGCCGGTCATCTGGAACGTGGGGGCGATCGCCGCCAGCGGGGACTCGCGCGCGCTGGGCCTGGTGCGGCGCATCCTGCTCGCCTCCGCCGCCGTGCCTGGCGCCTTCCCGCCAGTGATGTTCGACGTGGTGGCGAATGGCGCGCCGCACCAGGAGATGCACGTGGATGGCGGCGCCTTCGCCCAGGTCTTCCTCTACCCGCGCCAGGTGACCGAGCGGCGGCGCGAAAGGCTGCGGCGCGGCCAGCCGGTGGTGCCGGCCACCGCCTACATCATCCGCAACGGGCGGCTCGATGCGCAGTGGGCAGCGGTGGACCGGCGCGCCATGTCGATCGCCGGGCGCGCCATCGCCACCATGATCGCGTCCTCCGGCTACAACGACGTGGTGCGGATATGGAACACCGCGCTACGCGACGGGATCGACTACAACCTCGCCTACATCACGCGCGACTTCACCGGCACCTATCGCGAACCCTTCGAGCAGGCCTACATGCGTGCGCTGTTCGACTTCGGCTATCAGCGCGCCCGGCGTGGCTACGACTGGGTGAAGCAGCCGCCGGGCGGGTCCTGACAGGTCTTCCAGCCCGTCCTCGACGTCCCATATCCTGGGCGCAATGAAGCGGTCCGTCCCGTCGCTCGCCCGCCGCGGCGCCCTGCTCGGGGGCGCGGGGCTGCTCGCCGGCTGCGCGCTGCCCGAGCGCGCCGACCCGGTGCCGATGGAGCGCGTCCGCAACGCGCAGGTCCTCGGCCTGCCGAACGAGCGCTTCTGCGTCACCGACCCCGTCGACCTGCCCCGCATCGTCGAGGAATTCAACCAGGCCGGACGCCGGCAGCGCGCCGCCTTCGGCCTGGGCCCGCGCGACAGGCTGCCTGATGGCCACATCATCGCCTTCTCCGGCGGGGGCGAGAACGGGGCCTTCGGCGCCGGCCTCGCCTGCGGCTGGACGGAGGCGGGCACGCGGCCGGCCTTCAACCTTGTCACCGGCATCAGCACCGGGGCGCTGACCGCGCCGCTGGTCTTCGCCGGCCCGCACCGCGATGCGCAGCTTCGCGCCGCCTATACCGAGATCACGGCCGCCGACGTGCTGGCCGAGCGCGGGCTGCTGGCCGCGCTGGTCGACGACGCGCTGTCCGACAGCGCGCCGCTGGCGCGCACCATCGCGCGCTTCCTCGACGAACCGCTGATGGCGGAGATCGCGCAGGGCTATGCGCGGGGCCGGCAGCTGGTGATCGCCACCACCAACCTCGATGCGCAGCGGCCGGTGGCGTGGAACCTCGGCGCCATCGCCGCCAGCGGGCATCCGCGCGCGCTGGAACTGTCGCGCCAGGTGCTGCTGGCCTCCGCCGCCGTGCCGGGCGTGTTTCCGCCGGTGATGATCGACGTGACGGTGGACGGCGTGCCCTACCAGGAGATGCATGTGGATGGCGGCACCTACGCGCAGGCCTACCTTTACCCGCCGGCGCTGGGCGACAGCCGGGCGGAGCGCATCCGCCAGGGGCTGACCCCGCCCGCCGTGACCGCCTATGTCGTGCGCAACAGCCGGCTTATGCCAAGCGGCGGGCCGGTGCGCCGGCGCGTCCTCCCGATCGCGAGCCGGGCCATCGCCACGCTGGTCAGCGCCGCCGGCGCGAATGACGTGTTCCGCATCCGGTCCACCGCGCTTCGGCACGGCATCGCCTTCCGCCTCGCCTATATCGAGGACGATTTCACGATCCAGGAGACCGAGCCCTTCGAGCAGAACTTCCTGCGTACGCTCTTCGCCTATGGCCATGACAAGGCGCGCAACGGCTATCCCTGGAAGGACGCGCTGCCGGGCTGAGCGCGCGCGCAAGGCTTCCTTAACCGCCGTGGCGGCAGGGTGGCGGCATGGCCACCACCCAGGACCGCTTCGCCGCCTGCAGCGCGACCGTCATGGCGGCGCGCGGCGGCTTCACGCCGCATGACGCTCTGGTCGATGGGCCCGCGGCGCATGGCATCGGGCTCGGGCTGCTCTCGGTCTGGGTCGGCGGCCCGGCGGATGCGCAGGCGCTGCGCGACCTGGGCCGCGACGGTGCGGCGCGCATCCTTCGCGCCATGGTCTGGGCGCCGCTGCGTGCCGAACGCCTTCCGCCGGGACCGGACCTCGCGCTCTTCGCCTATG
Source organism: Roseomonas rosulenta (assembly GCF_016106005.1). Lineage (GTDB taxonomy): Bacteria > Pseudomonadota > Alphaproteobacteria > Acetobacterales > Acetobacteraceae > Neoroseomonas > Neoroseomonas rosulenta. Next base: position 22,271 of record NZ_JACADR010000047.1, read on the forward strand.
CGGTCGAGGCCGGGACCATGCAGGCGCTGGCCGACCTGCAGCGACACCTCGGCGTCGAGCAGAGCGGCGCGCCCGATGCGGCGACGCTGGCGGCCGCGCGGGCGCATGACCCTGCTGCGCTGGCGCGCGCCATCGCGACGGCCCAGAATGCCTGGCGCCGCGCGCGCGGGCTGCCGGCGCCGG
>NZ_JACADR010000470.1 GCF_016106005.1 Roseomonas rosulenta
TGCTGGCCCGGGCCGGCCGGCCGATCGGCCGCGCGCCGATCACCGTGACGCCAGTCTCCGCCACGCTCGCCGCGCCGGCCGAGGCACCGGCGGGCAGCCCGGTCGCGGTGCAATGGACCGGGCCGCGCGCGCCGGGGTCGTGGATCGGAATCGTGCCGGCGGGCGCGCCGCCCGCCGAATACGTCTCCGGCGGCTTCGTCTATGTCGAGGACGCCGCGAACCCGGTGAGCCTGACGGCGCCGGGGGTCCCGGGGGCCTACGAGATCCGCTTCATCGAGGGGATCGACGGCACGCCGCTGGCGACGCGCCCGCTCACGGTCACGGCGGCCACCGCGATGCTGCAGGGCCCGGAGAGCGGCATGGCCGGCAGTCCGGTCACCATCCGCTACGCGCCGGCGCAGGCGGCGCCGGGCAGCTTCGTCGCGATCGTTCCGCCCGGCGCGGGCGCCGACGACTACATCACGAACGCCTGGGCCTATGTCGATGGCGGGGAGGCGGCGATCCACCTGCCGCCCACCGCCGGCCCGTACGAACTCCGCTACGTGCTGGTGGCGCCGGGCGGCGCGCAGGTGCTCCTGCGCAGGCCGATCACGGCCACGCCGGCGATGGCGACGCTGGAAGCGCCCGCGACCGCCGCCGCCGGGTCCGCGGTGCCGGTCGGCTTCACCGGGCCGCGCGGCAATGGCGACTACATCGCCGTCGCCGCGGTCGACGCCGCGGGCGATCAGTACATCACCTATTTCACCATCGGCGATGCCGCCCAGGGCGAGATCACAATGCCGGAGGAGAAGGGGACGTATGAGCTGCGCTACGTGATGGGCGCGGCCGATGCTTCGAGCGCGGTGATCGCGCGGCGGCGCATCACCGTGCACTGACGCGGCGGCGGGTCGCCACCGCGAAGGGCGGTCGAGGCCGCGCAGCGGCGCGCGGCCCCGGACGCGGGGCGGCCAGCCGGGATGACCCGCCGGGGAAGGCCGTCTTGCGCGTGCGCCCGCATCGCGCGCTGCAGTGTGACGCAGAACCCCCTCGCCCTGCGCCGCGATCCGCCCGATATCGCGGCGCATGATCCGCGCCGTTGCCCTCGCCTTCGCGCAGCTCGACGATCCCGCCTTCCGGCGCCCCCTGCTGTGGGGCGTGTTCGGCGCCGCGCTGGCGATGGCGCTGCTCGCCTGGGGCGCCATCGAGGGCGCGGCCTGGCTGGCGGGTGGGACCGGCTGGCTCTCCTGGTTGGCGCAGGCCGGGGGCGGGATCGCGGCGCTGGTGCTGGCCTGGTGGCTGTTCCTTCCGGTGGCGGCGGCGATCGCCGCGCAGCTGGTCGAACCCGTCGCCGCCGCGGTCGAGCACCGGCACTACCCCCGCCTGCCCCCGCCGCAGGGTGCGTCGATCGCCGCGCAGCTGGCCTTCGGGCTGCGATTCGGCCTGAGGCTGCTGGTCCTGCAACTACTGCTGCTGCCGCTGCTGTTTGTGCCGGTGGTGGGCTTCGCGCTGGCACTGCTGGTCTCGGCCCATGCGCTCGGCGCAGGAATGGTGCAGCAGACCGCGCTGCTGCGGATGGACCGGGCGCAGGCGCGCGCAGCCTGGGGACGGCTGCGCCTGTCTGGCTGGGCGCTCGGGCTGGTGCTCGCGCTGATGGCGCTGGTGCCGCTGCTCAACCTGCTGGTGCCGGTGGTCGGCACAGCGGCATCCGTGCACCTGCTGCAACAATCCACAAAGGTGTGATGACGCGAAACCTGGGGATAAGCCGGGCGGCGGCGTTGTGGCGGGCTCGAAGCGCGTGCTAGCCCGGCTCCGTCTTCACGCAACCGCCGGGACTCGAGGGGAACCGACATGTCGATCTTCCGCCGCAAGGATGAGACGGGCCAGCCCGAGGGCGCGCCGGCGACGGTGCCAGTGGCACGCGATTCCGATCTGGCCATGCCGCCCTTCCGCCCGGCCGGGGTGACCCTGCCGGCCGCGGCCTCCGGCCCGGCCGCGCCCAAGCCGACAGCG
>NZ_JACADR010000471.1 GCF_016106005.1 Roseomonas rosulenta
CCGGCCAGGTGCCGCGTGAGGAAGCCCAGGAATGCCGCGGCGTCGCGGCCATAGGCCTCGAGCGTATGCGGGCTGGCGCGGCGCTCCGCCGCCAGCCAGGCGAGCCAGGCGGCGCGCGCCTGTTCCCCGGTCATGTCAGCGCGACAGCGCGGCCGCCACCGCGCGGCCCAGGAAGGCCAGCACGGCCACGGATTGCCGCGCAGGCAGCGCGGCCGATTCGCGCGCGCCGACCGCGATCAGCATGGGCGGGCCATCGACCAGCGGCACGCGCGCCAGCGCATCGCGCGTGACCAGCGGCGCCGCCTCGGCATGCAGCAGGGTGGTCTCGCTCGGCTGTGCGCGCACCACGGCGTCCCGCCCGCGCCCGATCAGGCGCGTCACCGCGCCGGCGGGCAGGGGGCGCACGCCGGGCGGCAGGGCGGGAATTGCGCGCGGGGCGGGCTCCGCCGCCAGCGTGCAGGTCTCAACCCCGAGCAGCGCCGGGATCTCCTGTGTGACGGCTTCCATCACGTCAGGGGCGCGCATCAGCGCCAGAACCGCCAGGCGGATGCGCACCGTCAGCCCCGCCCCGGCGCGCCCCGCCTCGACCGCGGCGCGCATCTCCGCCTCCATGGCGCGGGCGCGGGCGCGCTCGGCCTCCAGCATGGCCGCCATGTGGTCGGCCAGGCGTTCGCCATGCAGGCGGCGCGGGGGGACCAGCACGCGGTAGATGTCCGGGCGTTCGGCCAGGAAATGCGGGTGCGCGCGCAGGAAGGCCTCGACCTCCTCCGCCTCGAGGTCCGGCAGGACGTCCGCGGCGGGGAGGGATGTGCTCACAGGATCGACTGCCCCGTCTTCTTCCAGTCGGCCAGGAAGGCCTCCAGGCCCCGGTCGGTCAGCGGGTGCTTCAGCAGCATGCGGATGACCGATGGCGGGAGGGTTGCGACGTGCGCGCCCATCTTCGCCGCTTCGACCAGGTGGATCGGGTGGCGGACCGAGGCCACCAGCACCTCGGTCGTGAGGGCGGGATAGTTGCGGTAGATCTGCACGATGTCCGCGATCAGCCGCATGCCGTCCGTTGCGATGTCGTCCAGCCGCCCGACGAAGGGCGAGATGAAGGTCGCGCCCGCCTTGGCCGCCAGCAGCGCCTGCGCGGGGGAAAAGCACAGCGTCACGTTCACCATGGCACCCTCGGAGGCGAGGCGGCGGCAGGCGACCAGCCCGGCCTCGGTCAGCGGCACCTTCACCGCGACGTTGGGCGCGATGGACCGCAGCACCTGGCCTTCGGCGATCATGCCGGCGGCGTCGGTGGCGGTGACCTCGGCGCTGACGGGGCCAGGGGTGATGGCGCAGATCTCCGCAATGACCTCCTTGAAGTCGCGGCCGGATTTCGCGATCAGGGAGGGGTTGGTGGTGACGCCATCGACCAGACCGGCCTCGGCGAGTGATCGTATGTCCGCCACCTCGGCGGTATCGACGAAGAACTTCATATCGGGGGACCTTCCTGCGGCAGTCTGTGGCGCGCGCCGGGCGCGGGCCGTGTCGCGGGTCACAGTGTAACCGATGGCCGGGGCGAGGAACACGCGCAGCACTGTGACAGAATCGCATGTTGCGCCGGCGACACGGGTGCGCGTGCTGCTGCCCCTGCCGCTCGGCGATGCCTATGACTACCGCGTGCCGGCGGGCATGGCGGTGCCGCCCGGGACCTTCGTGGTGGTGCCGCTCGGCGGGCGGGAGGTGGCCGGCGTCGTCTGGGACGGGGAGGCCGACCCGGCCCTGCCCGAGAAGCGCCTGCGCGACATCCGCGCCGTGCTCGACGCCCCGCCCATGACCGACACGCTGCGCCGGTTCGTGGACTGGGTCGCGGCCTATACGCTGAGCCCCCCGGGCGCGGTGCTGCGCATGGCCATGAGCACCCCCTCCGCGCTCGAATCCCGCCCGCCGCAGGCCGGCTGGCGCCGCGCCGCCGCCCCGCCGCCAGGCGCGCGCATCACGCCG
>NZ_JACADR010000472.1 GCF_016106005.1 Roseomonas rosulenta
CGCCGCCGGCAGGGCCGGCCATCGGCGGCGCGGGCGGCGCCGCGGTGGGCGCGCTCACCGCGCCGCGGCCCCAGCGCGGCTACTACTACTGACCGCTCAGCCCGGCTTGCGCGCGAAGGCGAGCACGTAGTCGAGGCCGGCGTAGACATCGCCGGCCTCGATCCGCAGCAGCGGCCGATAGGCCAGCCGCGCCGAGGCCGGCAGCCGGGCGAAGAAGGCTTCGTCCTCGCGAAGCGCCTGGTGGAAGCCAGGGAAGACCTCGTCGCCGATCGGCTCGACCGACACGCCTTCGAACCCTACAGCGGCGAAGCGTGCCGCATAGGCATCGCGCGTGTCGGCATTGGCCCGCGGGACCGACAGCGCGCGCGCCAGCGCACGCCAGGACGCCGACTGCCAGCGCCGCCGCAGCGCCCCGCCGGCCGGCGCGGCCGGGATGATATCCGCCAGCACGATCCGCCCGCCCGGGCGCAGCACGCGCATCGCCTCGGCCAGGAAATCCGCGCGCGTGTCGAAGTGGAAGGCGCATTCCACCGCCGTCACCACGTCGCAGCAGGCATCGGGCAGCGGCATGGCGGTGGCCGAGCCCTCGCGCAGGTCGATCCGATCCGCCAGGCCGCGCCGCCGCACCCGCGCACGAGCGAGCCGCACATGCAGCGGCGTGATGTTCAGCCCGATGATCCGCTGGGGCGCGAAGCGCTCGGCCCAGAGCATGTCCTGGTCGGCGAAGCCGAACCCGACATCGACCACCGTATCCGCCGGCCCCAGGCCCGCGGCCTCGCCGACCAGCTGCGCCAGCGCCGGGCAGGCCTGGTCGATGCTGCGCGCGTCGCGCCAATGGCCGAGGTTGAGCCACATCCCGCGCCCGGTGAACGGCCGCGCACCGAGCAGCCCGTAGAGCGCGCTGACCGAAGGCGGCTGCAGCACCGCCCAGGCCTGGCGCAGTAGCCCGGCCTCGCCTGCTATGCGCGTGGATTGAGCCTGCCCCATCGTCATGTCCCGCACATGGGCGCGCGGCCTGCAGCGTGAAGGGCGCCGTGGCGCTTCAGGTGAATGTCAGTTCCACCCGCCCCAGCGTGTCGAACTCCACCGCCGTGCGGCACGGCTTGTCGATCCAGATCGGCGGCGTGACGGACCCCAGGAAGACCACCTGCCCCGCGCGCAGCCCGCCGAAGGCCGCCGCGCAGCCAGACGCGGCCAGCCAGGCCAGCGCCGCGAAGGGATGTCCCAGCAGGTCCGCGCCCACGCCCTCCGCGCGCACCTGCCCGTCCACGCTGATGCGCCCGCGCGTCGCCGCCAGGTCGATCGCCCGCCAATCCGCCACCGGCGCCCCCAGCACGCCGCCGGCATGGAACACCTGGTCGGCGATCAGCGTCGGCGTGCCGAGCACCGCCAGGTCGCCATAGCGGCGGTCGACGATCTCCATGGCAGCGAAGACCTCGCCTACCGCTGCCGCCGCCTGGTCCTGCGTGCAGGGGCCGGGCGGGATGTCGCGCGCGAGCCGCAGCCCGACCTCGCACTCGATCCCCGGATCGACATAGTCGGCATGGCGCACGCTGGCCGGCGTGGCGCGCAGCCCCGCCTTCGGCACGAACCCCGCCGCCGGCCCCGACAGGCCGAGATAGGCCTGCATCTGCGTCGTCGTCGCACCGATCTTGAACCCGGCCGGCGGCACCCCGCCGAGGCGCAGGGCGATCTCCCGCTGCAAGGTATACCCGGCCTCGGCCGTGCGCGGCGCCAGGGCTCCGAGCGGCGCCAGGACACGCCGACTGCGGCGGGCCTCAAGGATGGCTTCGGCGGCGTCGGAGGCCATGGGCGAGGATCCTTCCTGCTGTGGAGGGGGTGGTGGCGCAGGGCGCGGGGGGGGGGGGGGGGGGGGGGGGGGGGGGGGGGGGGGGGGGGGGGGGGGGGGGGGGGGGGGGGGGGGGGGGGGGGGGGGGGGGGGGGGGGGGGGGGGGGGGGGGGGGGGGGGGG
>NZ_JACADR010000473.1 GCF_016106005.1 Roseomonas rosulenta
GGAACCTCCAGCGGCGCGGGCGGCGGCGGCGGTGCTGGCGGCGCGCCAAGGAGCGGGGCGGGGCCTTCCTCCGGCGCCTCGGCACCGCGTGGCGCCTGGTCGGACCCGCCCTGGAACACCACCGCGAAGGTCGGCGGCGGCAGTTCGTCCGGCCCGCGCCGGCTGCGCGGGTCGAGGTCGAGCACCAGCGCCGCCACGACCAGCCCGTGCAGCAGCACCGAGACCAGCGCGGCGACCCCCATCTCCGGCGCGCGCCGGCGGCGCGGCGCCATCGGGCCCCAGGGCAGGGGTTCCGAGGCGGCGGCCGGGGCCGGCGGTGGGTGACGGTCTCGGGGCGAAAGGCGCATCGACGGGTCCGGGGGCCCTCGGGAGATGGGGGCGGCCCGGCCGAATCGGAGTCGGGATCGGGTTGCCGCGGAAAGCGCCTCTGCTACACCAAAGGACGGCGCCGGGTTAGCACAGTGGTAGTGCAGCTGATTTGTAATCAGAAGGTCGGGGGTTCAAATCCCTCACCCGGCATGTCCTGCTGCCGCTGGCCGCACCTGTCGGGCGGCGGTCCCGCGGTCTGCCGGATGGGCGCGGCGCGTGCAGCGGACGCCGGGCATCCATGAGCAGCCCGCGCAGGCAGGCCAGCTCGCGCTGCCAGATACCTCGAGGCCCCGGCGGGCGGGCCGTCGTCGCCAGCGCCGCGGACTGGGACACGGGCGGCGACGCTGGTCGTCTTCAGCACCCTGCGGCCTGCCCGCCCCGCGCTCGTGCCGAACTCCGCCGCTCCGCCTCAGCCCCCCTCGCCACGCGGTGGCGGCTGCGCCAGGTAGGCTAGGTGCTTCGCCTCCAGCCGCCCGCGCGAGACGGTGTCCAGGATCAGCCCGCAGGCCAGCGACAGGAAGGACAGCACCACCATCCCGGTCGCTAGGATCGCGGTGGGGAAGCGCGGCACCAGGCCGGTTTCGACATAGGTCACGAACAGCGGCGCGGCGAGCAGCAGCGCCCCCGCCAGCAGCGCCAGGGCGACGCTCGAGAAGAAGGCCAGCGGCCGCTCGCGCTGCACCAGCAGCACGATGGTGCGTAGGATCAGGAAGCCGTCGCGGAAGGTGCGCAGCTTGCTCGCCGACCCGGCCGGGCGTTCCTTGTAGCGGGTGCGAATCTCGCCGACCGGCAGGCGCAGTTCCAGCGCATGCACGGTGAACTCGGTCTCGGTCTCGAAGCCGCCGGACAGCGCCGGGAAGGACTTCACGAAGCGGCGCGAGAAGGCGCGGTAGCCCGACAGCATGTCGGAGATGCGGTCGCCGAACACCCAGCGCACCATGCGGGTCAGCACCACATTGCCAAGGCGATGCCCTGGGCGATAGGCGCCCGCCGCCTCGCTGCCGGTCACGCGCGCCGCGGTGACCATGTCGAGCCGGTCCTCGAGCAGCATCGCCACCATGCGCGGCGCGGCGGCGGCCTCGTAGGTGTCATCGCCGTCCACCAGCACGTACACGTCGGCGTCGATGTCGGCGAACATGCGCCGGACCACGTTGCCCTTGCCCTGCAGCGCCTCGCGCCGGACCACCGCGCCGGCCGCCGCCGCCACCTCGCGCGTCGCGTCGGTGGAGTTGTTGTCGAAGACATGGATCGTCGCCTGCGGCAGCGCGGCGCGGAACTCGGCGACGACGCGGCCGATCGCGACGGCCTCGTTGTGGCAGGGGATCAGGACGGCGATGCGCGGCGTCACGGGGCACCTGTCGGGCTGGGCTGCACGGCCCGCCCGGCCCCGCGCCCTGCGGCACTGGCCCCGGGGACACGGGCGCGTGTGGCAACGCCGTGCCGCCGCCTCTACAGCCCGCCCGCCCGCGCGTCGATGGGCTCGAGGCACGTGGCGGCCTGGACCACCGCCGCACCCTGCAGCCGCAGAAGCCCGTCCGGGCCCAGCGCGAAGCGCCGCCGCCCGTCGGGCAGGGGCTCGCCCGGCGGCAGTGTCTCGCCGGC
>NZ_JACADR010000474.1 GCF_016106005.1 Roseomonas rosulenta
ACGGGTTCGTCGAGAGCTTCAACGGCCGGTTCCGCGACGAGTGCCTGAACGAGCACCTGTTCGGCAGCCTGCCCGCGGCGCGCCGGATCATCGAAGCATGGAGGAGCGACTACAACACGGCCCGCCCGCACACGAGCCTGAACGGGCTCACCCCCGCAGCCTTTGCAACCCGCCCCGCGTCGGGGCAAATGGAGAACAGGCTCTGCTCATGAACGAGGGCTTTTGGGGGGCAGGGTCACCGCCTGTCCCGACATGCCGCGCCCTCGTCATCACCAGCCAAAGCGAATCAGATCAGCCCCGTCGCGGCCAGGGGTTTTTCGAGGCGTCCACGTGCGTCCGCCGCACGGATGCCAGACACCGAAACCGAACACAAAGGCCGCTTCCAAGCCGCCGCCACGCCTCCATCACCCGATCAGGCGCGTTTCGCAGGGGTCTCCAGGGCGAGGGCGGCCGCCGAGCGGGCCGAGAGCACCAGCGGCGGGCTGCCGCGCACGCCCGTCGCGCGCGCCGGCCTGGGTTCGGGCGCGCGGCCGACCAGCACGGTGGCGTTGGTGCCGCCGAAGCCGAAGGAATTGACGCCGACCACCGCATCCGGTCGTGGTTCCAGGCGCGCATGACGGGTCTGCACGGCGAGATTCAGCCCGTCGAAGTCGATCTCGGGATTAGGCTCGTTGAAGTGCAGCGAGGGCGGGATCGCGCCGTGCTTCAGCATCAGCACGGCCTTGAGCAGGCCCGCCATGCCGGAGGCGGCCTCGAGGTGCCCGATGTTGGTCTTGACCGAGCCGATCGGCAGCGGCGCGGCACGGCGCTGCGCGATGGTGGTGCCGATCGCCCAGGTCTCGGCCGGGTCGCCGACGCGGGTGCCGGTGCCATGCGCCTCGAAGGCCAGGAAGCGGTCCGGCGGGATGCCGGCGCGCGCGATCACTCGCTCCATAAGCGCGGCCTGGGCGGCGCGGTTGGACAGCGACAGGCCGATGGTGCGCCCGGCGGCGTTCACCCCGCTGCCGAGCAGCACGGCGTTGATGGTGTCGCCGCCGGCGATCGCATCCGGCAGGCGCTTCAGGATGACCGCGCCCGCGCCCTCGGCGCGCACATAGCCATCGGCCGCCGCGTCGAAGGCGCGGCAGCGCCCGGTCGGCGAGAGCATCCCCGCGCGCGAAAAGCCGATGAAGGAATAGGGCGAGAGCAGCATCGACACGCCGCCCACCACGGCTCCTTCCAGCGCAGGGTCATCGGCCAGGGCGCGCATCGCCAGGTGCAGTGCGACCAGCGAGGAGGAGCAGGCGGTGTCGATGGTCTGCGCCGGGCCGCGCAGGTCGAAGACGTTGCCGATCCTGTTCGACAGGATCGACAGCGCATTGCCGGTCATGAAGAAGCGGTCGACCGTGGCGGGGTCGGCCAGGCGCAACTCGGCATAGTCGGTGGACGATCCGCCCGCGAACACCGCGATGTTGCGCCCGGCCAACCGTTCGGCCGACCAGCCCGCATCCTCGAATGCCTCAGCGGTGACTTCCAGCAGCACGCGCTGCTGCGGGTCGATCTCGATGGCCTCGCGTGGCGACAGGCCGAAGGCCTGCGCGTCGAAGCCGGCCGCATCGCCGATCGTGCCGGCGGCGAAGGTATAGGACCGCCCGGCTTCCGACCTGCGCGGGTGCAGCCAGCGCGCCTGGTCGAAGCGGTCGGGCGGGATCGCGGTGACCGCGTCGCGCCCCTGCTCGAGCAGCGCCCAGAAGGCGCCGAGATCGGGCGCGCCGGGCATGCGCGCGGCGGCGCCGACGATGGCGACCGCATCCTGCGGGGGGTGTCCGGCTCCTGCCGCCCGACGGCGGCTTGCAACGATCATGCGGCGAGCTTGCCGCGTCTGGCGCGCCGCGTCATCGCAGCCCGACGGGGCGCGCGCCGAAGGCTTCCGGGGGAAGGGCGGGTCGGCGCTGGCCGCGCTGCGGCTGCGCCGCCGCCGG
>NZ_JACADR010000475.1 GCF_016106005.1 Roseomonas rosulenta
GCCATGCCGCCGGCGCGCGACATGCTGGCGCTGATCGACGCCGGGCCGGCCGCGCTCGCGGCGGTGCGCACGCTGGCCGCCGCGCCGCCCGCGGGGTCCGTGCTGCCGCTCGCTTCCGTCGCGCTGCAGGCACCGATTCCGAGGCCGCGCCGCAACGTCTTCTGCGTCGGGCGCAACTACATGGACCATGTGGCGGAGGGCGACCGCACCCGCGGCATCACCCAGTCCGAGGTGCCGAAGTATCCGCAGTTCTTCACCAAGGCGGCGGACACCGTGATCGCGCCGGGCGCGCCGGTGCCCTCCCATGCCGGCATCACGCAGTGGCTCGACTACGAGGTGGAGCTGGTCGCGGTGATCGGCACCGCCGGGCGCGACATCCCGAAGGAGCGCGCGCTCGACCACGTCTTCGGCTGGACGATCGGCAATGACGTGACCGGGCGCGACCTGCAGCGCCGGCACGGGCAGTGGTTCAAGGGCAAGTCGCTCGACCGCTCCTGCCCTCTCGGGCCGGTCATCGTCCCGCGCGAGGACCTCGATGCCTCCGACCTCGCGATCGGCCTCAAGATCAACGGCGAGCAGCGGCAGTCGAGCCGCACGTCCAAGATGATCTTCGACGTGAAGGAGATCATCCACCAGCTCTCGGCCGGCTTCACGCTGCTGCCCGGCGACGTGATCATGACCGGCACGCCCGAGGGCGTGGGCTACGCCATGGTCCCGCCGCAGACGATGAAGGCCGGCGACGTGATGGAACTGACCATCGAGGGCATCGGCACGCTGACCAACGCGATCGCGGACTGACGGCACCAGCACCACCGGCCCGATGCCTTGCATCGGGCCGCGAGCGCGAATGCGCGACCGCGCCCAGACCATCCGTCGCGCCGGGAGCGCCAGCGCATGGCGCGAAGGCAAGGCGGCCGGATGGCCGCCGCCCGCCGTTTGAGGGATCAAGAAAGACTCAGCCGCGGTACGCGGCGAGGATCGCGCGCCCAGCCTCGCCGGCCTGTGCCTCCCACGCCGTGACCGCGCCCGCGGCGGCGCTTCGCAGGGCCGCGCGCAGCGCCGCGTCGGGCTCGTGGATCGCGACCTGGTTCTCCCGCATGACGCGGCGATTGGCGGCGAGGCGCCCCTCGATCGCCTGCCATTGCCGCGCCTCGGTCTCGGCGCCAGCCTCGCGCACCGCCTGCTGCTGCGCGGGCGGCAGCGCGGCCAGCGCCGGCGCCGAGGCGAAGGCGAGCGACAATGGCCAGGCATAGTTCGCCTCGGTGAAATGCGGCAGCCAGCGCCACAGCCGCCGCCCCGCCCCGCCATCCCCGGACGACAGCACGGCATCGAGCGTGCCCGCCGCCAGGCGCGCATCCACCTCGGCGAAGGACAGCACCTCGGCCACCGCGCCGGCGGCGCGCAGCACCTCGGTGCCGGTCGCGTCATAGGTGCGCACGCGCAGCCCGCGCAGGTCGGCCGGGCTGGTCACCGGCCGGTTGGTCCATAGCCCCGAGGGCGGCCAGGGCGTGGTCCAGAGCAGCACCGCGCCGCGCGCCTCCAGCACGGCGGCATAGCGCGGCCGCGCGAGGTCGCGCAGCCGCGCCGCATCGGCGTGCGACGCGGTCAGGAAGGGCAGCGAGGAGAGCAGGAAGATCGGATCGACCGCGCCCATCGCGCCGGCGAAGGAATCGACCGCCGCCAAGCGCCCGGCGGCCAGCACATCCAGCGCGGCCGCCGAGCGGAAGCCATCCGGCGCGCCGGCCGCCGCCGTGACCGGCAGGCCGCGCGCGGTGGCCGCGGCGGCGAAATGCGCGACACCCTCGCCAGGGATGGAGGTGGCCGGGTATTCGGTCGCGACCGCCCAGCCGGCCGGCTGCGCCTGCGCGCGGCTGATGGCGAGCGCGGGGGCGGCGAGGATCATGCGGCGCGGCAGGGTCATGGGCGGGGCTCCGGGCGAAGGGG
>NZ_JACADR010000476.1 GCF_016106005.1 Roseomonas rosulenta
GCCGAGCGAGAGGTCGTGCGTGCGGGCATCGACGCGCTGCCCGTCGGGCAGCACCAGCACCGCGGGCAGCGCGACGGCGACGCGCGCGCGGGCGCGCAGCTGGCGCCGCTCGCGCCCCGCGGCGATCGAGGCCAGCACCGGCACGAGGCAGAGCGTCGCCCAGATGCCGTTCAGCAGGAAGGCCTGGCTTTCGAGGCTGCCCCAGGGGTTGGTCGCGATGCCGTGGATGCCGGCCGCGACACCGAGCGCGAGCAGGATGCCGAGCACGAGGCTCGGCCAGACCGCGCGCCAGTCGAAATAGCCCTCGGGCAGCAGTCCGCCCTTTGCGGTCACGTTGAACTTCCCCTTGCGCGGGTCGAGCAGCGTCGCGAGCGTGACCGGCACCAGCCACAGCGCGAGGACGGTCTCGTAGATCTCGGACCAGAAGGAATGGCGCACGCTGCCGGCCACGCGCGACCCCGTGGTGACCGCGTGGAAGATGTGCGGCCCGGCATAGGCGATGATGGCGAGCGACGAGGCCGCGATGACGCTGTGCCCCAGCAGCAGGAACGCGAGCGGCGCGGTGAGGAACACCACGCGCGGCACCGCGAACAGGAAGTGGAACATGGCGCTGAAGTAGCAAAGCCGCTGCCACAGGTTCAGGCCGCGCTTGGTCAGCGGGTTGTCCACCCGCATGATCTGCAGCATGCCGCGTGCCCAGCGCATGCGCTGGCCGATATGGATCATCAGCCGGTCGGTCGCGAGGCCGGCTGCGAGCGGCACGCGCAGATACGCCGTGTTCCAGCCCAGGCGCTGCATGCGCAGCGAGGCGTGGCAGTCCTCGGTCACCGTCTCGGTCGGCACGCCGCCCGCCTGCAGGATCGCCTCGCGCCGGATCACCGCGCAGGAGCCGCAGAAGAAGGTGGCGTTCCACAGGTCGTTGCCCGGCTGCACCAGGCCGTAGAACATCAGCCCTTCGTTGGGCACGTCGCGGCCGTTCGACAGGTTCCGCTCGAACGGGTCGAGCGAATAGAAATGGTGCGGCGTCTGCAGCATGCCGAGCTTCGGGTCGCGCAGCATCCAGCCCATCGTCATCTGCAGGAAGGCGCGCGTGGGCACGTGGTCGCAGTCGAAGATGGCGATGAAATCGCCCGTCGTGTGCGCCATGGCGTGGTTCAGGTTGCCCGCCTTGGCCCCCTTGTTGTCGGGGCGGATGATGTAGCCCGCACCGCATTGCTCGGCGAAGTCGCGGAATTCCGGGCGGCGGCCATCGTCCAGGATCCAGACGTGCAGCTTCTCGGGCGGCCAGTCCATCGACAGCGCGGCGAGCACGGTCGCGCGCACCAGCTCGAGATCCTCGTTGTAGGTCGGGATGTAGACATCGACGCTCGGCCAGTCGGCGGGATCGTCGGGCAGCGGCACCGGCTTGCGGTCGAGCGGCCAGAGGGTCTGGAGGTAGCCGAGCAGCAGCGCCATCACCGCATAGGCTTCGGCCAGCACCAGGCCGATCATGAAGAAGCCCTGCCAGAAGCCCTCGGGCCCGATGGTGTCGGCGATGCGCCAGTGGATGTAGCGCAGCGACACCAGGCAGGAGAGCACCGCGAGCAGGATGGTCACCCGCCGCGACCGGAAGCGGTTCAGCACCATGAAGGCGACGATGCCGCCGATGGCGAGCAGCGCCTGGTCCTCGGCCGAGAGCGGCGCCACCACCACCGCCCAGGCGACCAGCAGCCCCAGGATCACGACGCCCGTGCGGAGGATGAGCGTTCCGGTCATGTGCGCATCCAGGGAAACAGCGGCGATGCGACCGGCGAGGGCGCCGGCGGCGAGGGTGGCGGCAACTCGCGCAGGATGGCCGCGGCGAGGTCCGCCACGTCGCGCGCGGCCGCGCTGGCGGGCGCATGGGCGCCGACCGGGCGCTGGCAGGCGAGCGCCTCGGCCATCGCATCGTCGCGCGCAACG
>NZ_JACADR010000477.1 GCF_016106005.1 Roseomonas rosulenta
CCGGTGCCGCGGCCGCCTATCGCGCCGCGGATGCGCTGCCCGGCGCGGCGCAGGCCGGCCAGGGCGGTGCCGGCTTCGGCGCCGCGCTGACCCGTGCGATGGAACAGGCGGTCGAGGTCGGGCGCGAGGCCGACGCCGCCTCCACCCGCGCGCTGACCGGGCAGGGCAGCGTCACCGATGTCGTGCTCGCCGTGGGGCGGGCCGAACTCACCTTGCAGACCGCCGTGGCGGTGCGCGACCGCGTGGTCGCCGCCTACCAGGACGTGATGCGCATGCCGATCTAGGCGCGCGCCATGCCCGCCCCGCGCCGGAAAAAGGTCCGGCCGTGAACGAGGTCGCGCTCGCGAGCCGCGAGGCGCTGTGGGTCACGCTGCAGATCGGCGGGCCGCTGCTGGTGCTGATGCTGATCGCCGGCCTGGTGATCGCGGTGCTGCAGGCCCTCACGCAGGTGAACGAGGCGACGCTCGGCTTCCTGCCCAAGGTGGCGGTGCTGGCGGCGGCCCTCGTGCTGCTCGGCCCCTTCATGGCGGGCGTGCTGCGCGGCTATGCGGGCAGCCTGTTCCAGGCGGTGGTCGAGGTTGGGCTGAAGGGCTGAGCGGGTGGAGGAGGCCGCCATCCTCGCCGCGCTGCCGGCCCTGGCCTTCCAGGCGGTGCTGGCCTTCGCGCGGCTGGGGGCGGCGGTGATGGTCCTGCCGGGGCTCGGCGAGGAGGAGGTGCCGGCGAGCATCCGGCTCGGCCTCGGCCTCGCGCTGGTGCTGGTGCTGCTGCCGGCGGTCGCGCCGGGATTGCCCGAGGCGCCGGACAGCGCGGCGGAGGCGGTGCGGATCATCCTGCTCGAGGTTCTGGTCGGGCTGTGGCTCGGCGGGCTGGCGCGGCTGATCGTGATGGCGATGGCGGTGGCGGGGCAGATGGTCGCGCTGCTGCTGGGCCTCGCGCAGGCGATGGTGCCGGACCCGGCTTTGGGGGGGCTCGGCACGGCGCCGGGGCGGCTGCTGTCGCTGGCCGCGGTGGTGCTGGTGCTCTCCAGCGGGCTCTATGCGATTCCGCTGCGCGCGCTGGCGGAATCCTACGCATTGCTGCCGCCGGGCGATCCCTTTCCGGCCGGCGCGGGGGCGGAGGCCTTCGCGGCGGCGGCGGCGGAGAGCCTCGCCTTGTCGCTGCGCCTCGCCGCGCCCTTCGTGGTGGCGGCGATCGTCATCAATGTCGCGCTGGGGCTGCTCGCGCGCATCGCGCCGCAGGTGCAGGTGTATTTCGTGGCGATCCCGGGGCAGGTGCTGCTGGGTTTGGCGCTGCTGGCGGCAGTGATGCCCGCGCTGCTCGGCACCTTCGGGGAAGCGGCGCGCGCGGCCTTCCTGGCCCTGCCCGGGCTGCGCTGAGCCATGGCCGAGGGCGGTGGGCAATCCGGCGAGGCGGAAGACCGCACGGAAGCCGCGACGCCACGGCGCATCGAGAAGGCGCGCGAGGAAGGGCAGGTCGCCGTCTCGCGCGAGCTGGCCGGATTCGGCGCGCTGGGCGGCGGCGTGCTCGGGCTGATGATCGCGCTGCCGCCGGCGGGGACCGAGATGCTGCGCGGCCTGCGCGCCGTGCTGGAACGCGCGCACGAGATCCCGCCCATGGTGGCCGCGGTCGAACTGGGCCGGCTCGGGATGCTGGCCGCGCTGCCGGCGGTGGTGCTGGCGGGTGCGGGGGCGCTGGGCGCGACCATGTTGCAGACGCGGGGGCTGGTCTCGGCCAAGGGGCTGGCGCCGCAGGCCGCGCGCATCAATCCCTTCGCGGCGCTGAAGCGCATCCTGGGGCCCGAGGGCGCGATCGAGTTCCTGCGCACGCTGCTGAAGCTCGCGCTGGTGGGGGCCGCGTTGTGGTGGGCGCTGGGCGACCCGGCGGCGCTCGCCGGCCTGCTGCACCTGCCGCCGGCGGCGCTGCTGGCGGCGGGTGGGC
>NZ_JACADR010000478.1 GCF_016106005.1 Roseomonas rosulenta
TGCCTGGACCTCAGTCGTGCGCTCTTCCGATCTCGTCAGCCCGGCGCGTAGCCGAGGCGACGGTCGCGCTCGGCCGCCGCCGGGTCGCGCGTGGCCGGGTCGCCATGGCCGCCGCCGCCGGGCATCTCCACCACCAGCCGGTCGCCGGCGGGCACGACATGGAAGCCCTTGGGCTTCAGCTCGGTGCCTGAGGCCAGCGAGAGCCGCCCGGGCGCGCCGTTGGCCCCGCCCGCCCGACCGCGTGCGGGGTGCTTCACGCGTTCGAAGGTGGCGAAGATGCCGAAGGGTTCGCCGTCGCGGCGCGCCACCTCGATCACCTGGCCGAGCCCGCCGCGGAAGCGCCCCGCGCCGCCCGAGCCCTCGCGCAGTTCCTTCTTCCAGAAGACCAGCGGCGTGATGGCTTCGGTCACCTCCACCGGCACGTTGCGTACGCCCGAGGGGAAGGGCGTGGCCGAGAGCCCGTCGAGGTTGGGCCGCGCGCCGGTGCCGCCGGAATGGAAGGACGTGACCATGAAGGCCGGCCCCGTCGCGCCGGTGTAGCCGGGCCCCGCGCCGAGCTTCAGGTTCCACAGGTTCGAGGTGCCCTCGGCCGGCACCCGCCCCGGGATCGCCTGGTCGAGCGCGCCATAGACCACGTCGGGCAGCATGTGCCCCATGGTCGATCGCGCGGTGACGGGGAAGGGGAAGGGCGCGTTGACGATGGACCCCTCCGGCGCGGTGACGACCACCGCATCGAGCGTGCCGGCATTGTTCGGGATCTCGGCACCGACCAGGCATTTCACGCCGAAGGCGGTATAGGCCTCGGTGTAGCAGAGCGGGCAGTTGATCCCGAAGGGAACGGCGGCGGAGGTGCCGGTGTAGTCGACCGCGATGTGGTCCTCGGCGATCGTCACCGTGGCGTGCAGGTCGATCGGGTCGGTCACGCCGTCAATCCGCATGTGGGATTTCCAGGTGCCTTTTGGCAGCTTCTGGATGGCGGCGGTCATGCCGGCGCGTGAGCGCGTGATGATGTAGTCACCGAGTGCATCGAGGTCGGCCAGGCCGTGCTCCGCCATCATGGCCGAAAGACGCCGCTCGCCGGTCTCATTGCAGGCCATCAGAGCGAAGACGTCGCCTTCCACCTGCACCGGCTCACGCACGTTCGCGCGGATGATGCGCATCACCGTCTCGTCCACCACGCCTTCGCGGGCGAGCGGGATGAGCGGGATGAAGAGCCCCTCGTGGAAGACCTGCTTGCCTTCGGCCGACTGCCCGACGCCGCCGATATCGACCAGGTGTGTGGTGGAGGAGAACAGCGCGACCAGCCTGCCCTCGTGGAAGGCGGGCGAGGTGACCACCAGGTCATACAGGTGACCCGTGCCCTTCCACGGATCGTTGGTGATGTAGTGGTCGCCCGGCTTCATGGTGTGCACCGGGAATTCGCGGATGAAATGCACCACGCTGCGCGCCATGGAATTGACGTGCCCCGGCGTGCCCGTGACGGCCTGCGCCAGCATCTGCCCGCTGAGGTCGAAGACGCCTGCGGAGATGTCCCCGGCCTCGCGCGCGCTGGTCGAGAAGGCGGTGCGCACCAGGGTGCGCGCCTGCTCCTCGACCACGCTCAGCAGGCGGTTCCACATCACCTGGTAGCGGATGTCGGTGGTCATGCCGAGGCCTCCAGCACGATCTGGTGCAGGGCGTTGATGCGCGCCGCCATGCCGCGCGGCACGACGGTGGTGGTGCCGTCCTCGACGATCAGCGCGGGGCCGGGCAGCGCCATGCCGGGAGCCAGCGCGCTGCGTTCGAACACCGCGGCGGGCTCGGTGGCACCGCTTGCGGGGTCTGTCACGTCGCGGTGGCCGGCGGGCGCGGGGGCGGGCCGCGGCGGCGGGTCGGGCACCGGCG
>NZ_JACADR010000479.1 GCF_016106005.1 Roseomonas rosulenta
GGAAGCCGAGCGCCAGGCGATCGCCGAGGCCGCCCGCCAGGCCGAGCTGGCCCGCGAAGCGGCAGAGCAGGCGAAGCGCGAGGCCGAGGCCGCGCGCGAGGCTGCGGCCGCCGCGATGGAGGCCGAGGAACGCGCCGCCCTTCTCGATGCCGAGAAGAAGGCCCGCGCCCTCGCGCTCGCCGCCGAGCAGAAGGCGCTGCGCGACGCCCGCTACGCCGCCCGCAAGGCCCGGCGCAAGTAACAGCCCGATCGGGCGCGCGCCGGGCGCGACCGCCCGGCGCCGCCCATGCCGTTCGCGGAAGGGGCCATCCGCCATCACGCCCGCGGCCGTGCCCAAAGGCGCAGGCCGCGCCACAGGAGCCCGACCATGGCACATCCCGACACCGCCGAAGCCGCGGCCGCGAAGCCGGCCACGAGCATCGAGGACGACATCGCCTACCTGGCGAAGCGCCACCGCGTCTCGCCCGCCATCGTGCGCGAGATCATCCGCCGCTCCGGTGCCACCGAGCGGTCGTCGATCGAGCGCGAGATCGCGAAGGGCAAGGCGCGCCGCTGACGCGAAGGGCGGGGCCGCCATCGGCACGCCGCGCGTCGCCCCCTGCCCGGCATGCACGTCTCCGGCAGGCACGCCTCGCGGCGTGACGCCACCCATGGCATCCTCCGCGCCATACGGAGGAACCCGATGGCCGAGACCAACCTGCAGATCCTGCTGAAGCGCCGCCCCGTGGGCGCGCCCGTCCCCGAGGATTTCGACATCGTCGAGACCGCCATGCCCGAGCCCGGCGAAGGCCAGGTGCTGGTGCGCGCGCGCTTCCTCTCGCTCGACCCCTACATGCGCGGGCGCATGGCCGACGTGAAATCCTACGCCAAGCCGGTGGCGCTCGGCGCGGTGATGGAAGGCCAGACCGCCGGCGAGGTGGTGGCCTCCCGCCATCCCGGGTTCGCGCCGGGGGACATCGTGCTCGGTGGCTATGGCTGGCAGCGCTTCTCGGTCGTGGGGCCGGAGCGGCTGTTCAAGGTGCCGGCTGCCGATCCGCCGCTGTCCACAAGCCTCGGCGTGCTCGGCATGCCCGGGCTGACCGCCTGGACGGGTCTCGAGGATATCGGCCAGCCCAAGGCCGGCGAGACGGTGGTGGTCTCGGCCGCCTCCGGCGCGGTCGGCCAGGTTGTCGGGCAGATCGCCAAGATCCGCGGCTGCAAGGTGGTGGGCGTCGCGGGCGGTGCGCGGAAGTGCGACTTCGTGGTGAAGGAGCTCGGCTTCGACGCCTGCCTCGACCACCATGGCGACCTCGACGCGCAGCTCGACGCCGCGGCGCCCGAGGGCATCGACGTCTATTGGGAGAATGTCGGCGGCAAGACCCAGGCCGCGGTCTTCCCGCGCCTGCGCGACTTCGGCCGCATGGTGATGTGCGGCATGATCGCGCAGTACAACGAGGCCCCCGGCGCCGATGCCGCCGGCGCCCCGCCGGGGCCCAACCTCGGGCCGGTGGTGCGCAAGCGGCTGCGCATCCAGGGCTTCATCGTCTCCGACACCGGCTGGTCGCGCTACGCCACCTTCCGCGCCGAGATGGAGGGCTGGATCCGCGCCGGCCGCCTGCGCTGGCGCGAGGATGTGGTGGACGGCCTGGCGAACGCCCCGCGCGCCTTCATCGGCCTGCTGAAAGGCGAGAATTTCGGCAAGCTGGTGGTCCGGGTAGACTGACGGCCCCGCCGCGCCCCGCCTGCCAACCATGGACCAGCGTCCGGCCCGCCTCGATGCGGCGCCCATGGCCGCCGCACCCGCCCCGGGGCGCGCACGGCGCGGGCTCGCAGCGCTGGTGGCGGCGGCGCTGCTGGTCCCGGCCGCGATCTTCGGCGCCGGCGCCTGGGTCGCC
>NZ_JACADR010000048.1 GCF_016106005.1 Roseomonas rosulenta
CGTGCTGGTCTTGCACGGCCCTTGGGGAGACCTGGTCTTGAGGCTGGTTTCCCGCTTAGATGCCTTCAGCGGTTATCCATTCCGCACTTGGCTACCCGGCGATGCGGCTGGCGCCACAACCGGTGCAGCAAGCGGCGGCGTTGGATGGTCTGACGCTTGATGCGTTGGCGTTCGAGCAGGATGGCGGTGCCGCGGCCGAAGTAGACGTCGGCCGGGGTAAGGTTCTGCAGGCTCTCGTAGGCGCGGCGGTGATTGTAGTGCTCGACGAAAGCGGCGACCTGCGCTTCGAGCTCGCCAGGCAGGTAGTGGTTCTCGAGCAGGATGCGGTTCTTCAGGGTCTGGTGCCAGCGCTCGATCTTGCCTTGGGTCTGGGGGTGACAGGGCGCGCCGCGAGTGTGCGGCATGCCGTTGCTGGCGAGCCAATCGGCGAGTTCGCCGGCGATGTAGCTCGGCCCATTGTCCGAGAGGAGACGCGGTCGATGCTGCACCCGTGCAGTGCTGCAGCCGGAGGCCTCGAGCGCGAGTTCCAGGGTGTCGGTGACGTCGCGCGCTGCCATCGTGGTGCAGAGCTTCCAGGCGATGACGTAGCGGGAGAAGTCGTCGAGCACGGTGGAGAGGTAGAACCAGCCCCAGCCGATGACCTTGAGATAGGTGAAGTCGGTCTGCCAGAGCTGGTTGGGCGCGGTGGTCTTGGTGTGGAACTCATCGGCCGCCTTGACCACGATGAACGCGGGACTGGTGATCAGGTCGTGCGCCTTGAGCAGGCGGTAGACCGAGGCTTCCGAGACGAAGTAGCGCTCGGCATCGGTGAATCGCACGGCGAGTTCGTGCGGCGACAGATCGGGCTCGGCCAGCGCCAGATCGACGATGCGGTCGCGGACCTCGTCAGGGATGCGGTTCCAGACGCGATCGGGTCGCGAGGGCCTGTCGGCCAGCGCCTCCGGCCCGCCAGTCTGGTAGCGCTCGCACCAGCGATAGAACGTCGCTGGCGGGATGCCGAGATGCACCAGCGTGCGGCGCACCGGCAGATGCGACTGCTCGACCAGGCCGATGACCTCGAGCTTCTCGGCCGCCGAGTACCTCATGCGGGGTCGTCCCCAGCCCCAGTCATGCTTTCTTTCAGCAACCGCAGCTCGCGCGCCTGCTCGGCAACGACCTCCTTCAGCGCGCGGGCTTCCTGCCGCAACGCCTTCACCTCGTCGGTGGTGGCGGCACGCGCCGTATCGCCGGCCAGGCGCCGCTTGCCGGCTTCGAGGAACTCCTTCGAGCAGGAATAGTACAGGCTCTCGGCGATCCCTTCGCGCCGGCACAGCGCGGCGATGCTGTCCTCCCCGCGCAGGCCCTCCAGCACAATCCGGATCTTCTCCTCGGCCGAGTGGTGCTTGCGGGTCCGGCGCCGAATGTCGCGGACCAGCCGCTCAGCCGGCGCTTTCGCGGCAGAGCTCTCCCGGGCGGCCAGGGCGGAGGATTTCTGGCTCATCTTCACTCCATCGACGGTTACGATGAGCCAGAAATCCTCCGCTCCTCAACCGCCCCATTCTGTCTAAAAGGCGCCGACGCCGGACAGCAGACGCTGTTGCTTTCGGGGCTGCGGACCGGCGTGAAGCATGGAATGAGGTTCAGCGCGACGGCGAAGTCGGTCGTCTCGCCGGCGGTGTAGGCGGAGCCGTTGTCGGCGAGCCACTGGACGGGCTGCGGGGCGCGAATGGCGTCGAACCTGCGCTCGACGCAGTCGAGCATCATGTCGCGGATCATCTCGCCGCTGATGCCGCCGCCGGAGGTGCCGACCCAGGCGATGACCTCGCGGTCGTGGGTGTCGATGGCGAAGGCGACGCGGACGACCTCGCCGTTCCAGCAGGAGATCTCGAGGCCATCGGAGGCCCAGCGCCGATTGGAGGCGGGCGCGACGACGGTGCCCTCATGGGCGCGGATCGGCCGCCTGCCGGTGGGGGGCTGAAGAAGCATTGAAGAGAGGCGTATGAGGCGGAAGATGCGCTTGTGATTGAGCGGGGGCTCGCCGGAGCTGCGCCTGGCGCGGTTCAGCAGGGCGGTGACGCGGCGATAGCCATAGGTCGGGCGAGCATCGGTGATGGCGCGGATCTCGGCCAGCACGGCCTCGTCGTCGGCGCGGCGATAGGGGCCACGCCGCGGCCGCTCGGGCCGGCGGAGGTGATCGACCAGGTTGGACCTGGCGACGCCGATTGTGTCGGCCACGGCCTTCACCGGGAACCGTCCCGTGGCGGCGACGGCAAGCGCAAGGCGAGTTTTATTGGGCGTGCCTGCTCGAGGGCCTCGCGGAGGATCTCGGTCTCCATGGTCTTGCGGCCGAGGAGGCGTTCGAGCTCGCGGATGCGGTTCTCGAGTTCGCGGACGCGGTTGACGGGGACGACCTCCTCGTCTGCCCTGACCGCCTCGTGCCCACCCCCGGCCATGCGGCGCCTCCACTGGAACAGCAGGCTGGGGGAGACGCCGTGGAGACGGGCGACGGCGGAGACCGTCATGCCGGGCCGCATCGTCTCCTCGACCAGCCGGACCTTTTCCTCGGCAGTGTAGCGCCGGCGGCGCTGGATGCCGGTGATGATTTCGACGCGCTCGATGGGCTTCGACATGGGCGCACGCCTAGGCATGAACCTAGGCCCTCCGGGCTATGCCACCTGTCCGGCCGAATTGGGGGCCGCTCCACCGAGCACGATGATGTGCCGCACGCCCAGCGCCTTCACGCCGAACTCGATCGCCGCGGAGGTGCCACGCGGGCGATGATCGGGCTCGTAGGTCGGCACCAGTGCGGCGACATTGCGGATCACGAACAGCTCGCCCGGCTTCGCGCCGTAGATGATGGCCGGATCGGTGCGGCTGTCGGAGCAGGCGATGATCATCACCTCGGGCCGCTGGCCGCCCAGCAGCGCGTCGTACAGGTCGTGGTCCTGCTCGCAATGCTGGCCGCGGAAGCGGTCGAAGCCATGCACCAGGCGGTGCAGGGCGCCGCCCGGCGCGGGGTGGGCATCGCGACGCGCCATCTAAGCACTCCCGGGGACATGGCGACACGTCCGGGCGCCCTGCCCCGGCGGAGCGGGGCGACGCGCCGTCGCGGCGCAGGCGCACGAACTGATCGGCCGGGCGCAGGGGCGCGATCGGGTCGGCCCGGCGCGCGCGGCTATGCACGGCGCGCCACCATCTCGCGCCGGATCACCTCGCGGTCGCCGCTGCTCAGGGTGCGACCCGCGGTCGGCATCACCTCGAGCTCCTCCAGGGCCAGGTGCCGCCGATACCCGGCGACAAAGTCCGACACCGCGGCGGCAAAGCGGTCGGAGGGGCGATGGCCGGCGGCGATCTGGGCAAGGTCAGCCCGCAACTGGACCCGCAGCGCGGCGGTCATCCGGTTCTCCTCGCTCAGGATCGGCAGCGCCGAACACGCGGCGGCGCCGATGCGCGGATAGAGCGATTCCTCCTCGTCGCGCAGATGCAGCGGCAATTCCCAGGCAAGCCAGGCCGCGAGCGCGCCGGCGATGGCCACCCGCGAGCCGGTCCGGTTGCCCGCCAGCCTCTCCAGATGTCCCAGCAAGGCACGCTGGCGCGCGTGCTCGGCCGCAAGGAACGCCAGGGGATCCGCGAGCAACCCCGGATCGAGCGTTCCGAATTGCGCCTCGCGACCCTCCATGGCGGCGCACCCCTGTGCTCAGCTCACCAGCGGGCCATCGGCACGCGCCTCGCCATCGGCGCCGAGGGCGAAGCCCTCGATCGTCGCGCGCGCGGCGAGCACGGCGATGTACTGGCGCACCGCCGCCTGCCAGGCGGACCGGCGCAGGTCCGCGAGCACCTCGTGCCGGACGTCGTCGAAGGCGGTGTCGCGGCGCGGCGTGTGGCGATGCAGGTGCAGCACGTGCATGCCGTAGCGCGTGGGCACCACGATCGGGCAGACCTGGCCGGGTTCGAGGCCGGCGAGCATCGTCTCGAACTCCGGCACGGTGCTGCCGCGCTCGATGCGGCCCAGATGGCCGCCCTGTTCGCGCGACGGGCAGGCGGAATGGCGGCGCGCCAGGTCAGGCAGCGCGCCGGGCGTGGCCAGGATTTCGGCCAGCAGGGCCTCGGCGGTGGTGCGCGCGGCGGTGCGTTCGGCCTCGTCCTCAGGGTCGGCGGCGACCAGGATGTGGGAGGCGTCCCAGGTCTCGGGCGTGCCGAAGCGTTCGGGGTGCGCGGCGTGCCAGCGGCGTGCGGCGGCCTCGTCGGGTTCGGGGATGGTCACCTCGGCGCGCAGCAGCGCATCGAGGGTGTCGTCCTCGTCGTCCTCCGCCAGCGCGGCATCGCGCGCGGCGTCGAGCAGCAGGCGGCGCACGATCAGGGCGCGCGCCGCTTCCGTCCAGGCGGTTTCAGGCGACGGCGCGGGGTGGTGCTGCATCTCGGCGGCGACGTCGCGCGCCGTGATGGCGGTTCCGTTCACGACGATGTCGTGCTCGGGCAGCGCAGGGCCGGCATGGCGTGGTGCCGCATCGGCCTTGGGCGGTGGCGCATGAAAATGCACGGCCATGGCGCCTACTCCGCCGCCTGAGTGCCGGGTCGGGCGACCGGGCCCGGGCGGGCGGTGCCGCCGCCGCGCACCCGCACGATCTGCCACGAGCGGAACAGGTACCACACGGGTGCGGAGAAGATGTGCACCAGCCGCGTGAAGGGCGTGATCAGGAACAGCGTCATGCCGAGCACGAGATGCGCGTGATAGGGAAAGTCGAGACCGCGGATGAGGTCCGCCGCGCCGGGCCGGAAGGTGACGATTGCCTGGCTCCAGGCCGAGAGCTGCAGCATCACCGACCCATCCACGTGCCCGAACGAGAAGGGCAGCGTCACCAAGCCGAGCGAGAGCTGCACCCAGAGCAGAAGCAGGATGAAGGTGTCCGCGTAGGTCGAGGTGCGGCGTATGCGTTCGTCATACAGCCGACGATGCAGCAGCAGCGAGAGCCCCACGAAACACACCGCGCCGGCGATCCCGCCTGCGATCATCGCAACCTGCTGCTTCGTCGCGGGCGCGATCAGCCATTCATAGGCCCAGTGCGGCGTCAGCAGCCCGATGAAGTGGCCGAAGAACAGAAAGATAATGCCGAAGTGGAAAAGGTTGCTGCCGAGGCGCAGCTGCCGCGCGCGCAGCATCTGCGATGAGCCCGAACGCCAGGTGTACTGGTCGCGGTCGAAGCGGATCAGCGAGCCGATCACGAAGACTCCCAGGCAGATATAGGGGTAGATTCCGAACAGGAACCCGTGGAGGTAGTCGGTGAAGCCGTCCCAGATGGCGAACATCGTCGCTCTCCCTCAGCGGGCGGTGGCGGATGGCCCGCGGAAATGCCGCAGGCGCTGGATTATGGCGGCGACCTTGGCGCGCGCACCTTCCTTGTCGGGGTCGGATTCAGGGCCGAAGACGACGGGCTCGGATTCGTAGGCGGCGTCGAGTTCGGCGAACTCCTCGGCGTCGGTGCGTTCCTGTTCCGCGGTCGGCTTCTGCGCCGGCTTCTCGCCGATCTCGTCCAACGTCGCGGCAAGGATGACGGCGTAGAGCCGCGCTTCCCCACTGTTGCGTCCGAGGATGCGCGCATGCAGCGCATCGAGGATCGGCGCGCATTGCGTGAGCAGGTTGCGCGTGACCTCATCCGGCGCGACGGCGCAGAACTCCAGGAACAGCGGCAGGAAGTCGGGCAGTTCGCGTGCATCCAGCGCGTAGCCCGCCTGCTCATAGACCTGCGCCAGCTCGATCATGGCGGGGCCGCGGTTACGGGTGTCCCCGTGCACATGTTCGAACAGGTGCAACGAAGTGCCACGTCCGCGCTCGAACAGGCGGACATACTCCTCCTCACGGTCGAGGCCGTCGCCCTGTGCCAGGCGGCGCGGCAGGCGCAGCAGTCGCGGCACCAGGTCACCGCGAAAGCCCGCTTGGGGGATGGCGCTTGCGATATCGGGCAGGTGCACGCGCAGCTCCGCATCCGGGTAGCGGAGCAGGCGCGAGAGGATGGCGAGGCGCTTGTTCACTTCGCGGGCTCCTGCTGCTGGGCGGCTTCCTGTGCTTCGCGGATGCGCGGCGGCGCCATGCGTCCGGCCGAGGGACCCGACGCGCTGAACAGGTTGCCGACGGTGCGCCCGTCGTAGCAGCCCTGGCCGAAGGAGAAGCCGCAGGACGACTTCAGGTCGAAGGCGTTCTCGGCGTATTCGCGGTGCGTCGTCGGGATGACGTAGCGGTCCTCGTAGTTCGCGATCGCCAGCGTCTGGTACATGTCCTCGACCTGTTCGGCGCTGAGGCCGACCTTGGCCAGGCTCTCGAGGTCCTTGCGGTTCTCGACGGTGCGCGCGCGCATGTGCATGCGCATCGCCATCATGCGCTGGAGTGCGAGCACGACCGGCGCCTCGGCCCCCGCGGTCAGCAGGTTCGCGAGGTACTTCACCGGTATGCGCAGGCTGTCGATGTCAGGCAGCCCGTCCTTCCAGCCGACATGGCCGGCCTCGACAGCGGATTGCACGGGCGAGAGCGGCGGCACGTACCAGACCATTGGCAGCGTGCGGTATTCGGGGTGCAGCGGGAAGGCGATCTGCCAGTCGATGCACATCTTGTAGGTCGGGCTGGCGCGCGCGGCGTCCAGCCAGGCTTCGGGCACGCCATCGGCCCGCGCCTGCTCGATCACCTTGGGATCGGAAGGGTCGAGGAAGATCTCGAGCTGCTTGCGATAGAGCTGCTGCTCGTTCTCGGTGCTGGCGGCTTCCTCGATGCGGTCGGCGTCATAGAGCAGCACGCCGAGGTAGCGGATGCGTCCGACGCAGGTTTCCGAGCATACGGTCGGCTCGCCAGCCTCGATGCGCGGGTAGCAGAAGATGCACTTCTCGGCCTTACCGGACTGCCAGTTGTAGTAGATCTTCTTGTAGGGGCAGGCGGAGACGCACATGCGCCAGCCGCGACACTTCTCCTGGTCGATCAGGACGATGCCGTCTTCCTCGCGCTTGTAGATGGACCCCGATGGGCAGGCGGCGACGCAGGCCGGGTTGAGGCAGTGCTCGCAGAGCCGCGGCAGGTAGAACATGAAGGTGTTCTCGAACTGCCCGTACATCTGCTTCTGGATGCCCTCGAAGTTGCGGTCCATCGAGCGCTTGCGGAACTCCGTGCCCAGGATCTCCTCCCAATTCGGACCCCACTTGATCTCCATGCGCTCGCCCGTCAGCAGGCTGACCGGGCGCGCCACTGGCATGGTCTGCGACTCCGGCGCCGTCTGCAGGTGCGTGTAGTCGAAGGTGAAGGGCTCGTAGTAGTCGTCGATCTCGGGCAGGTCCGGGTTGGCGAAGATGTTCGCAAGGATGCGCCATTTGGCGCCGATGCGCGGCTGGATCTTGCCGTTGCGCTTGCGCTTCCAGCCGCCCTTCCACTTGTCCTGGTTCTCCCAGTCCTTCGGATAGCCGATGCCGGGCTTGGTCTCGACGTTGTTGAACCAGGCGTATTCGACGCCCTCGCGGCTGGTCCAGACCTGCTTGCAGGTGACCGAGCAGGTGTGGCAGCCGATGCATTTGTCGAGGTTGAGCACCATCGCGATCTGAGCGCGGATCTTCATGGCCGTTACTCCGCCGCCTTGAGGTCTGCTGCCTGGGGTGTCACCCGCGGGCCGTCCATCCAGTCGACATTCGCCATCTTGCGGACGATGACGAACTCGTCGCGGTTGGTGCCGATCGTGCCGTAGTAGTTGAAGCCATAGGCGAGCTGCGCGTAGCCGCCGATCATGTGCGTGGGCTTCACGGTGGTGCGCGTCACCGAGTTGTGGATGCCGCCGCGGGCATGCGTGATCTCGCTGCCCGGCACGTTCACGATCTTCTCCTGCGCGTGGTACATCATGATTATGCCCTTGGGCACGCGCTGGGAGACGACGGTGCGCGCGCACAGCGCGCCGTTCACGTTGAAGGCCTCGACCCAGTCATTGTCCTCGATGCCCATGGTCGTGGCGTCTGTCTCGCTGAGCCACACGATCGGCCCCCCGCGCGAGAGCGTCAGCATCAGCAGGTTGTCCGTGTAGACGCTGTGGATGCCCCATTTCTGGTGCGGCGTGATGAAGTTCAGCGCGACCTCGGTGTTGCCGTTCGGCTTCACGCCGTGCATCGGGCCGTGCGCCCGCAGGTCAACGGGCGGGCGATACAGGCACAGCCCCTCCCCGAAGGCGAGCATCCAGGGGTGGTCCTGGTACAGCTGCTGGCGTCCCGTCAGCGTGCGCCAAGGGATCAGCTCGTGCACGTTGGTGTAGCCGGCGTTGTAGCAGACCTCCTCGCTCTCGAGCCCCGACCAGATGGGGGAGGAGATGATCTTGCGCGGCTGTGCCTGCACGTCGCGGAAGCGGATCGCCTCGTGCTCCTTCGACTTCGCAAGGTGCGTGTGGTCGCGCCCGGTGAACTTGCCGAGCGACTCCCACGCCTTCACCGCGACATGTCCGTTGGTCTCGGGGGCCAGGTGCATCAGCGTCTCGCAGGCGTCGATGTCGCTTTCCATCCTCGCCAGCGTGCCCTCGACGCCCGGGACCTCGACCGCGCCATTGAGGTGTCGGAGGAACTCCACCTCCTGCCCGGTCTTCCAGGCCATGCCTTTGCCGTTGTTGCCGAGCCTGTCCATCAGCGGGCCGAGCGCCGTGAAGCGGGCATGGGTGTTGGGGTAGTCCCGCTCGACCACCGTGACCGCCGGCATGGTCTTGCCAGGGATCGGCTCCACCTCGCCCGTCTTCCAGTCGCGCACCAAGTGCGTCTGGCCGAGCTCGCCCGGGCTGTCATGCATCAGCGGCGTGAGGACGGTGTCGCGTTCCTTGCCGAGATGGCCAGTGGTGAACTGCGAGAACCGCTTGGCGATTCCACGGAAGATCGCCCAGTCGGTGCGGCTCTCCCAGGCCGGATCCACCGCTGCCGAGAGCGGGTGGATGAAGGGATGCATGTCCGAGGTGTTGAGGTCGTGCTTCTCGTACCAGGTGGCCGTGGGCAGCACGATGTCGGAGTACATGCAGGTGGTGCTCATGCGGAAGTCGAGCGTCACCAGCAGGTCGAGCTTTCCCTTCGGCGCCTCGTCGTGCCAGGCGGCTTCCTCGGGCTTCGTCATGCCCTGTTCGCCGAGGTCCTTGCCCTGCACGCCGTGCTGTGTGCCGAGCAGGTGCTTGAGGAAATACTCATGCCCCTTGCCGGACGACCCCAGCAGGTTCGACCGCCACACGAACAGGTTGCGCGGCCAATTCGCCGGATGGTCGGGATCCTGGCAGGACATCTCGAGCGTGCCGGCCTTGAGCGACTGTGCGACATACTGCGGCGTAGGCACGCCGGCCGCCTCGGCTTCCGCCGCGATGCCAAGCGGGTTGCGCACCAGCTGCGGCGCGGAGGGCAGCCAGCCCATGCGCTCGGCACGGATGTTGAAGTCGATCAGCGCGCCGGTCATCGGCGTGGGCGCGGTGGGCGAGAGCAGGTCGGCGACCTGCACCGTCTCGTAGCGCCACTGGTCGGTATGCGCATACCAGAAGGACGTGCTGTTCTGCTGGCGCGACGGCCGCGCCCAGTCGGTGGCGAAGGCCACCGGGATCCAGCCCGATTGCGGGCGCAGCTTCTCCTGTCCGACGTAATGCGCCCAGCCGCCGCCCGACTGGCCGATGCACCCGCACATCACCAGCAGGTTGATGATGCCGCGGTAGTTCATGTCCGAGTGGTACCAGTGGTTCAGCGCGGCCCCGAGGATCACCATCGACTTGCCGTGCGTCTTCTCGGCATTGTCGGCGAATTCGCGCGCCACGGTGATGATCTGCTGGCGCGGCACGCCGCAGACGGCCTCGGCCCAGGCGGGGGTATAGGGGGCCATGGCGTCGTAGTTCGCCTCGCCCGTCACGCCGTAATTCGCGAGGAACAGGTCATAGACGGTGGCGACGCGCGCGGTGGTACCGTCCTTCAGCGGCACCTCGGCGACCGGCACGCGGTGCGTCACGGTGTCGCCGAGCTGCGTCGGGTTGAAGAACGCGACGGCGGCATCGCCGAAATACGGGAAGGTAACATCGGCCGTGGCGCCGCCGGCGAGCGACAGGCGCGGCGTGACCTCCTCGCCGGTCGCGCCGTCGCGGCCCTCTAGGTTCCACTTGCCCTGTTCGCCCCAGCGGAAGCCGACCGAGCCGGTCGGAACATAGACGCCGCCGGTCGCGTCGTTCATCGCGACGGTCTTCCAGTCGGGGTTGTTCGCCTGGCCGGCATCGTCGGCGAGGTCGCTCGCGCGCAGCTGGCGGTCGGGCACCAGGCGCCCGTCCTTCTCGGTCAGCATCACCAACATCGGCATGTCCGAGTAGCGGCGGCAGTAGTCGATGAAGTAGGCGCCGCGCCCCTTCGCGTGCCATTCGCTCAGGATCACGTGGCCCATCGCCAGCGCCAGCGCGGCGTCGGTGCCCTGCTTCGGATGCAGCCAGAGGTCGGCGAACTTCGACGCCTCGGAGTAATCCGGCGTGACGGTCACCACCTTGGTGCCGCGGTAGCGCGCCTCGGCCATGAAATGGGCGTCCGGCGTGCGCGTCTGCGGCACGTTGGAGCCCCACATCATGATGAAGCCGGCATTGTACCAGTCGGCCGATTCCGGCACATCGGTCTGCTCCCCCCAGGTCTGCGGGGAGGACGGGGGCAGGTCGCAATACCAGTCGTAGAACGACATGCAGACGCCGCCGATAAGCGAGAGATAGCGGCTGCCCGCGGCGTAGGAGACCATCGACATCGCCGGGATGGGCGAGAAGCCGATCACGCGATCCGGGCCGTGCTGCTTCACGGTATGCACGTTGGCGGCGGCGATGATCTCCTCCGCCTCATCCCAGGTGGCGCGCACGAAGCCGCCCTGGCCGCGCACCTGCTGGTATTCGCGGCGCTTCGTGGTGTCGTCCTGGATCGACTTCCAGGCCGCCACGGGGTCGATGTGCAGCGCCTTCGCCTCGCGCCACAGGCGCAGCAGGCGCTTGCGGATCATCGGGTACTTCACCCGGTTCGCGCTGTAGAGGTACCAGGAATACGACGCGCCACGCGAACAGCCGCGCGGCTCGTGGTTGGGCAGGCCGGGCCGCGTGCGCGGGTAGTCTGTCTGCTGCGTCTCCCAGGTGACGATCCCGCCCTTGACGTAGATCTTCCAGGAGCACGACCCGGTGCAGTTCGCCCCGTGGGTGGAGCGCACGATCTTGTCGTGCGCCCAGCGGGACCGGTAGGCGTCCTCCCAGGCGCGGCTCTCGGTCGTGGTCTCGCCGTGGCCGTTGCTGAACGTGCCCGCTGACTTCCTGAAATAAGTCAGGCGATCGAGGAAGTGGCTCATTGCTTGGTGTCCTTCCCGGTCAGGCTGTCGCGGCCGGCGCGCCGGCGCGCCGGCGCTCGATGTCATGCAGGACGCCGCCCCGGCGCGTGTAGACGCCCCAGGTGATGGCGATGCAGATCACGTAGAAGGCGAAGAAGGCCCACAGCGCCGCGACCGGGCTGCCTGTCATGGCGATCGCGGTGCCGTAGCTCTTGGGGATGAAGAAGGCGCCATAGGCGGCAACGGCCGATGTGAAGCCGATGATCGCCGCGCTTTCCTTCTCCGCCTGCACGCGGCGCTGCGTCGCGTCTGCCTCAGGCATCAGCCGCGCCATGTCCTTGCCCATGATTGTGGGGATCATCTGGAAGGTGGAGGCATTGCCCACGCCGGATGCGAGGAACAGGAACATGAAGCTCGCGAAGAAGCCCAGGAAGGCGCCCGGCTGGTCCTTGATGCCGATGAAGTGGATGACGCCATAGACGCCCAGCGCCATGGCGATGAACACCAGCAGGCTGACGCGTCCGCCACCCCACTTGTCGGAAACCCAGCCCGTCATGGATCGCGACAGCGCGCCCACCAGCGGACCCAGGAAGACCAGCTGCAGCGCGTCCACCTCGGGGAACTGGGTGCGCGCCAGCAGCGGGAATCCGGCCGAGTAGCCGATGAAGGACCCGAAGGTGCCGGTGTAGAGGAAGCACATGATCCAGTTGTGTTTGCGCTGGAAGATCACCGCCTGGTCGGCGAAGGACGCCTTCATCGACGCCAGGTCATCCATGCGGAACCAGGCCGCGAAGGCCGCCGCCGCAATGAAGGGCACCCAGACGAAGCCGGCATTCTGCAGCCACAGCGTCGATCCGCCCTGCACCGCCTGCGCATCGCCGCCGAGCGCGCCGAAGACGCCCGCGGTGATCACCAGCGGCACCACGAACTGCACGACACTCACACCGAGGTTGCCCAGGCCGGCATTAAGCGCGAGCGCATTCCCCTTCTCCCGCCTCGGAAAGAAGAAGGAGATGTTGGCCATCGAGGAGGCGAAGTTGCCGCCGCCGAAGCCGCACAGCAGCGCGAGAGCCAGGAACACCCAGTAGGGCGTGTCCTGGTTCTGCACCGCAAAGCCGATGCCGAGTGCGGGCACCATCAGCGACCAGGTGGACAGCGTGGTCCACAGCCGCCCACCGAAGATCGGCGGCATGAAGGAATAGAAGATCCGCAGCGTTGCGCCCGACAGGCCGGGCAGCGCGGCCAGCCAGAACAGCTGGCCGGTATCGAAACGGAAGCCCACCGCGGGCAGCTTCGCCACCACCACCGACCACACCATCCACACCGCGAAGGCCAGCAGCAGGCAGGGGATGGAGACCCACAGGTTCCGCCGCGCGATCGCGCGCCCCTTTTCCTCCCAGAAGGCCGGGTCCTCCGGCCGCCAGTCGGCGATCGCATGGCCACGCAGCGCGCCTTCCTGTGCGGCGCCGTGGATGGGCTGCATCTCCGGCAATTCGGGCAGCCTCGCGAGCGCCGGCGCGGCGGCCTCGCGCTCCATCCGCAGGATCGCCATGTGCATCCACACCAGCGCCACCGCGCTGATCAGGAACAGCAGCATGAAGCAGGATTGCCGGATGCCGGTCAGGTCGTTCAGCAGGCCGAAGACGATCGGCAGGATGAAGCCACCCAGGCCGCCGATCAGGCCCACCACGCCACCGACCGGACCCACCCGGTTCGGGTAGTAGACCGGGATGTGCTTGTAGACCGCCGCCTTGCCCAGGCTCATGAAGAAGCCGAGCACGAAGACCAGGATGATGAAGGGAAGCACGCCGGTCTCGAGCCGGAATGCCATGGGCCCGCTGATGCCCTGAACGAGGTAGTCAGTCGGCGGGTAGGACAGGATGAAGCTGACCACCACCGAAACGCCGAGCGTCCAGTACATGATCCGCCTGGCGCCGTACTTGTCGGAAAGGATGCCGCCATAGGCACGGAAGACCGAGGCCGGCACTGAGTACGCCGCGCCGATCATGCCCGCGGTGGTGATGGAAAATCCGTAGGTGTCGATGATGTAGCGCGGCAGCCAGAGCGCCAGCGCCACGAAGGCGCCGAACACGAAGAAGTAGTAAAGGCTGAAGCGCCAGACCTGAATGTTCTTCAGCGGCTCTATCAGCGCCGAGATCGGCTCGGGTTTCTGGCCGGTGGCGCGGCGATGCGCGAGGTCGGGGTCGTCCTCGGTCATGAACCAGAAGGCCGCGGCGGTGACGAGCAGCGCGACCGCCCAGACGATCGCGACAGTCTTCCAGCCGAAGGCCACCATGATCATCGGCGCGAGGAACTTCGTGACCGCCGCGCCGACATTCCCGGCGCCGAAGATGCCGAGCGCGGTACCCTGCTTCTCCTTCGGGAACCACTTCGAGACATAGGCGATGCCGACCGCGAAGGACCCGCCGGCGATGCCGACACCCAGCGCGGCCAGCAGGAAGGTCGGGTAGTCGTAGGCGAAGATCAGCAGGAAGGTCGCCACCGCCGCCGCGACCATGGTGCCGGTATAGACCGCGCGGCCGCCATACTGGTCCGCCCAGATGCCCAGCATCAGCCGGATCAGGCTGCCCGTGAGGATCGGCGTGCCGACCAGCAGGCCGAACTGGGTCTCGTTCAGGCCGAGGTCGCGCTTCAGCTGGACGCCGATGATCGAGAAGATCGTCCAGACCGCGAAGCACACGGTGAAGGCGATGGTGGACAGCCACAAGGCCCGCGATTGCGCACCTGGGTCCGGTGCCGTGGATGTCTGGGACATGCCCTTCTCCGTGGTCCTGTCGGGGTCGACGGAGGTGTGGGCGCCGGAGCGGAGGAAATGGCTTGATCAGGATCAAGTCACTGCAGGCTGCGGCTACGGAATTCGCCGGCAGGCCAACTGGGACAAGACATGCGGTAACCGAGGTCGGGTCCTGGCTTGACCCAGATCAATGCGATCGATGATGCAGCCCGGCATCCTTTCTGCATCGTCGGAGAACACGCATGCAGCAGGTTTCGCGCGCGCGGCCCCTTGTCGAGAACTCGCCCTTCTTCCAGGCCGCTGGCGCGGCAGCGATGGAGGAGATTCTTCGCCCGAGCTTCACCCAGGTGCTGCCGCGCGGCGCCACGCTGTTCGAGCAGGGTGACGAGCCCGACTTCCTCCATATGCTGCTGGAGGGCAGCGTCGGCCTGCAGGCCAGCGTCGAGGGATCCGGCCGCACCATGGTCGAACTGTTCGGATCCGGGGAGCTGTTCCTGGCGCCGGCGGTGATGCTCCGCCTCGCCTATCTTGCTTCCGCGGTCGCGCTGACCGAGGTGCGGGTTCTGATGATTCCGGCCGACGCATTCCGTGAGGGCGTAAGCCGGTCACATGACCTGTGCCGTGCAACCACCCAACTGCTGGCGCGGCATTGGCGGTTGATGGTCGACCAGGTGGTCGACCTGAAGCTGCGTAGCGCCGAAGACCGCGTTGCTCGCTTCGTCGCACGGCGGGTGTCCGAAGAAGCCGGCGCAGGCAACGCGCTCCTGCCCGAACCGCGTACGGCAATCGCTGCGCGCCTCGGCATGACGCCGGAGACCCTTTCGCGCGCGCTCACTGGGCTGGAGCAGAAGGGCAGGCTGCAGCGTGGCTCGGGATGTGCGACAGTCGCTGATCGGACGGCGCTCGTCAGATGATTCGCGGGCGCTCGTTGGCCGACTTGGGCACGGTGTCGCGATCAGCCGACAGCACCACGTCAGCTTCGTCACCCGGGTGCGGGCGGTCGGGGTCGAATCGACACTCTGTTGCCAGAAGCGGAGTTTGAATCCGTCGCGTCTGCGAATTCCGCGACACCCGCGACATTGCCGCCGTGCGCTTGTTCGCCGGCGGCACCTATCCTGCACCGAGCGCCTTTCCGAGCCGCTGGAGAAGCACCCCGGTTAGTACGGCAGCTACTGTCCTCGCATAGATCATTCAGCTCGGCGCGAGAGTGCGCGCCGGGAAAACAAGGCGCTTCGTGAGCCTCGACGACGCGTGGGCGAAATGCCAGGCTTGCCGTCGAGACGACAGCGAGGTTCGCCTGCACAGCGGGATCGGCAACGAACCGCCGGCGAGCCTGGTGAAATCAGTCAGCGGCGCATGGCCCACGCTGACCGGATAGCGCGGGATGACGCCCGCCAAGGCGGTCCAAGGACGGGTAGCAGGTCATCCCTTCGACGGGCTCTTGCTCAAGGCGGGGACATCCAGGAGGGCACGGTCACGCTGCCGCTGGACGACACTACCGGCGAACCGCTTCCAGGGGGGCAGGTCACACGGTCCCATAAAGGGTCCTCCGTCCGTTGCGGACGGCGCCGGTCGTTCTTGATTTGTTCTAGTGAGTCCCGCATTGTCTCCCGATGCATCGGGACGCCGCGGAGGAGCAGGTCGGGCAGGTGCCGCCTTGGCTGGACGTGCCCACGCTGCGAGCGATGGAGGCGGAGCGGGCACGGATCCTGGCCTGGGGCCGCGACGCCCTGGCCGCCCGGAATGCGGTGAGGGACGTGCTGTTGGCACGCCGGCCGGCGCTTCCCTTGCCGATGATCGAGGCTGCCGTGGCGGCCGTGGTGCCGGATGCCGAGGGCGGCTCCTATGCCCCGCCGGTGCCAGCCGAGGGCGAGCGCGCGGCCACCAGCGCGGAAGTGGCGGAGACGCTGTCCTATGCCCTGCGGTTCGGCCTGGATGGAAAGCCGCGGCGGACCGGGCATGAACACCTCGCCCCGCTGGCGGCAGCGCAACTCGCCGAGCATCTGATGAGGGCGAATTTTAGGATCACGCGGCGCGCGCCGGTGTCAGGGCTTCACGGTGAGGGGTGGTGATTGCCACGCACCGTCCGCTGAAGGCCGGCATCTGGGCCCGGTCGGCGGTGAAGGTCGTCGACGGCGCCACGGGCACCGCCTGCGCCGATATCCTGGCCTTCCTCGACTGGTCGGAGCCCGACGATGAGAACTTCGCCAAGGAAGCGCGCGTCACCAACTCCCCCACTCTCGGCGATGCGCTGATGAACGCGATGATGGACGCCATGGCGCCCCACCAGGTGATGAGCAAGCAGGCGCTGAACTCGGAGAGCATCTGGGCGCGCATGCTTGCGACGCTGCTCGGGCCGGCAGAACCATGGGAGCAATCGAGGGGGCGGGGCTTCGACGGCGAACGGGCGTCGTCTCCTCGTTGACGCAGCCCGGCTTGAGTGCGTGCTCGGCACAATGACGGCGTGCAAGCCTTGTCGCGTCGCCGCGCATCCTTCGGAGATGCTCCATGCCCCGACCGCGAGCGCGCGCATGACGCCCGCGGCGGCGGCATCGCGCTGCGCGACTCCCCGGGAATGCGTCTGGGCAACCGAGGCCCTGTGGCCGGAGCGGAACCGGGCAAGGTCAGCGCGCATCGCGCCATTGATCCGGGCCAAACGATCGATGGCCTCATCCCAGCGCGTGTTGGGAGTTGCCAGCGCCAGGGGGACTTGGTCACGATCCGCGGACGCACGCGTGGACATGTCGTGCGGATCGAGTTGCAGGACGGCGCTTGAGCAATCTGCGCATTGTCGACCCAGCTGCGGAATGGTCGGAGATGCTCGTGAACGTGGAGATGCGCGACACCGGCGGCTTGGCCAAGATCCTGAGGGCACCGCAGGCCTGCCCTGAGGTAACGCAGGTCGAGCGGGCGCGGGGGTAGGGATGGCGTTCACCGCCGCCGCCGCTGATCCTGTAAAGTACCAGGTCCGCGCTGATTTTACCGCAACCGAGGTCGCGCTCTGGCAGGCCTACGCCCCGGCCATCGCCGAGCCGGCCCTGTCGGCGCAGCGCTTCGTTCCGCCGTTTCGCCGCACCCGCATGACCTGGGTGAAGCCTTCATTCCTGTGGATGATGTACCGGTCCGGCTGGGCGACGAAGCCCCAGCAGGACCGCGTGCTGCGTATCGTGGTGTCGCGTGCGGGGTTCGATTGGATGCTCGAGCAGGCGGTGCCCACGCGCCATGTCGACGGGATGTATGCCTCGGCCGAGGCGTGGCGGATGGCCAGCCGCTCCGCGCCGGTGCTGGTGCAATGGGATCCCGAGCGCGACCTGGGCCTTCGCCCGTCCGTCATCCGCACGATCCAACTGGGGCTGCGGGGTGTGGCCCTTGATCGCTATGTGGACGAATGGACGCTGCGCATCGAGGATGCGACGCCGCTGGCGCACCGCATCGCCGCATTGGTCGCGCGGGGGGACACCGAGGCGGCTCAGGCGCTGCTGCCGCGCGAGGCGCCCTATCCGGCGCCACCTTCACCCGGCCTGGAACTCAGCGGAATCGCCCTGTAGTCGCGCCCGTCAATCGATGCTCGCCTCAGTGGCGCCTGCCGCGCGAAGCAGCCACAGCAGCGCGTCGTGCGGCGGGTCCACCTCGTCGGCCACCAGCGTCAGGACGAAGCTGTCGGATCCCTTCGTGGTGGCGCTCCACCACCACCAGTGGCGCATCTCGGGCGTGAACCACCACACGAAATCGGCCACCGACCACCCCATCGGCTCGGGCGTGCCAGCATCGAGGCGCGCACGCCAGGCGGCGAGCTCGGCAGCCATCTCCTCTGCGGTGCGCTCGGGCAGGCACGCGGCGACGAACCAGCCGGGCAGCAGCGCGGGCCAGGCGTCTTCCGGCGGCCAGGCTTCGGGGTCGCGCAGCAGGATGGCGTGCATCACTTCACGTACCTTGGCCAGCACGGCGCTGGCTGGACCGGCGCAGTGCACCGTCAGGCAGAACGGCCAGAATCCCGTCGGACGCGGCGCATCGTCATCAGCGGCGTCCAGGCGCGCACGCTCGATGGCGCGGTCAAGCGAGGGCATGCGAGGAACTCCGGCGCGTCACGGGATGGTCCGCAGCGTACCGGGAATGGCGTTGTCTTCAAGCAGCGCGATGTCGTCCCCCTTCACGCCCAGGATGTCGCGCTGGTCCATGCCGAGCTTGTCGGCAATGGTGGGGTCGCTGATCTGCGGCGCACCCGGATGCATGCGCCCCTGCGCTTGCGGCACGGCCTTGGCGCGGATCTGGTCGGCGATGTCGTCAGGCACGTCGAAGGCCTTGATCTCGGTGTCGGGGAACTCCGCGAGATGCTTGTTGCGGAAATACTCTGCATGGGCGGGGTCGTCGAAGCTGACGTAGAGGTACTTGTTCTTTTCCGGAATCGAGACGGCGTCGCCTTTCCCGAAGACCCGCTGGTTGCCCTTCCCCTCGACGCGATAAACGGTGCAGTTCAGGCCGAGCGGATCGATCCACAGCAGCACGTTCGGCGCATAGGCATGCAGGTCGCTGCCGCCCAGCAGCCCGATCGGATCGCGGCTGAGGAACATGCCCGCCAGCGGGTCGTAGTAGCGGTGGCGGTTGTAGTGCAGCCCGGTCTCGGCATCGCAGTACTGGTTCTGGAGACGGATCGGGTTGTCCGCCGCGACGGCCTGTTCGTCCTCGCAAGCGCCCCAGGGTCCGAGCCGCCCGGACCAGGCGATGCTGCCGTCCTGCGCGACCAGGCGCGTTGGAAAGCCATTCGGCTCGGTGTGGTGGAACAGGATGCGCGCCGGGGCATCGGCGGCGCTCCATTCCATCACCGCCAGCGGCTCGGCGCTGCCAGGGCGATGCACCCAGTGGCGCAGCGCGGGGCGGGTCGTGCCCGCCCGCGCGGTCGCGATCTCGCCGACCATAACGTCACCGTGCCACAGCAGCCGTGACGTGCCCTCGGGCGTCTGCTTCGCGATGCGGCGGCCCAGCGCGTCGTAGCTGTAGCGGATGACGGTGCCATCCTCGGCGCGGCTTTCCTGAAGCCGCCCGAAGCCATCCCAGTCGAGTTCGATCCGGCCCTCCGGACCGCGCCGCTCGATGGCGCAGCCGCAGGCGTCGAAGCTGTAGGCGATCGGCGTCCCGGCGACCTGCCGCGACGTGCCCTTGCCCAGCAGGCGGCGCCCCGCGGCGTCGCGGTCGAAGCTGGCGCTGCGTCCGGCGCCGTCGCGGTGTGCGACCAGGTTCCCCGCCGCGTCGTAGCGCCACGAATCGCGCCCGAAGTCGCTGTCGTCGCGCCCCATGAGCTGCCCGTCGGGGCCGTAGGCGAAGCGCTGGCGCAGCAGCTCGCGCTCTCCGGCGAGGACCGCCTGCGCGATGGGGCGGCCTTCGGCATCGTGGCGGCGCAGGCGACGGATGCCCCCGCCCAGCGTTTCGGTCGTGATGCGCCCGCGCGCGTCGCGCTCGAAGCCTATCTCAGCGACGCCCCCGATCGCGATGCCGGCCAGCGCGCCGGAGGCGTCGATGTCGAAACGCTGCTCGCATTCGACGACCACGCCGTCGAGCGCGACCGACAGGCTGCGTCGCAGCGGCAGCGCGGCGCTGCCGTAGGTCGTCGCCAGCGCCACCTCGGTGCCTTGGCGCTCGGCCACAAGGCGCCCGTCGGCATCGTAGGCGCGTTCGACACGCCCGTGCCGGTTCGTCGCGGCGACGACATTGCCGAAGCCGTCATAGACGAAGTCCTCGACGTCCTCCTCGCCGGGCCGGCGCGGGTCCGTCAGCGCGTGCAGCAGCGTGCGACCCATGCCGTCGGTCTCAATGCGGATCCTGCGGCCGCAGGCATCCTCGATCCCGGCGAGCCGGCCGCCGGCTGTCAGCGCGTAGCGCCTCGTGCCGCCCATCGGGTCGGTTTCGGCGACGATGCGACCGAGACTGTCGCGCGTGAATACATGCGCGCCGTCCAAGCCCGCTCGCACGGACAGCAGCCTCTCCTCGGGATCGTGCGTATAGGTAAGGACGGTGCCGTCGCGCCGTATGCGGCGGCGCAGCGTGCCGGTTCCACCGTACTCGAAATGGCTGGTGCCGCCGTCCGGTTCGCTGCGATGGGTCAGGCGATCCTGCGCGTCATAGGCGAGGCGTACGACGCCGCCATCGGCGAGCCGGCCGGCGACCAGGCGCCCCTTGGGATCACGCAGGTATTCGGTGCGCCGGCCGGCGCGGTCGACCACGGCCAGCAATGCGCCCAGCGCATCGTATTCGAAGCGTGTCGCGCTGCCATCGGGTTCGAACAGCGCAACCACCTTGCCGTGGTCGTCATGCAGCATGCGCCGGCGCACGCCGTCGGGTTCCGTCACCGCGACGAGGCGACCGCGCTGGTCGTATTCGCTCAGCGTCACCAGCCCGCCGGGTGTCTCCCGGCGCACCAGCCGCCCACGGGCGTCGTAGGCCAGCTTCCACACGCCGCCATTCGGGTCGACCACCTCCTGCGGCCCGTGCGGGCCGTGCTCGAAGCCGAAAGCGGATCCGTCCGGGCGCAATAGTGCCAGGAGGCTGCCTCGCTCGTCGAACGCGTATTCCGTCCGGTGGTCATCCTGGTCGACGACCGCCGTCGTCCGCCCCGCCTCGTCGTACTCGAACACGGTCTTGCCGCCGAGCGGATCGACCTCGCTTAGCGGCAGCCCGCGTTCATCGAGCGTGACCACCGAGACATGCCCGAGGCTGTCGGTGATCCGCCGCTCCATCGCCGCGTCCAGGTATTCGAACCTGTATGCGTGGAGCCCGCCATCGCCCCAGGACCGCGTGACCCGCCAGCCGCCCGGTGCACGGTCGAACTCGTAGTGGAAGGACAGCCCGTTGCGGTCGGTGTGGCGCACCATGTGGTGTGCCTCGTAGGCG
Organism: Roseomonas rosulenta; assembly: GCF_016106005.1. Classification (GTDB taxonomy): domain Bacteria; phylum Pseudomonadota; class Alphaproteobacteria; order Acetobacterales; family Acetobacteraceae; genus Neoroseomonas; species Neoroseomonas rosulenta. The sequence continues at coordinate 20,925 of NZ_JACADR010000048.1, forward strand.
AAGCGGTACGGGTTCCCGAGCGCGTCGCGCACCGCCACCAGGTCGCCCGCGCGGTCCTGCTCGTACTCGACATAGACGTGGCGGAAGCCGGTCGCGGGCAGGTGCAGCCAGACGCGGCTGATGAAACCCGCCGGCGACCAGTCGATCTCGATCCGCCGGCCCGACCATTCGCGGATCGCGACCAGGCGGCGCTGCGCGTCGCGCTCGTAGAACAGGGTGTTGCCGCACAGGTCCTCGACCAGGCCGAGCGGTACCTCGCGCATCCCGTCCGCCGCCATCGTCGCGTGCGCCTTGGGGAAGCGGTAGATCCGGTCCTCCTTGGTGCGCACCGCGAAGGCGTCGCCCTGGTCGGACAGCATCGCGCCATCCATCAGCTCCAGAACCGCGCCGGCATCGCCAGGTCCCGTTGGCGCTGAGGGAAACACCGCGAGCGGCGCCTCGGGGTGGTGGAACAGCACGATCCCGGTCTCGGGCTCGAATTCGAGCCGCGCATCGGCCGGCGTCTCCCAGCCCGTCCCCGCCGCTCCGCGCCGCTTGTTGTCGGATCCGTAGCGCCGGTTCCACGCGACCGGAATCAGCCCGGGCAGCGTGAAGTCCTCCTGCTCGACCGAGACTGCGCCGGTGACGATGTTGACGGGCTCCGCGCGCAGGATCTTGCACTTGAGGAAGCCGGGGTTGAGATGGCCGAACTTCGCCTTGCGCCAAGCCTGGAAGCGCTGGCCGAGCGCCTTGGCGAAGCGCGTCTTGGCGAGCTTGCCGAGCAGCGCGAGCCCGAACTTGAAGGCCATGCCCATCAGCGAGATGGTCGGCGGCCCGCCCACGAAGACATTGGTCGGGATCGCGAGGTTGAACACCGTGGGCAGCAGCATCGCCCTCGGCCCGCCCTTGCGCTTGGGGCGCGGCGGGCTCGGCATGCCCACCACCTGGCAGGCCAGCACCGGCACGCCCAGGAAGGAGAAGGGATCCCCGTCCGCGACCACCGTCGCGCTGCCCATGAAGATCTCGTCGTCCTTGTCGGGCAGCTTGGGCGCGAAGGGGAACCCCGGCGGGATATGGATGGCGATGCCCGCGGTGCCGGCCACCGCGCGCTTCATGCCGCACACGGTCACCGTGGCGCCGATGAAGGGCACGTAGTCCATCGGGTCGAAGACGATCGAGGTATGCGGCGTGGGCAGCGGCACCGGGGAGGGCGAGGGCGGCACCACGCAGAGGTGGATGTCCACGCCAAGCTGCGGATCGCCATGCTTGGCCGCGGGCATCATGGCGGCGCGCCCTCCAACGCGGCGGCGGCGGCGGTGCCGAGCGGCCAAGCCAGGCCGAGCAGCCGGCGCGCAGTGACGAAGGCGTCCTGGAAGCCGGGATCGGCGCCGGCGACTTCGCGCTGCAGCCGCGCCTCGGTCTGCTGCCAGGCGGCGGCGTCGGCGGCGGCCAGGCCGCGCTCCACCGCCTCGAAGGGGTCGGGCTGCGCCACGCGCTCGAGCGCCGCGGCCTGTGCCTCCGCCTGCGCCAGCGCGGCCTCCGAACCC
>NZ_JACADR010000480.1 GCF_016106005.1 Roseomonas rosulenta
CCGGGCTCGAGACGGAGGAACCGCCGGGCGGCGCCGCCCCGCGCAGGGGCTGGCCTGCCGCGGGGGCCGCCGGCGCGCGGCTCTGCCGTGCATAGCCCGCGGCATGGAGTTGCACGCCGCCGCGTCCGTCATGCGCCCAGGCCACCGCCGGCAGGCCCTCGCCGGCCAGGCCTGTCACGTCCGGCACGAAGACCGTGCGCAGGTCGGCGGCGGCGAGCACCTCGACGCGCATGCGGTCCTCGAAGCCGACGGCCACCAGGGAGCCATCCGGCGAGAAGGCGATGCCATAGGCGCGCGCCCCCTGCACCGGCGCGCGCTGCGCGAGCCGCCGCCCGTCCGCCGCATAGATCCGCACCGCGCCATCGGCCGAGCTGGAGGCGAGCCGCCCCTGCGCATCGAAGGCAACCATGCGCGCCGGCGCGGTGTAGGACGTGTCCTCGAACAGCAGGCGGCCGTTGCTCGCATCCCAGACCTTGATGCCGGCGCGCCCGCCGAGTGCGGCCGCGAGCCGCGTGCCATCCGCCGAATAGGCCAGGTGCTGCACCGGCGCGGCGAGGCCCGGCAGGCGCGCGAACAGCCGCCCGGTGCGGGCGTCGAAGATGTAGACGGCGAAGCGCCCGTCCCAGCTCGGCGCGGTGAAGCCGCCCGCGGCCACGCGCGCGCCGTCGGGCGCCATGGCCACGGCATAGAGCTCGCCTTCCGGCCCGGGGCCCATGGGCGGGCGGATGGTCAGCCGCGGCGTTCCCTCCGGCAGGTTCCACAGCCGCAGCGTCTTGTCGTCGGAGACCGAGGCGAGCACCGATCCGGCCGCGTCGATCGCGAGCCGCCCGACCGAGGCGATATGCGCCTCGGCCTCGATCAGCAGGAAGGGCTGCTGCGGCGGCTCGGCCACCGCCTGCAGATGGGCGGGCGTTGCCGGCAGCAGGGCGAGCAGCGCCGCAAGCAGAAGGGCGCCGAGCCAGGATCCTGGCCGGCGCCCCGAGGCTCGCAGCTCAGCCGCGGCGGGCAATCGCGGGGGCCGCCTCAGACCCCGGCCAGTTCGAAGCCCTGGCCCTGGGCCAGGCGATCGGCGTTCTGGACGCTTTCGGAGAAGTTGTCGCGCCGGGCGATGTTGGTCGCGGCGAGCTGGCGGAACTCGCCATCGGCGCCGCGCCCAGCCACGGCCGCGGTCGGGCTGCCCAGGCCGCGCACGCCCACTGCGCTGGCCGGGACGAAGCCGACCACGCCGGAGGATGTCTCGACCTGCGCGAAATTCCCCTCGGCCGGGCGGACCGTCACGCGCTCGTTCGGCGCCAGCTGGCCGACCTGCGCGGCGGCGCCGTCGGGGCGGATGCGGATGGGGGCCGAGACGCGCGCGGTGGTGGGCACCGGTGTCGCGGTGCGGCGGGCCTGCACCTGGCCCTTGGTGCCGGGCGCGATGGTCTCGATGGCGGTGTCGAACTCGCCGCCGCGGGTGCCGATCTTCTCGTTGATGGTCTGCGCGAGCGCCACGTCGCGGCGCATCAGGTCGCGCTGGTAGGTCATCAGCGCCATGCCCTGGTCGCGCGAGATGCGCCCGCTGCGCACATCGGCGCGGATCCGGTTCGCGGTGTTCACGCGGCAATCGACCAGCTGGTTGAAGGCAAGCTGCGTCGCCTCGAGCTGGCGGTTCTCGTTGGCAAGGTCGCCGCCCACGGCCTGGACCAGCGCGCCCTGGTCCTGCGACTGGCGCTGGCGGGCCTGGAGGTAGCCGGCGGTGCCGCCGATCAGCGCGCCGGCCAGCGCGCCGATCGCGGCACCCGCCAGGATGTCGGAGCCGCGCCGCCCGGTCGCGGCGGCGATGCCCCCGCCTGCGATCGCGCCCGT
>NZ_JACADR010000481.1 GCF_016106005.1 Roseomonas rosulenta
GCCCTCGCCTCGGCGCAGGCGGCCGGTGGCGACCGCGTGCTGGCCGCCCCCGCCCCGCCGCTGCGCACCGCCGGCCGGCCGCTGGGAGGCGCGAGTGATGCGCCGGCCGGGATTCAGGCCTAGGATGGCGCGGTGAACATCCTTGCCCCGCCCCGCGCCAGGCTGCAGATCGAGGTCGTCTTCGACCTGGTCTGCCCTTGGTGCTACCTCGGCACGCGGCGGCTGCGCCGGGCGCTGCGCACGCGGCCCGACATCCTGGCCGAGATCCTCTGGCGGCCCTTCCTGCTGAACCCGGACATTCCCGCGGCCGGGCTGCCGCGGCACGACTTCCTGACGCGCAAGTTCGGCGGCGAGGAACGCGCGCGCCGGCTGCACGCGACCATCGCCGAGCTCGGCCGCGCCGAGGGCGTGCCCTTCCGCTTCGACCGCATACGCCGCATGCCATCCTCCCTCGATGCGCATTGCCTGGTGCGCTACGCGGCGCGCGAGGGCCTGGGCGATGCCATGGTGGACACGCTGTTCCACGCCTATTTCGCCGAAGGGGCCGATATCGGCCACACCGACACGCTGGTGCTGCTGGCGCTGCGAATCGGGCTCGAGATGGGCGGCGTGCACCACTTCCTCGACAGCGGCGCCGAGGCCGATGCGGTACACGCCGAGAACCTGCGCGCGCATCGCCTGGGCATCAACGGCGTGCCCTGCTTCGTGATCGGCGGGCGGCACGCAATCGCCGGCGCGCAGGAGCCGGAAGTGCTGGAGCGCCTGATCGACGTCGCGCTCGTGGACGAGTGAGCCGCGGGGCCTTGCGCGCTGCGCGCGCCGCGTCTAATCAGGCGGCCCCGCAGGGCAGGCTTGCCATGCGGCCCCTCCGGGGCTCGGGGGCGCATAGCTCAGTGGTATGAGCGCCTGCTTGACACGCAGGAGGTCCGTGGTTCGATCCCACGTGCGCCCACCATTTTCTTTTTTCGCCCTCAGACGCCGGGCGCCGGCATCCGCCGGCTTGGCTTTCGCGCCGTGTACCGATGCGCCTGCGACGAAAGTCGGTCTGGGCGCGGTCGCGCATTCGCGCTCCCGGATCGCGCGGCGCGCGATCCGTTGGACTTCTATCCTCGGAAGCGTGGCGAGCGGGCGAGCCGCGATCCTGCCTCGGCGATGTGGATTGCTGCGCCAGCGGCGGAAGCTGGTCTGGCCGAGATCGCGCGCGCGCGCTCGCGGATCGCGCGCGGCGCGATCCGGTGTTGGCGCCCGCGCGGCTCAGAACCGGTAGCGGAAGCCCATGACGAAGCTGTTCGCCCCTTCGTACACGCCGTTGTAGGTGCCGAAGATGCCGCTGCGGTGCATGTAGCGGAAGGCAACCTCGTATTGCGGATACTCGGGCAGCGCGACGGTGAGCTCGGGCGAAAAGAAGTTCAGCCAGCGCGACTGGTTGGGCTCGGGCCGCGCATCGGTGCCGCGTTCCACCTGGGGCAGGCGCGTCACGTAGTCGGGGCCCATCGAGACGCCGAAGGTGGTGTAGACGTAGTTGGTCCAGGGAAAGCCGTCGTAGCGCAGGTAGACCGCGCCCCAGAACTCGCCGCCATTGGTGTCGCCCGAGCGATAGACGCCGCCGCCTTCCAGGTCGACCATGAAGAAGCGCCAGAAGCGGGCGAGGCGATACTGCACCGCGCCGCCCATGATGGTGTCGTCGCCCCAGGATCCGGTCCAGGGCGCGAAGATCAGGTCGCGCAGCTTGCCGTCCGCGACGGAGGATCCGATGAACAGCGTGCCCGACCAGCGCCGCGCGTCGGCCAGCGCCCGCGCGCGATCCGCCGGCGAGAGATGCGAGAGGTCCGGCGCG
>NZ_JACADR010000482.1 GCF_016106005.1 Roseomonas rosulenta
CCGGACCCGGGCGCCGCCCGCGGCGGTTCCCGGCGGCGCGGCACCACCCCCTTCCGGGCCTGGCCGAGGCTGCGCGGGGGTTCAGTCCGCGCGGCGGCGGCGGCGCCTCACGGGCTGCGCTCCGGCCAGCCGTATTGCACCATGCCGTAGAGGAAGGCCGTGGTCAGCCCGAACAGGATCAACCCGTTCAGCGCCTGCAGCGCGCCCAGCATCTGCAAGTCCGGCGCCAGGTAGACCACCGTGTGGCCATACGCCGTCATGGCGTTGATGGAATAGAGCATCGCCTGGCGGATCGTCGGCGCGGCCCCGAGCAGCACATAGGCCGCGGCCCAGACCGCCGCCTGGATGATGTGCAGCACCGTGGTGAGCAGCACCGCCACGCCCATGCCCACCGCGAAGCGCACCATGTGCGCCGCACGGTCGGGCATGCGGTGCGCAAAGGCGCGCGCGATGCCCGCGCGGATCAGCACCAGCCCCAGCACATGCACCACCACCGTCGCCACGATCAGCGGCACGCCCCAGGCCCAGGACCGGCTCCAGCTGCCGATATCGTCGAAGCCGGTCACGCGGGCGCACCGCGCCGCAGGGCGCGGTGCCGTTTCAGCGCGCCACCCAGGTGTTGAAGCGCTGGGTCAGCCGGTCGAGGTTGTCGAGCCAGAAGCGGTCGCTGATCTGCAGCGCGCCCGCGATATTGGCGGGCGCGGTCGGCAGTTCCGCCAGCAGCGCCGGCGGCAGGCGGTCATTCGCGCCGCGCGCCGTCACGCCATAGGGGATGCGCGGCGGCAATCCGGCCTGCACCTCGGGCTGGCCCACGAACTTCAGGAATTCCAGCGCGCGCGCCCGGTTCGGGCTGCCCTTCATGATCACCCAGGAATCGATGGTGTAGAGGTTGCCCGCCCAGACGATCGCGAAGTTGCGCCCATCGGTCGCGTTCGCCGCGGCGATGCGGCCGTTGTAGGCGTTGGTCATCGCCACCTCGCCGGCGGCGAGCCATTGCGGCGGCTGCGCGCCGCGTTCCCACCAGGCGAGCTCGGCCTTGATGCTGTCGAGCCGGCGGAAGGCGCGGTCCACGCCGGCCGGCGTGCCGAGCACGGCATAGACCTGGTCGGCCGGGACGCCATCGGCCATCAGCGCGATCTCGAGCGTGGTCTTGGGGCCGCGGCGCAGGCCGCGCTTGCCGGGGAAGCGCGCGGTGTCGAAGAACTCCGCCCAGTTCGCCGGGCCCTGCGGCATGCGCGCGCGGTCATAGGCGATGACGAAGGAATACAGGATGGCACCGACGCCGAAATCGTTCACCGCCTGCGGGATATAGGCGTCGCGACCGCCGATCGCCGCCCAGTCGAGCGGCTCGAACAGGCCCTCGTCGGCGCCGAGCAGGAGTTCCTCGCTCTCGACCTGCACCACGTCCCAGGTATTGGCGCCCGAGGCGATGCGCGAGCGCAGCACGCCGATCCCGCCATCCCAGGTTTCCTCGAGCATCCGGCTGCGGGTGGCCTGCTGGAAGGGGCGGAAGAAGACCTCGCGCTGCGCGTCCTGGTAGGCGCCGCCCCAGGAGACGACAGTGAGGTCGCGGCCCTGGGCGCGGGCGGCGACGGGCAGCGCGGCGGCGGCAAGCGTGCCCTTGAGGATGGTGCGGCGGAACATCTCGGTGTCTCCCTGACTCGCGCGCCCTAGCTTAGACCATTATCGCGCCGGGCTGAATCGGCCGGAGCCGATTCAGGGCGCCCGCGTCGCGCTTTTTCACACGCGTGGCCGCGCCCGCGGGTCGGACGGGACGGCGCACGCTGCGCGCGCTGCCGCTGCGGCGCCTGTCGCGGCTCTCGGGCCACCCC
>NZ_JACADR010000483.1 GCF_016106005.1 Roseomonas rosulenta
CCCTCCGGACCCGGGCCCCGCCGGGGCGGCCGGGGTCGGCGGCGGTTCGGGCGGCAGGGATTCGGGCATGGCGTCGCCCTGGCGCGGGGCGTCCTGCGCGCCCGCGGTCAGCGGCGCCGCCAGCAGCAGCGCGACGCCCGCAAGCCACCAGGTCGGGCGGCAGCCGCGCCTCATCCGGCCTGGTGGGCCTTCACGGCGGCGATGCCCTCGGCCACCAGTTCCCGCAGCTTCGGCTGCAGCGCCTGGTTGCCGGCAACGATGTTGCCCGACGCATAGGCATCCCCGCCATCGGGGTCGGAGAAGAAGCCGCCGGCCTCCTTCACCATCACCAGCCCCGCCGCGATGTCCCACTTCTTGAGGCCGAGTTCCCAGAAGCCGTCATACCGCCCGGCCGCCACCCAGGCGAGGTCGAGCGCCGCCGCGCCGAAGCGCCGCACGCCGGCCACCTGCGGCATGACACGGTGCAGAATGGCCGAGAATTCCGCCTTGCGCGGCACGCCCGCGAAGGGGATGCCGGTGGCGAAGACCGCCTCGCGAATGTCGCGCCGCGCCGAGACGCGCAGCCGCTTGTCGTTCAGGAAGGCGCCCACGCCCTTCTCAGCCCAGAACAGCTCGTCCGAGGCGGGGTTGTAGATCACGCCGGCCATGATCTCGGTGCGCTCGGCGTCGATGCGCTTCTCGATGCCCACGCTGATCGCCCAGTGCGGGATGCCGTGCAGGAAGTTGGTGGTGCCATCGAGCGGATCGACCACCCAGCGCCATTCCCAGGACTCGTCGCCCGAAGCGCCCGATTCCTCCATCAGGAAGGCGAAGTTCGGCCGCGCCTTGGACAATTCCTCGCGCAGCGTCTGCTCGGCGCGCAGGTCGGCGGAGGAGACGAAGTCCGACGGGCCCTTCACGCTGACCTGCAGCTGCTCGACCTCCCCGAAGTCGCGCAGCAGGCGCCGGCCGGCCTTGCGCACGGCCGAGGTGACGACCTGCATGGCGGGAGACAGGCGAGCGGAGACGAGCGACATGCGCGGGATGACCTTCGGGGAGAAAGAGCGCGGGAAGGGTTAGCGGAGGGAGCACCGGGGGGCCAGCCCCCCGAACCCCCCGCCGGGGGCGGACGCGCCCCCGGACCCGCGGGGAATGGCGGGGCAGCGCGTGTCACATCGCACATTGCGCGGGGCGGCGGGGGCGTAGGGTGGGGTACGCAACCCGATGCCATGAAAGTGAGACCCGATGCAGCGCCGCATCTTCGCCATCGCCGCCCTGGCCGCCGCATGCGCCGCCCACACCGCTTCTGCCGCCGGACCGCCGCGCGAGGCCGCCGAGGCACCCGCCGCCTGGGTCGCGGCCTATGACAGCATGAACGGCGCGACCGCGGCGGCCATGTACACGCCCGACGCCACGCTGTGGGGCAGCGTCAGCCGCAGCCGCACCATCGGCACCGCCGCCATCAGCGACTATTTCGGCCGCACCAGGCCAGGTGTCGCGGCGACCTCGGTCACGCTGGGCGACTACACGCTGCGGGAGGTCGCACCGGGCGTGGCGGTCGCCTCGGGCCTGTACACCTTCCACCGGCGGCTCAACGACGGCAGCGCATCCTCCGACCCGTCGCGCTTCAGCATGACCTTCGTGCGCGGGACGGACGGGCTGTGGCGGATCGCCGACCACCATTCGTCCCGGCTGCCGGCGCCGCCGAGGTAGATGGCGAGGGGGCGCCGCCCCCTCGACCCCCGCCGGGGGCCGACGCGCCCCCGGACCCGCGGGAGATCAGCGGCGGCCGACGCGGTCGACGGGACCGCCGCGGTTCGTTGGCGTGCCGGGGCGCACGCCCACGCCG
>NZ_JACADR010000484.1 GCF_016106005.1 Roseomonas rosulenta
GCATCGCGCCAGCCCGCCGCCATCGCCGCAGGTGGTCCGGGCAGCGGCGTCGGTCCGGACAGGAGCGCCTCGGCGGACAGGGCATCGATCTCCCGGCCGAGCGCGCTGGCCAGGCGCGAGCTCGGCAGCACCACGCCTTCGGCCTGAATCGAGAGCGCCAGGGCGGCTTCGGCGTCGGCCGCGCGCGCCGCCGCAGCACCGCCGCGCATCGCGGCCGGACCGCCGGGCTGGGACACGATCCGCACCGCGCGCACCAGCAGCGGCCCCTCGGGCAGCAGCACCTCGAGCGCTGCGGCGGTGACTTCCATCGGCGGCGGCGCCGGCCCCGGCGCGAGAGGCACCGCCAACGCCAGGCGCCCTGCGGCGAAGGGCACAGCCACGTCGCCCAGGTGCAGGCGCTGCGCCCCCGCGAACAGGACCTGAAGGCGATCAGGCTGCGGTGGCGCGATCTGCAGCACCACCCGCTGCGCCTCGTGCGCGAACCCGGCCTGCCCGGCGCGGGCCGGTGCCTCGATGCGCACATCCGGCACCGACAGCCGGGCGGCGAAGGGCCAGCCGCCGCGCACCGGCGGCCCATGCGCCACCGTCCAGCCCTCCGCCCGGCGCTGCGTCACCCAGTCCGACATGCCCACGGCCAGCGCGCCGGTCGCCCAGACCCAGACCACGCCATGCGCTGCCGCCGCCACGACAACAAGCGCCAGCAGGCCCCAGAGCACGCGGCGGGGGCGGGGGCGGGGGATCGGCGGCTTCACGTCGGTCACGGCGCCGGGTATAGCGCCGCGCCCGCCCCGGCGCGACGCCGCGCCGGCCGGGCGGCGGAACCACCCCATGCACCATGACGGCGCCGCGCTGCGCGACCTGGTCGATGCGGACGGCCATCTCTACGTCTTCGCCTATGGCTCGCTGATCTGGCGGCCGGGCTTCAGCCATGCGGTGGCGCATCCAGCACTGCTGCGCGGCTTCCATCGCCGCTTCTGCCTGTGGTCGCACCGCTACCGGGGCACGCCCGAGCGCCCGGGGCTCGTGCTCGGCCTCGACCGCGGGGGAGCCTGCCGCGGCCTCGCCTTCGGCGTGCGCGCGGCGGAGGCGGCCGCGGTGCTCGCCTATCTCGATGATCGCGAGCTGCCGGACGGGGCGGAGCAGGTGTACCACCGGCGGATGCTGCCGCTGCGCCTGCTCGATACCGGCCGGATGGTGCGGGCGGTGGCCTATGTCGCGAACCGCGGCTGCCGGCTCTATTGCGGGCGTCTTTCGCCGGAACGCGCCGCGGCGGCCATCGCCCAGGGTCACGGCCAGATGGGGGCGAACCGCGAATATCTGCTGAACACGCTGCGGCACCTGCGCGCGATGGGGGTGCGCGATGCCGGGCTGGACCGTATCGCCGCGCTACTGCCGGACTCCGGTAGAGCGGAATTATCCACAAATGTTGGCGCCGACTAGGATTCTTATTTGAATCAGATACTTGTTCGTCGCCGCTGCTCATCCGAATCAGAAATGACGGAGTCCCCGTCCCCAGACTTGTCCACAGGGTGTGCAGATCCGGCCAGCGCGGCGGAGGCATCCTCGATGGCGGTCTCCAGCTCGGCCATCAGCGCTGCACGCGGCAGGCCGATGGGCAGCGGCGGCAGGATCGCGACATGGATCGTGCCCGGGCGTTTCTGGAATGCCCGACGGCCCCAATGCAGGCCGCTGTCAGTCGCCACCGGCACCACCGGCGCGCCGGTCGCGGAGGCAAGGGCCGCGACGCCGGGCTGGTAGGGCACGCGCTCGCCCGGCGCGGTGCGGGTGCCCTCGGGGAAGATCACCACCGGGCGCCCG
>NZ_JACADR010000485.1 GCF_016106005.1 Roseomonas rosulenta
GAGCCCCGCCGCCACGCCACGCGCCATGGCGCCAGCGCTGCCGATCAGCACGGCATCGACCGCGCCGCCGCCGCGCTGCGCCACGTCCTGCGCCACCGCGCCGGGGCTGGCACGCTGGGAATGCAGTACGATGGCCGGGTCCGGCAGGCCCCATTCCGCGGCGACGGAGCGCATCGCCGTGGCCAGGGCGCGGCCGAAGGCGTCGTCCGGGGCGGCCAGCGCGAAGCGCTGCGCGCCGCCCGACATGGCGGCCCCCATGGCGCGGCGCACCTGCTGCGCCGGCGTCACGCCGAGCGTCCAGACGCCGGGGCCGGACTGCGCGGCATCGTTGGTCAAGGCGATGATCGGGATGCGCGCCGCACGGGCGGGGGCCGAGGCGGCGGAGGTCTCGGCCGCCGTCAGCGGCCCGACGATGATGCGCGCCCCCGCGCCCACCGCCTTGCGCGCGGCCGCCGCGGCGCCGGATGCGGTGCTGCCGGTATCCATGGGCAGGAAATCGACGCTGCGCCCCCCGCGTTCGAATAGCGCCAGTTCCGCCGCCTGTTCCATCGCGCGCCCGAGCGAGGCCTGCGGCCCCGACAGCGGCAGCAGCAGCGCGATGCGGTTGCGTGGTGGTTCCTGCAGCGGCTGGCGGGACCCGACCGGGCCCGCCCCTTGCGGCGCGCAGGCGCCGAGGCCCACAAGGGCCAGGACGGCAAGCGCGGAGAAGCGGCGTGGGAGGCGATGCGGCAGAAGGGACACGGTCCTCGGATCCTCCCGGTGGTCCGGCGGCGCGGCCGGGCCTGGTGCTTGTCGCGACGCCGATCGGCAACCTCGGCGACCTGTCGCCGCGCGCGCTTGCCGCGCTGAAGGATGCCGACGCCGTGCTGTGCGAGGACAGCAGGGTGACCGGCGGCCTGCTTGCGCGCCAGGGCGTGGCGGCGACCATGATCCCCTTGCACGATCACAATGAGGCCGCGCAAGCCCCCCGGCTGGTGGAACGCATGATGGCGGGGGAGCGTTTCGCCCTGGTCAGCGATGCCGGCACCCCGCTGGTGAGCGACCCGGGCTACCGCCTGGTGCGGGCGGCGATCGAGACCGGCGTGGCGGTATCCGCAATCCCCGGGCCGAATGCGGCGGTGATGGCGCTGTCGCTCTCGGGCCTGCCGCCACATCCTTTCCTGTTCCTGGGCTTCCTGCCGGCGAAGGCAGGGCCGCGCGCCGCCGAGGTCGCGCGGCTGCGCGCGGTGGAGCGCGCGGGGCTCTCGGCCACGCTGGTCTTCTACGAGGCGCCGCACCGGCTGGGCGAGGCCCTTGCGGCACTGGCCGAGGGGCTCGGCGCCGACCGGCCGGCCGCGGTGGCGCGCGAACTGACCAAGCGCTTCGAGGAGATGCGCCGCGGGTCGCTTGGCGACCTCGCCGCGCACTACGCCACGGCCGAGGCGCGCGGGGAGATCTGCATCGTGGTCGGCCCGGCGCCGGCGGAGGAGGCCGGCGCGGACGAGCTCGACGCCGCGCTGCGTGCCGCCTTCGCCGCCGGGCTCAGCCTGCGCGACGCGGCGGCGAGCGTGGCGGAGGCGACGGGGCTGAAGCGGCGGGACGTGTACCGGCGCGCACTGGAGCTGGGCGTGGGTTGAGCCTGCGGCAGGCACCTTGCGGGATGGCCAGCGCCGGCGATCCCTCAGCGGTTCGGATAGAGCCGCGGATAGGTGACCTGGTCGGCCGGGCCGGGCGGACGTATCGGCCCGACCTTCCCGCAGGCGCCGAGCAGCAGCAGCAAGGCCAGCGCGCCCAGCATGCGGCGGGCGACCGGCGGGGCCGCGGGCCCGCCGCGATCT
>NZ_JACADR010000486.1 GCF_016106005.1 Roseomonas rosulenta
CGCGGGCATGCCGCTGCTGGAACACCGCGCGGCAGCGCGGGGCTGGGTCGCGAAGGCCGGCGCGTGAGCGCGCCGCGCCTCGCCATCCTCGCCGCGCAGAACGAGGCGGCGCGGGCGGCGCAGGAGGCGCTGGCGGCCCGCTACGGCGCCGCCGATCCCGACCAGGCCGAGGTCGTGGTCGCACTCGGCGGCGACGGCTTCATGCTCGAGACGCTGCACCGCTTCCTGCACCGCGGCACGCCGGTCTACGGCATGAACCGCGGCTCCGTCGGCTTCCTGATGAACGACTACCGCGAGGACGACCTGCCCGCGCGCCTCGCCGCCGCGCAGGCCGCCACGCTGCACCCGCTGCGCATGCGCGCCTTCTGCAACGGCGGCGCGCCGGTCGAGGCGCTGGCCATCAACGAGGTCTCCCTGCTGCGCGAGAGCCGCCAGGCGGCGAAGGTGCGCATCCTGGTGGACGGCAAGGAAAGGCTGACGGAGCTGATCTGCGACGGCATCCTGATCAGCACGCCGGCGGGCAGCACGGCCTACAACCTCTCGGCGCACGGGCCGATCGTCCCGCTTGGGGCGAACCTGCTGCCGCTCACGCCGATCTCGGCCTTCCGCCCACGGCGCTGGCGCGGCGCGCTGCTGCCCGCCGATGTCGAGGTGGTCTTCGAGATCCTGGAACGCGACAAGCGCCCGGTCGCGGCCGTGGCCGACTACACCGAGGTGCGCGACGTGGCGCGCGTCGAGGTGCGCGAGGCGCGCGACGTGTCGCTCACGCTGCTCTTCGATCCCGACCACGGGCTGTCGGAACGCATCATCGCGGAGCAGTTCACGGTGTGAGTCCCGGCGCACGAAGCTCCGGCCCGCGGCGGCAAGGGCCGGGCGGCCATGTGGCCGCCGCGCCCCATGCCGCGAGCGAGGAGACGACGCGCCCCGCATGCGAGGGGCATGACGGCGAAGCCCTCGTGCACATGACATGAGCAGCCAAGGCCTCTCCGACCGCGCGCTGATCTGGGGCATGGCCGTCACCCAGCTGATCGGCTGGGGCACGCTGTTCACGCCCTTCCCGCTCATGGTCGCGCCGATGGAGGCCGAGCTCGGCTGGTCGCGCGTGACGCTCAACGCCGCCTACACCACCGGCCTGCTGGCGGCGGGCCTGGCGGCGGTGCCCGCCGGGCGCTGGTTCGACCGGCACGGCGCTCGCGGCATGATGGGCCTCGGCACCGCCGCCGCCGCCGTGCTGCTGGTGGCCTGGAGCCTGGTCGCGCACCCCCTCGCCTTCTTCGCGATCTGGATCGGGATCGGCGTCGCGCAGGCGATCGGGCTGTGGGGCATCGCCATGGCGGTGGTGGTGGAGCAGGCGCGCGATGCGACGCGCAGCATCACCATCATCAGCTTCATCACCGGCTTCACCGGCACGGTGTTCCTGCCGCTGACCGATGCGCTGATCGGCACCTTCGGCTGGCGCGGCGCGCTGCAGGCGCTGGCCGTGCTGCAGGCGGTCTCGGCGGTGATCACGGTGGCGATGCTGCGCCATGCACGCCGGCCAGGCCCGTCGGCCGCCCAGGCCACGGCGCGCGTGTCCCTGTGGACGCGGCTGCGGCAACGCGCCTTCCTCGGCCTCGCGGTGTGCTTCGCGGCGCATGCCTTCATCGCGACGGGCCTCGGCGCGCACCTGATCCCGCTGCTGCGCGAACGCGGCTGGCCCGAGGCGACGGTGCTGCTGATCGCCGCCGCGCATGGACCCGCGCAGGTGGCCGCGCGCGGGCTGCTGTTCGCGGCCGGCCGGCGCGCAAGCCTGCGCCGGGTCGGCCTGCTG
>NZ_JACADR010000487.1 GCF_016106005.1 Roseomonas rosulenta
CCCCGTGGGCGCCTTCGTGCCAGGACCGCGCCGCGAGCGCGCCGACCGCCCGCTGTTCGGCGCGAAGCAATGGCAGCTGCCCAACGGGCTGCGCGTGGTCCTGGCCGAGAACCGCCGCGCGCCAGTCGTCGCGCAATACCTGTTCTATGCCGCCGGCGGCGCCGAGGACCCCGCCGGGCGATCCGGCGTCGCGCATTTCCTCGAACACATGATGTTCAAGGGCTCGCCCAACGTCGCCTCGGGCGAATTCTCCCGCCGCGTGGCGCGCGAGGGAGGTAACGACAACGCCTTCACCTCGCGCGACGTCACCGCCTATTTCCAGCAGGTCGAGGCCTCGCGCCTGCCGCTGGTGATGCAGATGGAGGCCGACCGCTTCGGCGCGGCGCTGTTCCCGGCCGACCAGCTGGAAAGCGAGCGCAACGTCATCCTCGAGGAACGCCGCCAGCGCACCGACAGCTCCGCCCGGTCGCGTTTCCAGGAAGCCTTCCGCGCCGCGCTCTGGGGCCCGCAGACCTGGCCCGGTCGGCCCATCATCGGCTGGGAGGCCGAGATCCGCGCCATTACCCGCGACGACCTGGTGGGCTTCTATGACCGCTTCTACGCGCCCCACAACGCGACGCTGGTGGTCTCGGGCGCGGTCGACGAAGCCACGCTGCGCGCCCTGGCGGAGGAACACTACGGCCGGGTGCCGGCCCGCCCCGGTGCGGCGCGCGACCGCGCCCGCGCCCCCTCCGTGCCGCATGAGCCGCGCTTGGTCACGCGCGAACCCACCGCGCGGGAGGCGCTGCTGATCCGCGCCTGGATAGCGCCCTCGCTGACCGCCGGGGAGGCGCGCCACGCCCTGCCACTGGAGGTGCTGGCGCATCTGCTGGGCAGCGGCCAGGGCTCGCGCCTGCATGCCGCACTTGTCGAGACCGGCCTCGCGGTGTCCGCCGGCGCCTCCTATGACGGCGAGGCAGCGGGCGCGACGGAATTCACGGTCTACGCCGTGCCGCGGCGCGGCGTCGAGCCGGACCGCCTGGAAGCGGCGCTGCAGGCGACCATCGCGACCCTGCTGCAGGACGGCCCGACCGAGGCCGAGGTCGCGCGCTCCCGCCGCCAGCTCTCCTCCGGCGCATTGCTGGCGCTGGACGGCTTCGGCGCGGCGCCCCGCATGCTGGGCGGCGTGCTCGCCATCGGCCTGTCCGCCGATGTCGTGGAATTCTGGCCCGCCCGGTTGCGCGCCGTGACGCAGGCGCAGGTGACGGAAGCCGCGCGCGCCGTGCTCGGGACCGCCACGGCCACCACCGGCTGGCTGCTGCCGGAGGCCGCGTGATGAGCACCCCCTTCACCCTGCCGATCCAGGTGGTCGAGGCCGGCCCCGTCACCGCCTGGCTGGTCGAGGACCATACGGTCCCGGTCGTCTCGCTCTCCTGGTCCTGGCCGGGCGGCGCGGCGCGCGACCCCGCCGGGCAGGACGGCACCATGGCCATGGCCGCGGCCATGCTGATGGAAGGGGCGGGCGACCTGCGCGCCCTGGCCTTCCAGGATGCGCTGCGCGATGACGCGATTGGCCTGTCCTTCTCGGCCGGGCGCGACAGCTTCGAGGCCGGCTTCCGCTGCCTGGCGGACGCCCTGCCCGAGGCGCTGCGCCTCGCGCGGCTGGCCATGACCGCGCCGCGCTTCGATGCCGACGCGCTGGAACGGGTGCGCGCGCGCGCCATCGCCGGCGCGCGGCAGTCGCTGGAGACCCCG
>NZ_JACADR010000488.1 GCF_016106005.1 Roseomonas rosulenta
CGGCCATGGCTGCCTCCGCCCAGCCGGCCGTGGCCCGCGCCGCGCCGCCGCCGCCCGCACTGGCCCGTCCCGTCGCGCCCGGAGGCCTGGAGGCGCCGAACCTGCGCCCCTGGGAAGCGCAGGCCAACGCGACCTTCCGCCAGCGCATCGCCGAGGCCGAGCGCAGCGCGGAGCATGCGCGCGAAGGCTACGGCCTGCGCAACCCGGCATCGGGCGCGCTCGGCCGCTACCAGTTCCTGCCCATCGCGCTGCGCGACATCGGCTGGATGGACGCCGCCGGTGCCTGGACCGAGGCCGCCGCCCGCCACCGCGTGACCGACGAGGCAAGCTTCCTCGAGAGCCCCGCCGCGCAGGAGGCCGCCATGTCGGCCTACCTGGCGCGGCAGGAGGCCATCCTCGATCGTGGCGGCACGCTGGCATCGGCCGGCGCCACCATCCGCGGACTGGACGGGCAGGAGATCACGCTCGGCGAAGGTGCGCTGGTGGCCGCCGCGCACCGCCGCGGCGCCGGCACGCTGGCACGCTACCTGACGCACCGCACGGAGACGCCCGACGCACCGCTCACCCCCGCCCAGCGCGCCGCCTTCGAGAGCGTGGAGCAGCGCCTGCGCAGCTTCGCCGAGGTCGCCTATGCCAGCGAACGCCCCGGCAACCGCATGATGGCGCGGCGTGGCGGACCGGCCGGCTGAGGCGGGGCCGCGGAAGGGGCCCGGCTTTGACTCCCCGGCGGCCTTCGGTGAAGGAGTGCCGATCCGTCCTTCGCCCAAGAGCAAAGACCCCACCGACATGTCCTCACTCTCCGGCCAGGTCGCCCTGGTCACCGGCGCATCCCGCGGGATCGGCGCCGCCGTCGCCGTCGAACTCGCCCGTCGCGGCGCGCAATGCGTGCTGGTGGCGCGCACCCAGGGCGGGCTCGAGGAGACCGACGACGCCATCCGCGCCGCCGGCGGCCTGCCCGCCACGCTGCTGCCGCTCGACCTGCAGAAGCGCGCGCAGGACATCGACATGCTGGGCCCGTCCATCGTGGCGCGCTTCGGGCGGCTCGACATCCTGGTACATGCCGCGGGCGTGCTGCCGAAGCTGACGCCGGTCGCGCATATCCAGCCGCGGGACTGGGAGGAATCGCTCGCGGTGAACCTCTCGGCCGGCTGGCGGCTTATCCGCACCTGCGACCCGCCGCTGCGCGCCGCCCCGGCCGGGCGGGCGGTGATGCTGACGGATGCCGTGGCCGGCACGCCTGCCGCCTATTGGGGCCTCTACGGCGCCGCCAAGGCGGGGCTCGAGCACCTGGTGCGCTGCTGGGCGGCCGAGGTCGCGACCACCGGCCTGCGCGTCATGCTGGCCGATCCCGGCCCGGTTGCGACGCGGCTGCGCGCCAATGCCTTCCCCGGCCAGGACCCCGCAGCGATACCGGGGCCCGCCGACATGGCCCCCGCCATCGCCGCGTTGTGCGAGGCGGACGGGGTGGAGAACGGCGCCACGATCCGCCTCGCCGCCGCCGGGTAGCGAAGGCCCGCCCGGGGCGGCGCCTGCGTCGCCGCGGGCACCATGCGGCGCCACATTCTGTCCGCCGACCCGAAGCAGCGGTGCGGCGGCCGACCTGCCACGGCCCATGGCCCTGGCGAGCGCATCGGGCGCTGCGCCCAACGGCGCGATGCGCGACGGTGCCGCCGCCGCGTGCTGTTCCGTCGCTACGGCCCCGTGCCCCGCGACGCCGGCGGCTCGAGTGCGCGCAAAGCGGCGCCGGCC
>NZ_JACADR010000489.1 GCF_016106005.1 Roseomonas rosulenta
CACGCCCGCTCCGCGGGAGACCTGGGCGCCCGTGCCCGGCGTGCCCGCCACCCCGCCGATCGCCGCCGAGGACCGCGAGGGCGTGCTGATGCTGCGCGCCATGATCGCCGCGGCGAAGGCGGACGGCCATGTCGATTCCGACGAGCGCGCCCGCATCGCCGACCAGCTCGATGCCGCGGGCCTGGGCCCGGCGGCGCGTGATGCCGTGCTCGCGGACTTTAACCGCGCGGTCGCGCCCGAGGTCCTGGCCCGCGAGGCGCAGGACCCGATGCTCGCCGCGCAGCTCTATGCCGCGGCCGTGGCCGGCGCCGCCGCGATCGAGGGCGCCGAGCGCGCCTGGCTCGATGGGTTCGCCCGCGCGCTGCGGCTCGACCGCGCCGCGACCGAGGCGATCGAACGCCGCATCCGGGGAGGCTGACGCCATGCATGGACTGACCGACGCCGAGGCGCAGCTGCGCGACGCCGCGCGCGAGCTGGCGCGAGAGGCCGCCACCCAGGCCGCCGCCACGGACCGGTCCGAGCAATACCCCTGGCCGATGGTGCGGCGCATGACCGAGGCCGGCTTCATGGGCCTGACCATCCCGCGCGAATGGGGCGGGCGCGGCCTGTGCTATTTCGACGCGGTGCTGGTGATCGAGGAATTCGCCAATGCCTGCGCGGTGTGCGGGCGCATCGCGGTCGAAGCCAACATGGGCGCGATTGGCGCGATCATGGCCTATGGCACGCCGACCCAGAAGCGCGTCGCCGCCGACCTCGTGCTGGCCGGCGACAAGCCCGCCATCCTGATCACCGAGCCCGAGGCTGGTTCCGCCGCGACCGAGATGCGTACCCGCGCCGTGCGCCACGGCAACGACTGGGTGATCGAGGGCGACAAGACCTGGATCACCGGCGGCGGCGTCTCCCGCCTGCATCTGGTTTTCGCCCGCGTGGTCGAGGACGGCGAGGAGAAGGGCATCGGCGGCTTCGTTGTGATGCGCGACGGGGATGGAATGCCCCCCGGCATGACCGCGGAGCGCATCCCGTCCATGGGCCTTCGCGGCATGCCCGAGGCGAATGTCGCGATGCGCGGCCTGGTGGTGCCGGATGCGATGGTGCTGCGCCCGCCTGGGGGCTGGGCGCGCGGCTTCGGGCGGCTCATGGATGCCTATAACGGGCAGAGGGTGGGGGCGGCGACGGCTGCGCTCGGTATTGCCGCGGGCGCCTATGATCATGCGCTCGACCGCGCGCAGTCACGCCGGCAGTTCGGGCGGCCGATCGCCGAGTTCCAGGGGTTGGCCTGGATGCTGGCGGACATGTCGATCGAGCTCGAAGCCTCGCGTGCGCTGGTCTGGCGGGCGGCACGCTCGGCCGGGCCGAACGGCTTCCCGGACCGGCTGGCGGCGGCGCAGGCCAAGGTGATGGCGGCCGACATGGCGATCCGCGTGACCAACCAGGCACTGCAGGTCTGGGGCGCGGCGGGGTATTCGCGCGACAACCCGATGGAGCGGCATGTGCGCGACGCTCGGATGTTCGCGATCGCCGGCGGCACGGCGCAGGTGCTGCGCACCCAGGTGGCGGAGCAGATCCTGGGGCGGAAGCTGCCGCAGACGCGCGAGGGGTTCGTGCGCCTCGCTGCCGAGGAAGACGCCGCGCGCCGCGCCGCCGCCGACTGAACGCGCCTCGGCGGGCGCGACGGCGCCGGGTGGGGCAGCCGCGGCTTCGAAGCCGCGGCCGCGCCG
>NZ_JACADR010000049.1 GCF_016106005.1 Roseomonas rosulenta
GCGAAGAAGGAAAGCCGTTGAGAGGCGCCGCCCGGGGTGGGGCGAGCCCCACCCCGGGCATCACATGGGTCAGGTTTCGATCGGCGACCCCACGCAAAGCGGGTCAGAATTCAACCGGCGTTGACACTGATGCTGGCCGGTGAGCAGGTCGTGGCGATCGACAACTGCGAGTCACCGCTCGGTGGTGACTTCCTCTGCCAGATGCTGACGCAGACCTCGCCGCGCATGCGGATGCCGGGCAAGTCGGAGGTGCCGGAGCTTCCCACGATGACGCTGGTCACGACGACGGGAAACAATCTCACCCTCATTGGGGACATGACGCGCCGGGCGGTCCTGTGTCGTCTCGACCCGCGAAGCGGCATGTGGCGCCGTCATATTGCTATGATCTGTCCATCCGGATCAGATTATGACCCGGCCCATCGCCTTGGGGCCGCCGCTGCAGGAGTTTGGATGGCTCAACCGCAAGTTCCCATCGACGTCGATCCTGAGACGGGCATCTGGCGCACCGATGATATGCCGATGATCTACCTGCCACGGCATTTCCTGGTGAACATGCAGAAGGGCATCGAAGGCGCCATCGGCTCCGAGGCCTATCGCGAGATCCTGTATGCCTCGAGTGATCTCTCCGCCCTGCAGTGGTGTCGGGCGGAGGCAAAGACGCACCGCCTGACGCCGGTCGATACCTTCCGTCACTACCTCAAACGGCTGTCGCAGCGGGGCTATGGTCAGCTCGAACTCACCGCGCTCGACGAGGCGGCGGGAACGGCGAGCCTCACTGTGCGCCACTCCGCCTTCGCGCTCGGTTATGGCCCTGAGACAGGGCGGAGCGTCTGCTACACCTTCGAGGGCAGCTTCGCTGGCGGCATGCGTTACGTTCTGGAGATGTCGGGTCGCGCGGGCGAGCCGCTTTGCCGTGAAGTGGCCTGCGCCGCGGCCGGGCATCCCGAATGTCGGTTTGAACTGCGCTGCGACGCCGTCGCATGAGGCGGCAACACGGCTAACTGCGACGGGGTAACCTCGGCCCAGCCCAGTGCGATCGGCATCATCGGCTTCGACGGGCAGATCGAGCACGAGGCGCTGCGGCTGTTCGGGCTGCCGGAGGCGGCGCCGGGCGTGCTCTATGCCTGCCCATCGGTGCCGATCGGGACGCGAAGCCCGGCGCTGGAGATGACTTGGGACCTGCCGAGCCTGACCGCTGGCTCGATAACGAACAGCGATGTGACGGTGCCTGGCGCGCGGCACCGCGAATTCGCGGGCGCCTCGCTGGACATCAGCAGCATCGCCTTCGTGCCGGACTGCCATGTCTGGTCCACCAGCAGCGTGCGGGTGACGGCGCGGAACGTCAGCGCGTCGATGGCGGACCTCGCCGCCGTTCCGCTGTCAGTGTGGGTGGTGAAGCGGCCGCTACCTTGAGCCGCTCGACTCTATGCCCAGTGCGCCACGCTGGAACGGCTGGATTGGTTCAACAGTCGCCGCCTCCTCGGGCCCGTCGGCGGCATCTCCCTCGGCCCAGACCGACGTGACCGCCTTGGCGGCGTGACCCACGCCAGACATCCTCCAGTAAGCTCGACGCGATTCAGCATCCTACATGGCCAGCTTCGGGAGGCGCCACCGGATCATGGCGACCTTGATGGCGTCGTTGACGCCAAGGCAGGCCACCATCGCGTAACCGAACACCGCCAGGCTCTGCCACCAGGGCAGGGGCATCAGGCCAGGGATTCCGACATTCGTCAGCACGACGCCGAGCAGCGCTTCACCTGCGAGCGCCGCCATGAGCGTCCGGCTCGGCATGCTCGCGCCGAACCACCGTCGCTCCCGCGCCGAGAGGATCGAGAAGACCCCGAAGAACAGCATCGTCAGGAAGCTGAAGGTGTAGAGCGCCTCATCATTCGCCGCCAAGCCAAAGCCCGGCCAGGCGAGGTACAGCAGCAGCAGGGCCTCGACGACCATCGCCACGCCGAGCGTGACCGATACGGCGACGAGCCCGCCGATCCTCCATGTCTCCGGATGCCTCGACCATCGGACGGTATCGGTCGCCAGAGCGATCTTGGCGAAGTCCGTCATGAAAACCAGTAGCAGCATGGCGAAGGCAGAGACGACGAACTTGCCGGTGAACACGAAGGCGATGGCGACAAACGCCGCCTTCAGGATCGTCCGGCTGATCTTGTTGATGATCCAGGTCAGGATACGCTGGTAGATGGTGCGTCCCTGCTCGACCAATGCCACGATGTTGGCGAGACCGGGCTCGGTGAGGACAACGCTCGCGGCACCCTTCGCGACATCGGTCGCCGTGCTGACGGCGATGCCGACCTCGGCCTGCCGCAGGGCCGGCGCATCGTTGACGCCGTCCCCCGTCATGCCGGTCACGTGCCCGGCCGCCTGCAGATGCTGCACGACGATGAACTTGTCCTCGGGGTAGACCTCCGCGAAGCCGTCGACATCCGCCGACAGATCGGCATCCTCGCGCGTGTTCGCCGCCTTTAAGTCCCCGACGCGACGGATATTCGCGAGGCCAACGCCCTGCGCGATCTCCTGCGCGACCGGCAAGGCGTCGCCGGTCAGCATCTTCACGTCCACGCCGAGGCCGCGCAGCGCGGCGATCAGCGCCTTGGCGTCGGGACGCGGCGGATCGTAGAGCGTCACCAGCCCGAGCAGGGCCGGTGGGCCCGCCGCGGGCCCTTGGGCGACGGCGAGCGTCCGGTAGCCCTTGAGGGCGGCCTCGTGCGCCCGCCGTTCCAGCGCATCGATCTCCGGAGCCGCGAGGCCGCAGCCCTCGGCCACGGACCGCACCGCGCCCTTCATCACCCGGATCTGCTGCCCCTGCTGTTGCACCACGGCCGCCGTCATCCGGGTGAGCGGATCGAAGGGCGTGAAGGAGCCCGGCACCACGGTCGCGAGGGACCCGGAGAGGCCACGATCGCGGGCCGCGGCCAGGAAGGCTAGGTCGATCGGGTCCTGGTTGGCCTCCTGAGACGCCAGCGCGCCTGCACGCAGCACCTCCTCCTCGCTCGCCTTGGCCAGTGGGATCACGCCGGTGACCGCGAGCTGGTTCATCGTGATGGTCCCGGTCTTGTCGACGCAGAGGACATTCATCGTTGCCGCATCCTCTGCGGCGCTCAGTCGGGTGACCAGCACGCCGCGCTTCGCCAGTTCCGCCGAGCCGACGGCCATGGTGACCGTGAACATTACCGGCACGGCGACCGGCACCGCGCTCATCAGCAGGACGAGCACGAGCGGCAAGATCTCGAGAATCGGTGCGCCTTCGATCAAGGACATCACGACGACGAGGGCGAGCATCGCGCCGACGATGCCAAACAGCCAGCGCACGACCGTGGCGACGATCGCCTCGATGTGCAGCTTCGGGTGGGCCAACTGGACCAGCTCGGTGGTGCGGCCGAACAGGGTCTTCGTGCCCGTCAGGATCACCACGCCGTTGGCTTCGCCGCGACGCAGGACAGCGCCGGAAGGGATTACCTCGCCGGCGCGTTTCTCGACCTCGTGCGATTCACCCGTGAGGACCGACTGGTCGATGCTCAAGGTTCCGGCGAGGATCTTCACGTCGGCCGGCACGATGTCGCCGGGCCGCAGGCGGACGATGTCGCCGGGAACCAGCCCGCGTGCAGGGATCGCCTGCCATCGCGCATCGCGCAGGACACGCGCGCCCACCTGGAGGCGTCGCCGCAGCGTCTCGATGACCCCGGCGGCCCGGTGTTCCTGCACGAAGCCGACTACTGCGTTGACCACCAGCAGTCCGCCCACCACCGCAAGGTCGCTGTATTTCCCCAGGATGGCGGACACCACCATGATGAGCTCGAGCATCCAGGCGGAGATGCCCCAGAACTTGGCGAGGAACAGGCGTAGCGGATGCTCGCGCCGTGTCTCGACCTCGTTGTAACCCTGGCTCTGGAGGCGGGCTTCCGCGTCCTGGGCGGTGAGGCCAACCGCTGGATCGGCCCGGAGTGCCGCAAGGGTCTCTGCCATCGGCATCGACGCGATGTCGCCGGGTTGCGGGTTCGACACGGTCGACGAACGGCGGGTGGGTTGCGCAGGCTCTGTGACTGATCGCATCGCGCGGGCCCCTGTGGTTTGAGAGGCAGGAAGGCCGGCCTTCACAGGTCGACAGCGGACTGGCGATACTCCGATGGCGACATTCCGACCAAGTCGCGGAATGCAGCGTTGAACGCAGACAATGACGCGTAGCCGACAGAAAAAGCTATCTCGGTCACACTGGCCTTCGATGTCGCCAGTAGCTCGATCGCCTTCATGATGCGAATGCGCCTGAGCGTCTCGCGCCAGGTCATGCCCATCTCTTTCGAGAACCGTCGTGCGAGTGTCCGCGATGACTGTCCGACGGCCTTTGCGATCGTTTCGAAACATGGTTCGGTCGCAATAGCGTCCTCCGTCAACGCAATTGCCTGCATCAGGCTCCTCGATCCGGCGAAAGGCACGATGCACAGGCTGGGCGTCTCGGACAGCCGGCAAATCTCCGCGGCAAGAGCGAGGAAGATGGCTCTTGAATACGGGTCATTCCCATGCTCCGGGCCCCAGGGACGACACGCACGGACAAGCTCGCGACAAAGCGGCGAAACGTCGAACACCCGCAACGGACCAACTGGCGTCAGCAAGCTCGGCTCGAACAGAACCGCGGCGGACGTCAGAGGCGAGAGGATCGTCACGGTAACCTCGTGTCCTGACGCGATCAGCGCCCCACGAGCCGGCGTGAGCATCCAGCGATGGCCGTCGGCCTCCAGCCGCATCGTCCCTGATAGCGCGTAGACGAAGTAATGTCGGTCCATCCGGAACTGGGTCGGACCGGCACTTTCAAAGCGGCGATGAATGCAGTAGGCGCCGGCCGTCATTTTACCCGTTTAGCACAGCGAGGAGCTCGGACCGGAAGCGGCGGCTTACCGGCTTGCCGGTCATCATCGGGCGTATCCTCGCGCCGAATCTCAAGAAGACGTCGGACGAGGTGTAGGCCGCGAAATCCTCCTCGGTCGCCCACTCATGAACAACGCCGAGAACGGCTTCATCCGTGGGATCGTGGATCGGATGAAAGGCGAGGCAGCCCTTCATCCCGCGAACGGTCTCGAGATCCGCAATCAGGGCGTCGGTGGCCGTCTTGCGGTTCTCGGGCGCGACAGGGAAGCGAAGATGAGCGATCAGCATAACGGTCTCCTGGTCTGTTTCAGGGCAGGAGTGCGCTCGCAGCATCTGCCGCCCGCTGTCCGATACGTCACCCGG
Source organism: Roseomonas rosulenta (assembly GCF_016106005.1). GTDB lineage: Bacteria > Pseudomonadota > Alphaproteobacteria > Acetobacterales > Acetobacteraceae > Neoroseomonas > Neoroseomonas rosulenta. The sequence continues at coordinate 5,242 of NZ_JACADR010000049.1, forward strand.
TGGGCTCCCCGCCTCCGTCCATGCGACTGATATTTGCTTCCAGCGGACAAGAGTCTGGTTCGGGCGCGCACCCCCTCCAGCGGTGGGAACCGGATTCCAACCTTCTCTGCCGCGGGACCAATGCTGTCCTGACTGATTCGCCTTCGAAGTACAGCGTGGGGCTGAGCGCCCCGGGGAGGCTGACCTGCCGGGATCGATCCGGCAATGTTGCCCGCTACAGCCGAAATTCGATCCGCGCCTGGCGCGCCATTCCACGATTTTTCACAGCATACAACTCCGTCTTGCCCGGTGGTCGCTGCATGTTTCGCCTCGAAGCCATGCGCAAGCCGGAGAGACCCATGCCGACCACCGGAGAAGAGAAAGCGAGGTTCGACCTGGGGCTGGCGCGCACCGCCGAGACCCTGAGCCAAGCCGCCACTGCCGTCGCCGAGGACCTGACCACGGCGCGAATTCTGACGGCAAGGGCGCAGGCGATGCTGGCGGAGATTGAACTGGAGCTCGCTGACAGAGGTGGCAGGCCACAGCGGGTGGAACTGGCCAGCTGGCAGGCGCGCCGGGTGGCTGCGCATATCGACAGCCACATGGCCGGCCCGATCACGGTCGCGCAGCTCGCCGGCATCGCCCGGCTAAGCCCGGCGCATTTCTCGCGCGCCTTTCGCGGCAGTTTCGGCATGTCGCCCGGCAGCTTCATCCAGCACCGCCGCGTCGAAGCCGCGAAGCGGATGCTGCGGGAGACCAGCACGCCCCTGGCCGAGATCGCCTATGTCTGCGGCCTCTGCGACCAGGCGCATCTCTCCCGCGTGTTCAAGCGCGCCGAGGGGACAAGCCCGATGCGCTGGCGCCGCGCCCATTCGGCCGGTCTCGGCGAGACGGCCTGCCCGGGTGGGGCGGCGCGCCGGGCAGGCTATGGCGGCGTGACCGCGCGTATTCCCATCGCGTAGGTGGCCTCGTCGGACCGGGCCACGTCAGTCGAACCGCGGCGCATCGCCTCCAGCCCCGTATGATGGTGTAGCGGCCGGACTGCGACATCCTCGCTCAGCGCGGGGCGCGTGGCGCGATGCCATAGGCCATGCCGGGTGGCGGGATCGAGCGTGCCCAGCGGCTGGTCGGGCGCGCGGATGAGCAGCGGCTCGACGACATGGCGCTGCATCGTGTGGCTCGGCCCATGCGCGTGGTAATGCGGCTCGAAGCTCGTGGGGCCGAGCGCCAATCCAACCTTGACCTCCTGGCCGGCCGATTGCGCCGTCAGGCCGACCAGGAGCGCCGCCCCCAGTCGGCACGAGGCGAACCCGTCGATCCTCCTGTCTGTGCGCCAGCCGGTGGCAGGGTCAGGCGCCATAGCCGCCATCTATGTCCAGCACCGCGCCGGTGATGAAGGATGCCTCCGGCCCAGCGAGAAAGACGATGCCGGCGGCCACTTCCTCGGGTCGTCCGTATCGCGCCAGCGCATTCGTCGCAATCTGGGATTCGGCGAAGGGACCCTCGGCCGGGTTCATCTCGGTGTCGATCGACCCTGGCTGGACGACGTTGACGGTGATGCCCGCGGGGCCCAGGTCGCGCGCCGCGCCGCGGGAATAGGCGACCACGGCGGCCTTGGTGGCGGCATAGTCGGCCAAGCCCTGAAAGCCGACATGGCCGGCCATGGCCGAGCCCAGCGTGATGATCCGTCCGCCCCGGCCCATTACCCGAGCCGCCACGCGGATGGCGGCCACGACGCCGCCGATGTTGATGCGATTCTGCCGCTCGAAGGCGGTGAGGTCGCAATCGGGATCATTCACCGCGCCGACCACGAACTGCGCCGCATTGTTCACCAGGATGTCGAGCCGGCCGAAATCGCGCAGCACCGCGCGGATCAGCGCTTCCACCGCGGCCGGGTCTTCCTGGTCCGCCCGCAGTGCCGCGGCGCGCACGCCGCGCGCCTGGACCGCCTGCCGGACTTCCTCGGCCCGTTGCGCGGCCTTGTGGTAGCTGATCGCGACATCGGCGCCGGCGTCCGCCAAGGCCAGCGCGGTCGCCGCCCCGATGCCGCGCGAACCACCCGTGACCAGGGCGACGCGTCCAGCCAGTCGCGCGAAGGGACGCCCACCCCGACCGTCCAGCGAAACTAGCACCGGTTGGCCTTCGGCCCGTCACCCTGCCGCATCATCATTGTCAGCTCGTCCATCTCATCAGCGCCAAGATCAGGTCCGGGGACTGTCGCTCTGCTCCCGCGATGAGGCTTGGACGCGCGCGCTGGTATTTGGACGATTCATGTCGCCACCTTGTCACTCTTTGTTCGCAGCCGCCGCGTCGGACGGACGGGGGGCTGGGCGACGGCCGGCAACTGGTCGAGCAGGGCGCGCGCCGCCTGGATATCCGGCGAGCGCGCGTGCTGGTCGAACCGCGCCAGCACGGGGCCCAACAGCGCCGCGGCCTCACAGGCGCGTGCCTCGCCCTGCATGATCGCGGCGAGGCTGGTCGCTGCGCGCAGCTCCCAGGCCAGGGCCGCCTGTTCGCCGGCGAGCGCCAGGCTGCGGCGGAGCTCGGCCTCCACCTCCGGCGCCGGCCGCCCCAGCGCGCGAAGCGCCAGGGCACGCAGCCGGATGAACTCCGGCTCGTACCACCGGTCGTGCCGCTGGCTGAATTCCGCCAGCGTCGTGTCCAACACGCCCAGGGCCTCTTCAGCCTCGCCCAGAGCAAGCAGGCAGGCGGCCTCCCCACCGCGGAACGGCCCGTGCCGCAGACTGATGGCGCCAGGCATCATCGCCGCCATGCCGGCACGCAGCAGGTCCAGGCCGGCGCGGGCATCGCCGTGCAGCGCAACCTCCAGCCCGCGATAGCACGTCGCCCACAGCGCCCGGGGTGGGTGGACCGAAAGCCGACCAAAAAGCAGGTCCCTGGCCTCCGCCGCCTGTTCGAGCCCGCCCTGCAGGATCGCGATGGGGCAGGCCGCAAGGACCACTGCCACGAACAGGGAGTTGCCATGGTCCAGAGCCAGGGCCTGGCGCACCGCCTCGGCCGCCATGGCCTGTGCCCGCTGCGGCTGCCCCTGCAGCCACAGAACCATCGCAAGCTCGCTCAGCATGAGCACCTCTCCGTCGAAGTTCAGGCGGCCGAGGTGGTGGCGGTCGTGCCGGCGCAGGGCGTCGGCGGGAATGGCCTCGAGCGCCGTGCGGGCGGCTGCCTGGTCGCCGAGCAGATGCTGTATGTAGCCAATCAGCCGATCGCCCTTGGCGATCTCCACCAGGTTGCCCCTGCCGCCCGCGAGGTCGCGGTACCGCCGCGCCAGTTCGAGGCAAAGCGTCAGATCCTGCCCCATCGCGCAGACCGCGAGCCCGCTGAGGGCACGCAGACGGTGGCGGGTGTCATCGAGCTGCTCCGCCAGGCGCAAGGTCGTGGTCCATGCGGCCTTCTGGTCAGGAGCTGCGATCTGGTTTCCCATGGCCGCCAGGGCTGCGTTGAGCTGCATCACCTCCTGGGGATGGTCGGTCTCCAGCGGCGCCAGCACGCGTAGCGCCGCCTGAACCCAGCTTCGGCCTTCATCGAACAGCGCGAAATGCTCCCAGAGCGGCTGGGCGGCCAGGATGAGTGCCACTCCGGTCACGCAATCGCCATGCTCGCCCATGGCCCAATCCAGTGCGGCGCGCAGATTGTCGATGTGAAAGCCCAGGCCCTGCCGGTCGGCATGGCCGCCCATGCGCTGCCAGACCTCGCCGGCGGCCTCGAACAAGGCCAGGTAGTGGGCGGCATGCTGCCGCGCCGCCTGGGCGCTCTCGCCGAACTCGGCGAGCTTCTCGGCCATGTAGGCGCGGGTGGTGTCGAGGCAGCGATAGGCCGGCATGGGCGCGCCGGTATCGGGCGCGATCAGCGACTTGTCGGCCAACTCGGCCAGGATTTCCAGGGTTTCGGAAGGGCTGTCCTGCCCGAGCCGGCCGATCTCCACCGCCGCGTCGCGGGCGAAGCTGCCGCGGAAGACCGAGAGGCGGGCGAGCACCTGCTGGTGCCGCGGCGAGAGCAGGCCGTAGCTCCAGTCCAACGTGGCGCGCAGCGTCTGGTGGCGAGGCAGGGCGGTGCGGCGTCCCTTCATGAGCAGGCCGAAACGGGCGTCGAGCCGCTCGGCCAGCACATCCAGCCCGAGCTCGGCGACGCGCGTGGCGGCAAGTTCGATGGCTAGCGGAATGCCCTCCAGCCAGCGGCAGATCGCGGCGACCTGGCCGATCTGCGCGGCGCCGGGGCGGAACAGATCCGACGCCGCCTGCGCCCGTTCGATGAAGAGCTGGATCGCCGGGTAGCGCAGCGCTTCCTCCATGGGCAGGGCGGCATGAGGTGGCGGCACTTCCATCGAGGCCAGGCGATGGACCCATTCGCCCTCGGCGCGCAGCCGCTCGCGGCTGGTCGCCAGCACATGCACCCCGGGTCCTGCCTTCAGGAAGGCCTCGGCCAAGGCGGCCGCCGTCTCGACGATGGGCTCGCAGCTGTCCAGCACCAGCACCATCCGCCGATCCGCCAGATAGGCGGCGAGCGACGCGAGGCTGCCGCCGAAATCCGAAGCCGCGCCAAGCGCCGCCGCGACATGCCCCACCGCCAGGGAGGGGTGGGCGACAACGCCGAGATCGACGAAGCATGGTGGATCGGGGAATGCCGGGGCCATGGCCTCCGCCACCGCCACGGCGATGGTCGTCTTGCCGATGCCGCCCGCCCCGAAGACCGTGACGAAGCGTTGCGCCCGCAGCTTCTCGACCAGATGGGCGATGGTGGCGGCCTGGCCGAGCACCGGCGTCAGCCGCACCGGCAGCGGATGCGGCCGCCGCGCTTCGGCGGCCGGTGACACGGCGCCCGCCGCATCGCCGCTCACGCTCGCGACGAAGGCATAGCCACGCCCGGCGATATTGACGATGAAGCGCGCGCCATCCACCCCGTCCTCCAGGGCGCGCCGCAGCGCCGCCATCTGCGAACGGAGGTTGGTCTCGTCAACATGCAGTCCGGGCCAGGCCACATCCATCAGCCGGGACTTCTCGACAACCTCGCCCGGCTGTTCGAGCAAGGCGGCCAGGAGTGCCAGCGCGCGGCTGCCGAGGCGGACAGCCTGGCCGTTCTTCAGCAGGAGCCGCCGTGTGGGATCGAACTGGAAGCGCCCAAAGCGGGTGACGCCCGATTCCATCGTACTGGAGGCTCCCACCTGCGGTCGGGTGTGCTCTCGAAATGGTTCGGAACCATCCCGAGGCAAGCGCCCGGATGCGAATGTGCAACACCCGTGCTCGCCACCCCATTATCCCCGGCGTTGCGCCGCGCGCGCCGTCAACGCGCCGCCACGGTGAGAAAATGACGCACCGCCGGCGCTTCCGGCCCCTGGTGGAAGCGCCGGACACCCTCCTGCACATCCGCATCGGCGTGCGAGACCCGGTGGTGCTGGCGCAGGTGCTCGGCCCAGGATTCCACCATGAACCACTCGACCAGACGCTCCCGGTCCGCGGCATCCTCGGTGATGCCCCAGGCATAGGCGCCGTCGCGCCGCCTCTCGCCCGAGAGACGCCGCAGGGCTTCGAGAAAGGCCGCGCGGTCGGTCGGAGCGATGCGGTACTCGATGAGGATCAGCACCGGGCCGCGGTCATGCGCGACAGGCTCCGCCACCAATGGTTCCGGCCAATGGTTCGACGCCGCCAGATCGGCCTCGCCCATCGGCAGCTTGATACGGTGCAGCAGGATGGCCACCACCATCAGCCCCGCCGCGCCAGCCAACAGGCCGCCAGGCACGCCAACGAGTTGCGCGACGGCGCCCCAGCCCAGGCTGCCGGCCGTCATCGCCCCATTGAAGACGGTCAGGTATACCGCCAGCACCCGGCCGCGGACCCAGTTCGGCAGGATCGACTGGGCCGCGCCGTTCAGGGTCGTCAGCGCCACGATCCACGCCGCGCCGAGCAGCAGCAGAACGGCCAGGGCGGCAAAAGGGGGCGGGGCGGCGGCCAGCACCGCCATCGCCAGGGCGGTGACGATCGCGGCCGCCAGCATCAGTCCGTCCGCGTCCAGCCGCGACCGCAGCCTGGGCAGGATCATTGCCCCCAGGATGGCACCGGCCCCGACCGCGCCGAGCAGCACGCCGTAGAAGCCGGCATCGCCGCCCAGAAGTTGCCTGGCCACGAGCGGTAGCAAGGCCCAGACCGCGCTGGCAAAAACGAAGAAGATCGCGGCGCGCAGGAGCACGACATGCAACTCGCGGCTGGCGCGGGCATAGCGCAGCCCTGCCCGGAAGGCGCCGGGAAAACGCTCGGACAGCGAATCCCTCGCCTGCTTAGGCCGTGGCCACCACAGCAGCGCTGCCATGACGATGATGTAGCTGGCGACGTCCGCGCCATAGGTCAGCGCGGCGCCAAAGGATGCGAGCAGCAGGCCGCCGGCGGCCGGCCCGATCGAGCGCGCTATGTTGACCCCCAGCGAGTTCAACGCGACGGCGCCCTTGAGGTCGCGTGGCGGGACCAGTTCCGGCGCGATGGCCTGCCAGGTCGGCGCCATCAACGCGGCGCCCAGGCCGCCGACGAAGGTCAGGCCGACCAGCAACTCGATCGTCATCATGCCGCTCTGCGCCAGGATCATCAGCGTGATGCTGACGGCGGCGAGCAGGCACTGGATCGCGATCAGGAACTTCCGCCGGTCGAGGATGTCGGACAGCACGCCCGCGGGTATCGCCAGCAGGAAGATCGGCAAGGTGGCCGCAGCCTGGACCATGGCGACCCCGGCCGGGCCCGCTGCGAGATCGGTCGCCAGCCAGGCGCTGGCCACATCGCGCATGAAGCTGCCGATATTGCCCAGGATGGCCGCACCCCACAGCACCGCGAAGGGCAGGTGGCGCAGCGCCGCGAAGCTGCTGGCGGAGGTGGCCTTTGCCGGATCACCGGCCATGGTCGCGGTCCCTCGGCGCGACCAGAAGCAGCCCGCCGGCAAGTCCGAGATGCTCGAGGAAGGCTTTGGCCGGCATGACGCGCTCCTGGCCAGGCGGGGGCGGCAGGCCGAGATGCGCGGCCTGCGCCTTCGCGCCCGGATCGTCGAACGGCTTGCTCATCCCAACCTGCGGACAGGCGGCGCAAAGCGCGGGCAGGGCGAGCCGGATGAGAACGCCGCGGGCGCCGCAAAACATCTCAGAAGGCCCAGCAGGAGCAGCCGAGCGCGCCCCAGAAGCCGCGATCCCCACCGGCCGGGGTGGCCGCCGCCCAGGCGCGGGCGTGATCATGCGCGTGCACGCCGCAGGCGCTGTCGCAGCAGCGCGCCATGGCGGTGAAGGCGCCACGGGCCGCGCGCCGGTCCTGATAGCCGCCGAAGCGGCGCACCGGCGACCAGTCGGGCATCGGCGGCGGCAGCGGCGGTGCCAGCGGGGCGAAGGGGCCCGCGCCATGCACCACGCGCCCGCCCACGATGGTGAGCAGCGAGGTGACGTCCTGGATCTCGTCGCCGGGGATGTCGAAGTAGTCACGGTCCAGAACCGCGAGGTCGGCGAACTGCCCGACCATGACCTGGCCTTTGCGGCCCTCCTCGTTGGAGAACCAGGTAACCTTCTCGGTCAGCATGCGCAGCGCGGTCTCGCGGTCGAGCGTGTTGCGCTCGGGCGTGATGCGCAGGCCGCCGATGGTCCGGCCCGTCACCATCCAATACAGCGCGACCCAGGGGTTGTAGGAGGCCACGCGCGTCGCATCCGTGCCGGCGGAGACCTTCACGCCCATCTCCAGCATCTTCGCGATGGGTGGCGTCGCCTCGGCCGCGCGGGCGCCGTAGCGCTCGACGAAATACTCGCCCTGGAAGGCCATGCGGTGCTGGACGGCGACGCCGCCGCCGAGCCGCGCGATGCGCTCCAGGCTTTTCTCGCTGACGGTCTCGGCGTGGTCGAAGATCCAGTGGAGATCCCCCAGCGGCATCTCCTCGTTCACCTTCTCGAAGACATCCAGCGCGCGGGCGATGGTCTGGTCATAGGTGGCGTGCAGGCGCCAGGGCCAGCGGTTCTGCACGAGGATGCGGACCACCGCTTCCAGCTCCGGCTCCATCTCGGCCGGCATCTCCGGCCGTTCGACCCGGAAATCCTCGAAATCGGCGGCGGAGAAGACGAGCATCTCGCCGGCGCCGTTCAGGCGGAAATAATCGTCGCCCTGCAGGTACGCCGCCTGCTGCGTCCAGCGCAGGAAGTCCTCGCGCTCCTGCTTCGGCTTCTGGGTGAAGAGGTTGTAGGCGATGCGCACCGTCAGCTCGCCATCGGCGGCCAGCTTCTGCACCACGGCGTAATCGTCCGGGTAGTTCTGGAAGCCGCCGCCGGCGTCGATCGCGCTGGTGACGCCGAGCCGGTTGAGGTCGCGAAGGAAGTGGCGGGTGGAATTGACCTGATACTCGACCGGCAGCTTCGGACCGCGGGCCAGCGTCGCGTAGAGAATGTTCGCATTGGGCCGCGCCAGCAGCAGGCCGGTGGGGTTGCCGGCAGAGTCGCGCTGGATCTCGCCGCCGGGCGGATCGGGCGTATCCTTCGCATAGCCGACGGCGCGCAGGGCCGCGCCGTTCAGCATGGCTCGGTCGTAGAGATGCAGCAGGAAGACCGGGGTGTCGGGGGCCGCGGAATTGATCTCGTCCAGCGTGGGCAGGCGCTTCTCCTCGAACTGATGTTCCGTGAAGCCGCCGACCACGCGCACCCATTGCGGCGGCGGCGTGACCGCCACCTGGGCGCGCAGCATGGCCATGGCGTCGGCCAGGCTGCGCACGCCGTCCCAGCGCAGCTCCATGTTGAAGTTCAGCCCGCCGCGGATGAGGTGCAGGTGGTTGTCGCACAGCCCCGGGATCAGCCGGCGGCCACCCAGGTCGATGATCCGCGTGGCGGGGCCGGCGGTGGGCAGGATCTCGGCGGCGTCGCCGACGGCCGAGAAGTGGCCGGCGATGATCGCCACCGCCTCGGGCGCGGGGCGCGCGCGGTCAAGCGTGGTGATGCGGCCATTGTGCAGGATGAGATCGGGTGCCGCGCGGTCAGCCATGACGGTTCTCCCGTGTGGGCGCGCGCGCGGGCAGGGCGCCCAGGACATGGTGCCGGCAATCCTCCAGCACCATCGAGACGCTGAGCGGGTGGCCCGCCCATATCCGTCGCGCCAACGGCAGCAGTTGTTCGCCGAGCAGAATGCCCAGCAGGCCGACCAGCGCCACGACCGGCGGCGCCGGCGAGCGGATGTTCAGCAGGCTGTAGATCACGCCCACCAGCAGCCCGGCGCCCAGGGCGGCGAGATAGAGCTTCATGCGTCTGGTCTCCTGTTGATGGTGGATGCTGGCGTGATCACGCCGCCGCCGGCACGGCGTTGGCGGCCCTGGGGGTGGCCGCCACGTCATCGGCCAGCGAGGCCGTGGGGTTCTGCAACGCGACCACGGCCGCATCGTGCCCCTGGAGGCGCGCCGTCATGCGCCCCCAGCGCGATCCATCCGCCCACGCACCGTGGACGAGGATGATCGTGGCAAAGCGAAATGGCTTTCGCCCTTCAGCCCGTGATGAAGGCGAGGAGATCGGGATTGATCACGTCCGCATTCGTGGTCAGCATGCCGTGCTGGAAGCCCGGATAGACCTTCAGCGTGCCGTGGCGGAGCAGGCCGATCGCCTTCAGCGCGGAATCGGCGATCGGCACGATCTGGTCGTCATCGCCGTGCATGACCAGGGTGGGTACGGTGATCGCGCGCAGATCCTCGGTCTGGTCGGTTTCCGAGAACGCCTTGATGCCATCGTAGTGCGCCTTCGCGCTGCCCATCATCCCCTGGCGCCACCAGTTCTGGATCACGCCCTGATGGACGGTGGCACCGGGGCGGTTGAAGCCGTAGAAGGGGCCCGCCGCCACGTCGAGGAACATCTGCGCGCGATTGTCGGCGACACCTTTGCGGAAGCCGTCGAAGACCTCCATCGGCAGCCCCTCGGGGTTGGCTGGCGTGCGCAGCATCAGCGGCGGGACGGCACTGACCAGCACCGCCTTGGCGACGCGCCCGGCCGGCTGGCCATGCCTGGCCACATAGCGCGCCACCTCGCCGCCGCCGGTCGAGTGGCCGATATGGACGGCATTGCGCAGATCGAGATGCTCGACCACGGCGAAGGCGTCGGCTGCGTAGTGGTCCATGTCGTGCCCCTCGCTGACCTGGGCCGAGCGGCCATGGCCGCGGCGGTCATGCGCCACGACGCGAAAGCCCTTCTGCACGAAGAAGAGCATCTGCGTGTCCCAGTCGTCGCTGGAGAGCGGCCAGCCATGATGGAACACGATGGGCTGGGCGTCGCGCGGGCCCCAGTCCTTGTAGAAAATCTCAGTCCCGTCGGCGGTCGTCACGGTACCCATGATCATCGGTCCTCCTGCTATCGGTCGTGTTGTCGCGGCTGCCACATGCGGCAGGGTGGAGAGGGCGATCAGCGCCGCGGCCGTGCGTTCCATTGCCGCCCTGCGGGTTGGCCCGGACGGCGCTCCGGCGATCGGCGCCGGTCTCACTGTCCCTCCTGGGCGTGGAACATCGTCTTGGCGTAGGTGATGCCCAGGCCATAACCACCGGCGAGTCTCTTCGCGATGCCGGTGGTCATCTCGTAGGTGTCGCCGCGCGCCCAGTCGCGCTGCAGTTCGAGCAGATACTGCACCGATGTCATCGGCTGCGCGCTGGCCTGGATCATCCGTTCCATGGCTCGCTCATGCGCCTCGACAGAGACGTCGCCGCAGGCATCGGCGATGACGTAGACCTCGAAGCCCTGATCGATGGCCGAGAGCGCGGGGCCGACGATGCACACCGAGGTCCACAGGCCGGAGAGAACGATGCGCGGCTTTCCGATGCGGTTCACCTCGCCGATCACGGCCGCATCCTCCCAGGTGTTCATGCTGGTGCGATCGAACATCGCCTTGCCGGGGAAGGCCGTCGTGATCTCGTCGAACATCGGACCGGAGAAGGTCTTCTCGGCGACGGTGGTGAGGATGGTGGAGACGCCGAAGCCGTGCGCGGCCTGCGCCACCAGGGCTGCGTTGTTGCGCAGCAGCGTGGTGTCGATCGACCTGGCGGCGAAGGCCATCTGCGACTGGAAGTCGATCATGATCAGCGTGTGATCGTGTGGCGTCAGCAGACGGGCACCGGGCGTTGGAGTGGCGGTCATCGGCATGGGGAATTCTCCTGCGGTAAAGGTTGAAGGCACCGCTCAGGCACTGGGAGGAGAGGCGAGCGGGCCTCTGCACAACCGCGTGCCCACCCTGCCGACCGCAGCAGTATGGGGAACTGAGGCCTGTTGACGGAGCATGTCGTGTCCCAAGACTGCGAGCCCAGGAATGAGCGAGCTTCCGTTTCCTATCGGAGGGCCGTTGGTCGTTATTGTTCAGTCGCGAGGCTTTTGGACGAACCCGATACATCTTCTTCCCGACAGCAGGGCGACGACGCAGCAGCTGCACCCATCAGCGAATCCGGCGCTTCACCACCCGCGCCGACAGCGTCGCCGCGGCCAGGTCGAACCTGGCCCCCGAGATGTCTCGGGCCATCACGCGCACGGTGGTGTTGGTCCAGGCAAAGGCGGTCAGGTCGATGAACCGTGTCGAGCTGACCAGCGACGCCTGCGCCGCATCCCCCTGCCGGGATTCCGTCACCGTCACATCGGTCAGCGCTGTCGCCCCGCGCGCCAGCGAGGGCAGGTCCCAGGAGACCTCCGCCTGAAACTCTCGTGTCCCCATCGGGACTGACGGGCAGGCATGGAACACGGCCGGCGCGGCTTCCGGCAGGCCAAACAGCCGCAGCGCCTCGACCTCGATCTGCCCGTCGAAGCCGATGATACCGATTGCGCTGCGCTGCGCCGGGGTTACCTGCAACTCGACGAAGACCCTGGCGCCGACGGGGTCGCCGCGCGGGCCCTCGGTCACCGGCGCGCGGACGGCATGCGCATGCACCGCGCCGGCTTCGATAGGACGGCGGCGATCCGCATCGCCAACATGCTCACGACGGCACAGCCCGACCTGCCAGGCCAGGTGGCGGGCGGAATCGCCGGAGCTGCCCGATTGTCAGACTGGGAAGGCTGAGCCCTTTCGGGGGCCTGGCGGCGCTACCGCCAAGATCCGGGGAGGGCCGAGCCCTCCCCGCCCTGGACCGCCGCGCCGCGCCGCGCTCCCATGCGTCGCATGGACCAGACCTTCGACCACGTCATCGTTGGCGCCGGCAGTGCCGGCTGCGTGCTGGCGAACCGGCTTTCGGCGGATGGGCGTGCCAGCGTGGCCGTCATCGAGGCCGGCGGGCGCGACCGGCATCCCTACATCCACATCCCGGCGGGCTATGCGCGCATCCTGAACCACCCGCGGCTGACCTGGGGCTTCCGCACGGAGCCCGATGCGGCGACGGGCGGGCGCGCGCTCGACTACCCGCGCGGGCGGGTCTGGGGCGGGTCGTCCTCGATCAACGGGCTGGGGCATGTCCGGGGGCATCCCTCCGACTACGACCTCTGGGCGCAGAAGGGCTGCACCGGCTGGGGCTGGGACGACCTGCTGCCGTACTTCATGCGGCACGAGAGCTTCGCCGACGGCGGCGAGGGCCGCGGCACGGACGGCCCGCAGCCGGTCGAGCCCCTGGCCGAGACGCCCGCGCTGCTGCGCGAATTCGCCGCCGCGGCGGAAGCGATCGGCCTGCCGGTGAATGCCGACATGAACGGCCCGCGGCGGGAGGGCTTCGCCACCTTCCAGCAGACGCGGCGCGGGCAGCGGCGCGTCTCGGCGGCGCGGGCCTATCTGGTTCCGGCGCTGTCGCGGCCGAACCTCAGCGTGATCGACCAGGCGCTTGTGCTGCGCCTGGTGGTCGAGAATGGTCGCGCGACCGGTGTCGCGATCCGTCGCGACGGGCAGGAGAGCCTGGTACGCGCGCGCTTCGGCGTGGTGCTGTGCGCCGGTGCGATCGGCTCGCCGCACCTGCTGCAGCTCTCGGGCATCGGGCCGGGGGAGGTGCTGGCGGCGCATGGCGTCGCGCCGGTGCTCGATGCGCCGGGCGTCGGGCGCAACCTGCAGGACCACTACATCGCGCGGCTGACGTTTCGCCTCGCGGATCATCGCTGGAGCGCCAACCGCCGCATCGTCTGGCCGCACCTGGCGTTGGAAGTGCTGCGCTGGGCCACGACCGGGCGCGGCGTGCTGACCTGGTCGCCCGGCATGATGTCCCTGTTCGCGCGCACGCAGGAGGGGCTCGAGGCGCCGGATGTGCAGATCAACGGCGGGCCGATCTCCTGGGCCGAGGGCCGCATCGGCGTGCCGGAAGCGGAACCCGGCTTCACCCTCGGCGTCTGGCAATGCCGCCCGCACAGCCGTGGCACCGTGACGCTGAAATCCCCGCGTGCCGAGGAGGCGCCGGCGATCGCCCCGCGCTTCCTGACCGAACGCGCGGACGAGGACTGCGTGGTGCGCGGCATGCGCCTGGCGCGCCGCTGGATGGCGGCGGAGCCACTGCGCGGGATCGTCACGGGCGAGGTGCGCCCCGGCCTAGCGGCCGAGACGGACGAGGCGCTGCTGGATTTCGCGAAGGCGACCGGCGGGACGGTCTACCACCCCTCCTGCACGGTGCGGATGGGGGGCGATGCGGCCGCGCCGCTCGATGCGCGGCTGCGGCTGCGCGGGATCGACGGGCTGCGCGTGGTGGATGCCTCGGTCTTCCCGGACATCCCGGTCTGCAACATCAACGCGACGGTGCTGAGTGTGGCGGAGAAGGCGGCCGACCTGATCGCGGAGGATATGCGGGGGTAGCGTCCGCCACCCCCGCCGTCGGCGGCTACTCCTCGAACCGCAGCCCCCGCGCGCGGATCAGCGCGCTCCATTTCTCTGCCTCGGCGCGCATATGCGACTGCGCCGTCGCCACATCCGACCCGCCGGCGCCGATGAAGCCGACCTCGGCCACGCGGGCGCGCACGTCGGGCTGGGCCAGCGCGTGGCGCGCCGCCGCGTTCAGCCGGTTCACCACCGCGTCGGGCGTCGCCGCCGGCACCCACCACATCACCCAGGAATTCGATTCGAATCCTGGCGCCACCGTCTCCGCCATGGTCGGCACGTCGGGCAGGGCAGGTACGCGCTGCGCGGTGTTCACCGCCAGCGCCTGCAGCGCGCCGTCGCGCACCTGGCCCATGGTCGCGGGCATGTCGGCAAACATGAATTCCACCGTGCCGGCGCGGATGTCGGTCAGCCCCGCCGCCGTGCCGCGGTAGTTCACCAGCGTGAACTCCGCCCCCGACATCGACTGGTACAGCACGGCGGAGAGCTGGTGCGGCGTGCCCGGCCCGCCGGTCGCGGCGGAATACCGGGGCCCGTTCGCGCGCATCGCCGCGTCCCAGGCGCGCACATCCGCGAACAGCCCCGGCCGCGCCACCAGGATGAAGGGCGTGGTCGCGAGCAGCGTCACCGGCTTGAAGTCGGGCAGCGCATAGCCCGGGTCGCGCATCATGAAGGGCGCGATGACGGATGAGATCGGCGCCAGCAGCACCGTCAGCCCATCCGGCGCCGCGCGCGCGACCGACCGCGTGCCCACCGCGGCACCGGCGCCGGGCCGGTTCTCGACCACCATGGGCTGGCCGAGGAATCCCTGCATGTGCGGCGCCATGACGCGCGCCAGGATGTCGGGCGAACCGCCCGGGGCGAAGGGGTTGATCAGCCGAACGGTCTCGCGCGGGGACCAGTCCTGCGCGCGCGCCGGGCGCGGCAACGTGGGCAGGGCGGCAGCGGCCGCAAGCGCGGCACGACGGGTGGCACGGATCATCGGATGCATCCCAGCAAGGCGTGAAGCGTGGCAGGCGTTGTTGGCCGGCGGGCCGGCGATGCGCAGGTTGGCACGGCCCGGGGCGGGCGCAAGCCGGGAGGGCTCTGCCCTCCCGTTCCCCCCTCCCCCATGCTATGCACGCCGCCAATGCCCCGTGCCGTCGCGCCACGGGCTCGGCGCGCCCCCCTCGCTGAACCCGTCCGACCCGCACCCCCCGTTCGCGCGCGGCGCCGCCTGGTGCCGCGCCTGTTGCGCTGGTCCGTCACCCTGGCGGTCTGGGGCCTGGTGGCGGGGTTCGTCGCCCTGGTATTCTTCGCCTGGGACCTGCCGCGGCCGGAGGATGCGCTCTCGGCCACGCGGCGGCCTTCGGTCACCCTGGTGGCCGCGGATGGCGCGCTGCTCGCGACCAGCGGCGACCTCTATGGGGAGACGGTGCGGCTGCGCGACCTGCCGGCGCATGTGCCCGCCGCCTTCATCGCCATCGAGGACCGGCGCTTCCGCGAACACATGGGCCTCGACCTGATCGGCGTTGCCCGGGCGCTGGTGGCGAACCTCACGGCCAGGCGGGTGGTGCAGGGCGGCTCCACGCTCACGCAGCAGCTGGCCAAGAACCTGTTCCTCACGCCCGAGCGCAGCATCCGCCGCAAGGTGCAGGAGGCGCTGCTGGCGCTGTGGCTGGAATGGCGATTCAGCAAGGATGAATTGCTGACGATCTACCTCAACCGCGTCTATCTCGGCGCCGGCACCTTCGGCGTGGATGCCGCGGCACGGCAGTTCTTCGGCGTCGAGGCGCGGCGCCTCACGCCCGGCCAGGCGGCGGTGCTGGCGGGCCTGCCCAAGGCGCCATCGCGCTTCAATCCGCGCGTGAATCCCTCCGCCGCGATCGGCCGTGCGGTCGAGGTGCTCGACGCCATGGTCGAGACCGGCGCGCTGGCCGCGGCGCAGGCGGTGGTGGAGGCCGAGCGTCTGCGCTTCCCACCGGCACCCTCGCGCGATGCCGGATGGTTCGCCGACTGGGTGCGCGATGGGCTGGGCGACCGTGCGCCGCCCACTGCCGACCTGCTGCTGCGCACCACGCTCGATACGCGCCTGCAGGCAGCGGCCGAGGCGCGCATCGATGCCCTGCTGGCCGGCCCCGGGCGCGCGGCTGGCGTCAGCCAGGGCGCGGTGGTCGCGATCGATGCGCAGACCGGCGCGGTGCGTGCCATGGCCGGCGGGCGGGACTACCGCAGCAGCCCCTTCAACCGCGCGACCCAGGCGCGGCGCCAGCCGGGCTCGGCCTTCAAGCCCTTCGTCTATCTCGCGGCGCTCGAAGCGGGCGCGCGGCCCGACGACATGGTGGCGGACACGCCCGTCACGCTCGGCGGCTGGTCGCCCGGCAACGGGAATTGGCGCGCGCGCGGGGAGATCACCATCGAGGACGCCCTGGCCTTCTCGGTGAACACTGCGGCGGTGCGCGTCATGCAGCGCGCCGGCGGGCCGCGCGCCGTGGCAGCGGTGGCGCAGCGCATGGGCCTGCCGGGTCCGCTGCCGCGCGACGCCTCGATCGCGCTCGGCACCGCGGAGGTCACGCTGCTCGACCTGGTGGTGGCCTATGCGCCCTTCGCCAATGGCGGGTATCGCGTCGCCCCCTTCGGCATCGCCGAGGCGCGCGCCGAGGGCCGTCCGATCGCCTGGCTGCCGCCCACCCGCAGCGCCGTCATCGCGCCCGAGACGGCGGAGGCGATGCGGCGCATGATGGCGGCAACGGTGTCGCGCGGCACAGGGCGCGCGGCCGCGGTGCCGGGCCTCGCGGTTGCGGGCAAGACCGGCACCACGCAGGACAATCGCGACGCCTGGTTCATCGGCATCGCGGGGGGGATGGTGATGGGCGTGTGGCTCGGCAATGACGACGCGACGCCGATGGAGGGCGTGGCCGGCGGCGGCCTGCCGGCGCGCCTGTTCCGCGATATCCTCGAGGCGGCGCGGAGGCCGGGATGAGGCGCGGCAGGCCTTCGCCGACCTCCGCCTTCCCGGTGTCGCGCCGCGCATCGCCGCGCCCGGCTGCCGCACAGCCATGACCGCCGACCTCGCCGCCTTCGCCCGCCCGGTCCGGCACGAGGCGAACAACCTGCTGGCCGCGCTCGGCGGGACCATCGAGATCCTGTTGCGCAGCGCCGCGAACGACCGCGACCGCGCGCGCGCCGAACGCATGCGCGAGGCGACCCAGCGGCTCGAGGCGCTGTTCAAGGCGTATCTGTCGCTCGCCGCCCCGCCGGCGACGGAGGGCGAGGGCACCGATGCGCCGCTGGTGCTGACCCTGCTGCAGCCGCTCCTGGTGCTGCTGCTTGGGCCGGGCCGCGTGGTCGAGGTCGTGGCGCCGGCGCGGCTGCGCCGCATCGCCATGCCGGCGTCGGAGCTGCAGGCGCTGATCCTGCGCCTGGCGCGCGAGGCCGCGGCCGCGGCGCCGCCGGAGGGCGGGCTGCGCGTGACGATGGACG
>NZ_JACADR010000490.1 GCF_016106005.1 Roseomonas rosulenta
CTTCCGATTTGGGGGCCCGGTCCGACGCGCCCAGGCGATAGCCGGCGCGCCCCAGCGCCGCGGCCAGCGCCGCCTCCGGCCTGCCGGCCAGCACGCGCAGATGGGCACGCTCGGTCGCCAGGTTCACCTGCACGGCCAGGACGCCGGGCACCCGCGCCAGGGCGCGTTCCACCCGCGCGACGCAGGACGCGCAGGTCATGCCGCCCACGGCCAGGTCGAAGGTCGCCTCCGGCACGCTGTAGCCCGCGCCCGCCACCGCCGCGGCCAGCGCGGCCACCGGGGCGGTGCCGGTCACCTCCGCCAGGCCCGAGGCCGGGTTCACCTCGGCCGCGGCCACCCCCGGCACCGCCAGCAGGGCGCGCCGTACGCGGCCGGCGCAGGCAGCGCAGGTCATGCCCGCGATGGGCAGCAGCAGGCGCGGTTCGGGCATTGGGGCTTCGGGCATGGCCATTCCCATGTGGGGTCTGCCACGATGGGAAGGTCAAGTCGTCGCGATTGACAGCCAAGTCCCTGATCGCGACATGGTGAGGGCATGCGGTTCACCTCCTTCCTGGTCCTGATCCCGGCGCTGTTGCCCCCGGCGCCGGCGCTGGCGCAGCTCCAACCGGTGCGCGTGATGAACGCCGCGCCGGTCTCGGCGACGGGCCTGTTCCTCGCGCCGGTCGGCACGTCCGGCTGGGGGGCGAACCTGCTGGCCGGGATGACGCTGCAGCCGCAGGGCATGATGTCGGTGCAACTCGGCGAGGGCAGCGGCTGCCGGTTCGATGTCCGGCTCGTGCTGCGCGACGGGCGCGAGGCATTGCGCCGCGACGTGGACCTCTGCACCGAGCGGGTCGTGACGATGGCGCCCGATCCGGCGACGGCGCCCGCAGCCGCGCCGCCGCCACCGCCCGGCCCGGCGCGGGGCCGGCCGTGAGGAGCCGCGGGATGCTGTCGCTGTTGGTGGTGACCGGCATTCTGGCCGGCCCGGCGGCGCATGCGCAGAACGAGCCTGTGCGCTTCGTCAACCGCGCCGCGCAACCGGCCACCGCGCTGCACGTGACGCGCACCGGCAACAGCGCCTGGAGCGCCAACCTGCTCAATCGCGGGCCTTTGCCGGCGGGCCAGTTCCTCGCCGTGCGCCTGGGCGAGGGTGCGGGATGCCGGCTCGACATTCGCCTGGTGCTGCAGGATGGCACCGAGATCCAGCGCCAGAATGCGGATGTCTGCACCACGCGCTCGGTCGAGCTCGCGCCCGCGGCGGCAACCGGCGACCAGCCGCCGCCCGCGGCCGCGCCACAGCCGCGGTCCTGACGCGCCCTGGCCCATGCGCGCGATTGACTCGCCTGCAGGCGGCACCGACATGATGTGGCCGATGGCGCCCTTCCTGATCCTCGCCGCGCTGCTGCCGGTCCTCGCCGCCACGCCGGCGCAGGCGCAGAGCGAGCCCTTCCGCGTGGTCAACCGCACCGCCACGCCGGCCACGGCACTGCATGCCGTGCGCACCGGCCGGCCGGACTGGGGTGGCAACCTGCTGAATCGCGGCCCGCTCGCGCCTGGCGACGTCTTCGCGCTGCGGCCGTCGGAGAATGCGGGCTGCCGCTTCGACCTCCGGATGGTGCTGGAGACCGGGCAGGAAGTGGTCCGCCGCAACGCGGATATCTGCGCCGAGCGCACCGTGGCCATGACTCTCGCCCCGGGCGCCGCGCCGCCGGCCGCGACGCAGCGCGTCCCCGCGC
>NZ_JACADR010000491.1 GCF_016106005.1 Roseomonas rosulenta
CCAGGGCGCGGGTGACGGGCGCGCGGGCATGCAGGGCCGCGCGGTCGAGCCGGGCCACGGCCTCGGCCAGGGCGGCGGCCTCGCGCGGGAGGCGGGCGAGCAGCCAGGCCTGGACCTCGGGGGCGACGCGCAGCTGGCGGTCGGCAAACAGCTTGGCCAGTAGCGCGGCGAGCAGCGCCTCGCCAGGCGCGCCGATGCCCACCGCCATGGTGGCGCGCAGCCGGCTGGCGAGGTCGGGCAGCGCCACGGGCCAGCGGGACGGCGCATCGCGCGCCAGCAGCAGCAGCCCTTCGCCACGCTCGGCGCAGAGGTTCACCAGGTGCAGCAGGGTGGCGGGGTCGGGCGCTGCGTCGGCGTCATCCAGCACGCTGCCGCCGGGCGCGGGATTCGGCAGGCCGCGCAGTGCCGGCCCGTCCAGCATCCGCCAGCCATGCGCGGCGGCGAAGGCGCGGCCCAGATGCGTCTTGCCCACGCCCGGCGGGCCGAAGATCGCGAGGCGCCCGCCCGGCCAGTCCGCCGGCCGGTCGAGCCACGCAATCGCCTGCGCATTCGAGGCATCCTCGAGGAAGTCGGCGCGATCGCAGGAGGCGCTGAGCGGCAGCGGCAGGGTGTATTGCCGCGCGGGGGCGGGCGGCTGGGCCATGTGCCGCCGCCTAGGTCCCGGTCCGCGGCGGGTCGAGATAGAGCGGGCTTTCGAGGTAGCGCCGCAGCCAGTAGCGCGCCACCACGCCGAGCGCGGCCGCCATCGGCACCGCCAGCAGCACGCCCAGGAAGCCGAAGGCCACGCCGCCGGCGAACAGCGCGAAGATCACCCAGACCGCGTGCAGCTCGACGCGGTCGCCCAGCAGGTAGGGATAGATCACGTAGCCCTCGATGGTCTGGCCCACCACGAAGATGGCGACCACCATCAACACCTCGTTCCAGGTGCCGAACTGGCCCATCGCCAGCAGCACGGCCGAGGCGAAGCCGGTCAGCGACCCGACATAGGGGATGAAGGTCAGGATGCCGGCCATCAGCCCGATGGTCAGCCCCAGTTCGAGCCCCACCAGCTGCAGCGCCACCGCGTAGAACAGGCCGAGTGCGGCGCAGCACAGCAGTTGCCCGCGCAGCCAGGCCGAGAGCACGCGGTCGGTGTCGCGCGCCAGTTGCCGCATCACCGCGGCGTTCTTGCGCGGCAGCCAGGATTCGACGCGCCCCAGCATCGCCGGCCAGTCGCGCAGCAGGTAGAAGGCCACCACCGGCACCACCACCACCAGCGTGAAGACCTGGAACAGCGCGAAGCCGCCGCCGATCAGCCGCGTGGTTGCGGTCACGATCCAGGACAGCATGGACCCCGCCTGGTTCACCGCCATGTCGCGCAGGCGCTGGTCCATCATCTCGGGGCCGAGCGCTTCCTCGAGCCGCAGAAGCGCCTCGCGCAGCAGCGCGCCGAGGCCCGCCACATAGGTCGGCAGCCGCTGCACCAGGATGCCCACCTGCGCGAGGATGATCGGATACAGCAGCAGCACCGCCGCGAGCCCGAGCGCCATCAGCAGGAAGATCAGCGAGAAGGCGCCGAGGCTGCGGCGGATGCCGATGCGCGTGAGCCGCGTGGCGAGCGGGTCGAGGAAATAGGCGATCACCGCGGCCAGCACGAAGGGCGTCAGGATGCCCTGAAACAGCCACAGGCAGAACAGCAGCGCCGCGCCGAAGCCTGCCACCACGCCTG
>NZ_JACADR010000492.1 GCF_016106005.1 Roseomonas rosulenta
CTGCCGCCGCCTGGGACGAGGCGCCCGCCTCCAGCTTCGAAGGCCCCGGCGCGCGCGCCGAGCAGCTGCTGGCGGCGATCGGCACCGCGCTCACCGCGCCGCAGCAGGCCGCCGGCGGCGCCATCACGCCGGTGATCGAGCAGGAGCTCGCCCATGCCTGGCGCAACATCGAGGCGCGCCAGGCGCGGCTGCGCCACGGCCTGCCGATCGCGGGCGGTGCGCCGGGCTCGGAATATGCGCGCCTGGCGGAGGCGATCGCGCGCCTGCCGCCCGGCGCAGGGCTGGGTGCCGCGGCGGCGCTGCCCTCGGCCGGCAGCATCGAGAACATCCGGCTGCTGGTGGACGGCACCGCGCTGGTCGGCATCGCGCAATCCGACGTGGCGCTGCGCGCGCTGCGCGGCGGCGTGGCTGAATGGGACCTGCCCGCGGCACCGGGCCTGCGCGCGCTGGCGGCGCTGTATCCGGAAGCGGTGCATGTCGTCGTGCCGGCGGGGTCGGATGTCCGCGGCATGGCGGCGCTGGAGGGCCGGCCGGTGGGCGTCGGCGTCGCCGGATCGGGCGCACGGCTGACGGCGGAGGAGGTGCTGCGCGCACATGGCCTCGACCCCGCGCGCACGCCGCGCGTCGCCCTGCCTCCCGAAGGCGTCGCGGGGGCCTTCGCGCAGGGGCGCATCGCCGCGATGGTGATGGTCAGCCTGGCACCCGCCCAGGCGGTGCTGCGCCTGGCGGACGCCATGCCGTTGCGCCTGCTGCCGCTGGAGGATGCGGCGATGGCGCGCCTCGCCGATGCGCAGGGCGTGCTGATGCGCGCATCCATCCCGGCCGGCAGCTATCCGGGCCAGGAGGAAGCGGTGCCGACTCTGGCCACCCAGGCGGCGCTGATCGCCAATGAGGCGCTGACGCCGGCCGAGGTCGGCGCGCTTCTCGCGCGCCTGCTGGAGGGCGCGGGGCTAAGTGGGGCCGGCGGCCCGGCGGCGCTGATGATCCGCCGCGAGACGGCGCGCGGCCCGCTGCCGCTGCCCTTCCATCCGGCGGCGCGCGCCGCGCTCGGGGAGTGAACCGCATGCGCTTCGGCATCGACCTGGGCGGCACCAAGACCGAGATCGTCGCGCTGGACCGCGACGGCGCCGTGCGGCTGCGCCATCGCCGCCCCACACCGCCCGACTATCCGGGCATCGTCGAGACCATCGCAGCCCTGGTGACTCAGGCGGAGCGCGAGACCGGCGCGCGCGGCACTGTGGGCATCGGCATCCCCGGCAGCCTCAGCCCCGCCACCGGCCTGGTGCGCAACGCCAATTCCCAGGCCCTGAACGGCCAGCCGCTGGATCGCGACGTGGCGGCCGCCATCGGGCGCGAGGTGCGCGTGACCAACGACGCCAACTGCCTGGCCATGAGCGAGGCGGCGGACGGCGCGGGTGCCGGATACCGCACCGTCTTCGCCGTCATCATCGGCACCGGCTGTGGCGGCGGCATCGTGAGTTCCGGGCGCATCCTCGACGGACCGAACCGCACCGCCGGCGAATGGGGCCACACGCCGCTGCCCTGGATGACGCGCGAGGAATTTCCCGGTCCGCGCTGCTGGTGCGGCCGGCAGGGCTGCCTCGAGACCTTCCTGTCGGGGCCCGCGCTGGCGGCGGATTGCGACGGGCCCGGCGCGCGCGACGGCGGCGCGGTGCCGGCCCGTGCCGCGGGCGGCGGAGCCGC
>NZ_JACADR010000493.1 GCF_016106005.1 Roseomonas rosulenta
GCCCATGCCGCCGCCATCGCGCGCGCCGAGGCCGCGCTGGAGGCCGAGCGCGACGCCCTGGCCGGCGCGCGCCGCGCCGAGAAGGTCCTCGACCAGCTGCGCCTGCGTCGCGCCGAGGCCGAACGCCGCGACGCGCTGCGCCGCACCCAGGCCAGGTTGGAGGATGCCCTGTCGCGGGAGTAGCCTGCACCTTCCGGGAGGAAGAACCGCATGACCCGCATCCATCGCCGCGCGCTGCTCGGCGCCGCCACCCTGCTGCCGCTGCCCGCCCTGGCGCAGTCCGACTGGCCGAACCGGCCGGTGCGGATCATCGTGCCGTTCCCGCCGGGCCAGGCCTCCGACATCATCACTCGCCTGGTCGCGGATGAATTGTCGAAGCGCTGGCCGCAGCGCGTGGTGGTCGACAACCGCGCGGGCGGGGCCGGCGCTCCCGCGCTGGAAGCGGGCGCGCGGGCGCCGGCGGATGGCTACACGCTGACGGCGGGCACCTCCGGCACGCTCGGCGTGAATCCCTCCGTGCTGCCGCGCGTTCCCTACGACTCCGAGCGCGACTTCGCCGCCATCAGCAATGTCGCGATGGTGCCGCTCCTGGTCATCGCGCACCCCTCCGTGCCGCAGCACACCATGCAGGCGCTGGCGGAGGAGGCGCGGGCGCGGCCGGGCGCGCTCGACATGGCCTCGGCAGGCCCGGCCACGTCGCAGCACATGGCGGCCGAGCTGCTGATGCTGCGCGCGAACATCCGCTTCAACATCGTGCACTACCGCGGCTCAGGCCCGGCCATCGCCGACGTGATCGCGGGCAACGTCAAGCTGATGACGGATTCCGTCGCCTCCGCCCTGCCGCATATCCGCGACGGGCGCGTGCGCGCCATCGCCCTGTGCAGCGCGCGCCGCGTGCCGCAGCTGCCCGAGGTGCCGACCATCGCCGAGACGCTGGTGCCGGGCTACCAGGCGGCGGGCTGGTCGGGGCTGGTGGCCCCTGCAGGCACGCCGCCCGAGATCATCCGCCGCATCAACGCCGACGTGGTGGCCGTGCTGCGCGAGCCCGCGATCACCGAACGCATCCTGTCGATGGGCGCGGTGCCCGACCCGATGACGCCGGAGGAGTTCACCGCCTTCATCCGCAGCGAGATCGCGACCTTCCGAGAGGTGGCGCGGGCGGCGAACGTGCGGCTGGACGGCTGACGTTCAGCGCCGGGGCAGCACCCGGCAGGCCTCGTCCGCCGCGCGGGCGAGCAGGATCATGCGGCGGGCGGCGACGGCGCCGGCCGCGGCCTCGCCCGCGACATGCTCGGCCAGCTTCGAGCTCAGCAGCCCGCGCACCGCGGCATCCACCGCGACATCGGTCGCCGCCACGGTCGCGGCATCCACCGCCACGCGGCGCAGCAGCGCGATGGTGCCGGCGACACCCGGCCGCAGCCCGTGCAGCGCCGCCACCTGGCGCACCAGGCGCAGGCCGCGCCAGGCGAAGATCAGCGCATCCGCCGCCGGCGAGGGGCTGATGGCGGTGACGGCGAAGGCCTGCATCGCCGCGGCGCGGCCGAGTGCCGCGGCGTCCTGGGCGATGGGGGCGAGGGTCTTGGCCTCGACCAGCGCGGCCATGGCCTCGATCGGCGCATCGTCCAGCGTGCCGGCGCGCGCGCGGCCGGGCGGCAGGCGCGCCTGCCAGGCCTGCAGCTCGGCGCGCAG
>NZ_JACADR010000494.1 GCF_016106005.1 Roseomonas rosulenta
CGCAGCGGGAAGACCAGCGGCGAGGGCGGCGTCGTGGCGGCCGCGACCTCCGCCGCCAGCACGGCCGGGTCGCGCGGCGCGGGGGCGGGCGCGCCGTCCGTCGCGCGCAGCAGCAGGTCGCGCACGCTGGCCATCTCCGCCATCTCATCCTCGGTCAGGCGCAGCCCGGTGCGTGCCTCGATCTCCATGGCGAGCGAGACCCATTCCAGGCTGTCGATGCCGAGTTCGAGCGACGGGCTCGCGTCCGGCGCTACCGGCTTTCCGGGGTAGCGCGCCTTCAGGATCTCCCACACCTCGGCCGCGCCCGGCATCGCCACCAGCTCGGCATCGGCCTCGCTGAGCGGCGCGGGTGCGGCGGCGGCGCGCCCGGCCAGCAGGTCGTCGTACAGCCCGGCCAGGCGGAAGCGCTGCACCTTGCCCAGCCGGGTGCGCGGCAGCGGCTCACGCGCCAGCACATAGCCCGCGAGGCGCTGGTAGGAGGGCAGGTCCTGCGCCGCGACGGTCAGAGCCACGCGCAGCACATCCTCCGGCCGCGCCGCCCCCGCCGCTCGCAGGACCGCCGCATCGGGCAGCACCACCGCGACCAGCGCGCCGTCGCGCTCCAGCACCGCGATCTCCTTCACCGCCGGGTGCGCGGCGTAGGCGGCCTCGACCTCCTCCGGCATCACGTTCTTGCCGCCGCCGAGGACGATCATCTCCTTGCTGCGGCCGGTCACGTGCAGGAAGCCGTCGGTGTCGAGCCGGCCGAGGTCGCCGGTGCGGAACCAGCCATCGGCGGTGAAGGCGGCCGCGTTCGCCTCCGCGTTGTCGCGATAGCCGTCGAAGACGTTGGGGCCGCGCAGCTCGATCTCGCCGATGCCAAGCGCATCGGGCGCGGCGATGCGGACCTGCGTGCCCGCTGCGATCGGCCGGCCTTCCGAGCCCACGCGCTGCGCGGCGGGCGTATTGCCGGTGAACAGCGAGGCGGTCTCCGCCAGGCCGTAGCCGCTGGCCACGCGCCAGCCCAGCGCCTCGAGCATCCAGGTGCTCTCGGCATCGAGCTTGGCCCCGCCCGAGACCATCAGCCGCAGGTCGGGCGCCATCTGCGCATGGAGCGTGCCAAACAGCCGCCGCCCCACATCCAGCCCGCCCTTGCGCAGCGCGGTCGCGACTTCCAGCAGCCCGGCGAAGACCATCGCCGCCAGGCGCCCGCGCGCGGCGATGCGCGCCTGCAACCCCGCCAGCAGCGCGACATAGAGTCGCGGCACGCCCACCATGAGGGTCGCGCGCCCGCCCTTGAGCGCCTGCACCAGCTGCGGCCCGGTCACCGCCTCGGGCAGGATGATGGCCGCGCCCGCCGCGATCGGCGTCATCAGCCCCACCAGGAAGGGATAGACGTGGTGCAGCGGCAGCGGCACCAGCATGCGGTCGGCAGGCCCGATCAACCCCTGCGCCAGCACGCCGTGCAGGTTCGCGGTCAGGTTCGCATGCGTGAGCGTGAACAGCTTGGGCGCGCCCGTGGTGCCGGAGGTCGCGACGATCAGCGCGGCATCGCCCGGTGCGGCCTCCGGCAGCGCGCCGGGTGCGGCGGCGCGCAGCGCGTGCCAGCCGGCGTCGTCCTCCGGGCGGTCCACCAGCACCACGCGCAGCCCCTCGGGCGCGGCGAGCTCGGCCGCATGCGCGGCGGAGGCGAAGACCCAGCGG
>NZ_JACADR010000495.1 GCF_016106005.1 Roseomonas rosulenta
GCTCTTCCGTCTCCGCATTTCCTGCTGCATGACGCCGCCGGCCGCGTCCTGCTGCGCCGCCGCCCCGCGAAGGGCCTGCTCGGGGGCATGCTGGAGATCCCGGGAACGCCCTGGCGCGACGCCCGATGGACCGAGGCGCAGGCGCTGCCCCATGCGCCGGTCGAGGCCCCCTGGCGCCTGCTGGCGGGGCGGGCACGGCACGGCTTCACGCATTTCGAGCTCGAGATGATCCTTTTCGTCGCGCCGCTGCCCCCCGGCGCCCCGCCGCCGGCGGGCGAATGGCAGGACCGCGCGGCGGCACGCGGCGCGCTGCCGAGCGTCATGGGCCGCTTGCTGACGCTTGCCGCGGGGGAATCCGGGCTTCCATAACCTCCATGCCGTCCCTCGGAGGTTCCGCCGATTCGACGCTTCATCACGCGCCTGCATGCCGGCCTGCAGCGGGCGGACTGGCTGACCCCGCCGCGCGCCCGGGCCTGGGCGGGGGCGCTCGCGCTCGCCATGGCCGGCGCGCTGATGGTGCTGCTGATGACCACGCAGGACGGCATCGCGGTGAACGGCCAGCCGATCTCGGGGGATTTCCTCAGCTTCTGGGCGGCCTCCGACCTCGCGCTCGAAGGACGGCCTGCCGCGGCCTATGTGCCGGCGGACCACATCCGCGCGCAGATGAAGGCCTTCCCGGACCTTTCCAGCTACTTCGCATTCTTCTACCCGCCGATGTTCCTGCTGGTCGTGCTGCCGGTGGCGCTGCTGCCCTACGGCGCCTCGGTGACGGCCTGGCTCCTGGTGACGGGGGCCGCCTATGTCGCGGCGATGCGGGCGCTGATGCCGCCGCGCTGGACCATCCTGCCGGTGCTGGCCTTCCCGGCGCTGCTGATCAACCTGCGCTACGGGCAGAACGGTGCCCTCAGCGCGGCCCTGTTCGCCGCCGGCGCCGCCTGTCTGGACCGGCGGCCGGTGCTCGCCGGGGTGTTCCTGGGCGGCCTCGCCTACAAGCCGCACCTGGCCGTGGCGGTGCCCTTCGTCCTGGCGGCGGCGGGCCGATGGCCGGCCTTCTTCGCGTGCGGCGCATCGGCGCTGGGCTTCGCCGCGCTGTCCTGGCTGGTGTTCGGCACCGACACCTGGCTGGCCTTCCGCGAAGGCTCGGCGCTTGCGCAGCAGGCGCTGAACGAGGGCTGGGTGGGCCCCGAGAAGATGATCAGCCTGTTCACCGGCATCCGCATGCGCGGCGGGTCGCTGGCGCTCGCCTATGGCCTGCATGCCGCGCTCGCGGCTGCCGTCGTGCTGGCGGTGGTGCTGGTGGCGCGGCAGCGTCCCGGCGGGATGGCCGAGGTCTCGCTGATGGCTGCCGCCGCGACGCTGGTGACGCCGTTCCTGGTCGATTACGACCTGATGATCACCGCAGTGCCGCTCGGCTGGATGCTGCTTGCCGGCAGCCGCACCGGGTTCCTGCCATGGGAGAAGGTGCTGCTGCTGGCGCTTTATCTATGGCCGCTCGGCACGCGCCTGCTGGTGGAGGGCACGCGGCTGCCCTTCGCGGTCGTCGCCTCCGTGGTGCTGCTGGCGCTGGTGCTGCGGCGCGCCGCGGCCAGGCCGTGACGGCGCTCGCCCCACCCGCGATGTTGCCCACGCGCTCCATGAAGCCCGACCAGTTCGTGCCGAACTGGAAGGACATGGTGATGCCCG
>NZ_JACADR010000496.1 GCF_016106005.1 Roseomonas rosulenta
CCCGGCCGGGCAACGACGCGGGCATGCCGCGCCGGATCGATCGCGAACCGCGCCGCGCCGGCCCGCGAGCCCGGCCCCCGCCGCCGCGCCCCATTGCCCCGGCCCATGGCGATGATGCCCGAATGCGATTGGCGCCCCCGCGCCGGGCGCGCCCATATGCACGCCAGAAGAAGGACGCATCGCCATGCCCGACACCCTGCCGCAGCCTGCCCCGCCCCGCACCGCCATCCACCCCGGCGCGCGCATCGGCCATGTCCACCTCAAGGTCGCCAATCTCGACCGGGCGCTGGCCTTCTGGCGCGACGTGATCGGGCTCGAGGAGCAGCAGCGCCTGGGCGACCAGGCGGTGTTCCTCTCGGCCGGCGGCTACCACCACCACATCGCGCTCAACACCTGGGAGAGTCGCGACGGCGCCTGGCCGCCGCCGGGCACGACGGGGCTGTTCCACGTGGCGCTGGTCTATCCCGACCGCGCGGCGCTGGCGGTGGCGCTGAGGCGGCTGCTCGACGCCGGCTGGCCGCTCGAAGGCGCCTCCGACCACGGCGTGTCCGAGGCGCTGTACCTGCGCGACCCGGACGGCAACGGGGTGGAGCTGTACCGCGACCGCGCCGAGGCCGAATGGCCGCGCGACGCGGCCGGGCGCCTCGCCATGGTCACCCGCCGGCTCGACCTGAACGCGCTGCTGGCCGAGGCGGCCTGACCGACCCCGAGCGAGGGGTGGAATGATCGCATTTCCGTGCCAAATTGGCGCGGGAAGGCCCGACCCGCCCATGATCCGACCCGCGCCCACCCCTCTGCCCGGCCGCGCCGGGCGCCGTGCCCTGCTCGCGCTGCCGCTCGCCTCCGCCGGCTGCGCCACCGGCCTGGGCGAGCCCCTGCCCGGCCCGCCCAAGGGCCGCATCGCGCTGTTCCGCGGCATCGGGGACATATCGACCGGCCTTGACGACCTGGCGCGCAGGCTGCGCGAGGGCGGCTATGCCGCCACGGTGCACAACCACCTCGCGCGCGACGACGTGACCGAGCGCCTGCTGCGCCTGGCCGAGGCCGGGCGCCTGCCGCGGCCGCTGTGCCTGGGCGGCCATTCGCTCGGCGCCGATGCGGCGATCGAGGCCTCCGCCAGCCTCTGGGCGGCCGGGATCGCGACCGAGGAGCTGGTCACGCTCGACCCCGTGCTGGTCGGCGATGTCGCCGCGGGGCCGCGGCACGTGACGAACTTCTACCAGGCCGGCAACGGCTTCGGCCGGCCGCTGCAGCCCGCGCCCGGCTTCACCGGCGCGATCGAGAACATCGACCTGCGCGACCGGCCGGGCCTGTGGCACTTCAACATGGATGCCGACGCCGAGATCCATCGCCGCATCCTGATGCGGATCCGGGACCTGCGCCGCGCGCTGCTGGCCGGCCCGTCGCCGCGCGCGCCCTGAGGGCGGGTCAGCCCGCTTCCTCGCGCAGCATCTCGAGCTCGAGCCAGCGCTCCTCCGCCGCCGCCAGCGCCGCCTGGGCGGTGGCCAGCGCCTGCGTCGCCGCGGCGAAGCCGGCGGGGTCGCGTGCATAGAAGGCGCTGTCGGCGACCTTGCGCTCCAGCGCCGCGACCTCGGCCGAGAGCGTCTCCATGCGCGCCGGCAGCGTCTTCAACTCATGCTGGTCCTTGGCGTTCAGGCCCCGGCGCCGGGGCG
>NZ_JACADR010000497.1 GCF_016106005.1 Roseomonas rosulenta
GCCCATGGCCGCCGCACCCGCCCCGGGGCGCGCACGGCGCGGGCTCGCAGCGCTGGTGGCGGCGGCGCTGCTGGTCCCGGCCGCGATCTTCGGCGCCGGCGCCTGGGTCGCCTGGCGCGCCACCTGGTCGGAGGTCGACCGCGAACTGGGCGCGGCAGCCGAGGCCGCCGCGGAATTCTCCCAGCGCGTGATCGAGAGCCACGCGCTTCTCGCCGCGCGCATCGCCGACAGCCTCGACGGCATCGACGACGCGGCGATCCCGGCCGTCGAGTCGCTGCTGCAGGAACGCCTCGCGCGGGTCGTCGAGGACGTGCCGCTGGTGCTCGATGTACTCGTGGTCGGCGCGGCGGGCGATGTGCTTCTGCGCACGGCCACGGCCCCCACCGCGATCCCCGTGGCCTACGGCCAGGGCTTCCTCGATGCGGTGAACGCGCCCGGCGCCGGCGAGATCGTCGTCGGCGCGGCCCACCGCGATCCGGCGAACCCGCTGCACGCCTTCAGCCTCGCACGGCGGCGCGACGGCACGCCGGGCGCCATCGTCATCCTTCTGCATGCCGGGCGCATGGGCGAACGGTTGGGCCGGCTGCTCGAAGGCCATGGTGCCTCCGTGGCGCTGCTGCGCAGCGACGGGCGCATCGTCGCGCGGCATCCGGCGATGCGCGAGGCACCGCCGCAACTGGCGCCCGACCGGCCGCTGATGCTGGCCCTCGCGGCGGGCCGGGAGGCCGGCCTGCTGGACGGCGAGACGCCGCGCGACGGCCAGCCCGTGCGCGTCGCCTTCCGGCGCGTCGAGGGTCGGACAGGCGTCGTCGTGGCCGTGGCGCAGCAGCGGGCCGGGATCGTCGCGCGCTGGCAGGCCTCGCTCATGCCGCTGCTGCTCGTGGCACTCCCGGCCACGCTTGCGCTCTGGGCCTTCGCCTGGATGGTGCACCGGCGGCAACAGGCGCTGGAGGCCACGCTCGAAGGGCTCGAGCAGCGCGTCGCGGAGCGCACGGCCTCGCTGCGCGAAGGCGAGGAGCGGCTGCGCCTCGCGATCGATGCCGGGCGGATCGGCACCTGGGAGGCCGACATCGCGACCGGAATCACCACGCGCTCGGGACGCTCCCTCGAGATCCTCGGCCTGCCGGCCGATGCCGAGCCCACGCTGGTCACGGAATGGGACGCGCGTATCCATCCGGCCGACCGCCACGGCGTGCGCACGGCTCGCGAGCAGGTGAGTAGCGGCGCGCAGCCCGGCTACCGGGTCGAATACCGCTACCAGCGCCCGGATGGCAGCTGGCGCTGGGTCGAGAGCACCGCCGCGGTGGTCCGCACGGACCCCGTCACCGGAAAGCCGCTGCGCCTGGCCGGCACCAACCGCGACATCACCGAGCGGCGCGAGGCCGAGGAACGCCGCGACCTGCTGACCAAGGAGGTGAACCACCGCGCGCGCAACACGCTCGCGATCGTGCAGGCCATCCTGCGCCTGACGCGCGCCGAGGATGCCGCGGGCTATGCCCGGCTGATCGAGGGGCGCATCGCCGCGCTGGCGCGCGCCCAGTCGCTGCTGGCGGCGGAACGCTGGACCGGCGCGCCGCTCGGCACGCTGCTGGCCGAGGAACTCGTGCCCTTCGGCGGCGCCGCGGAGGCGCGCACCGCCGCCGGCGCGCGCTTCGCGCTGGACG
>NZ_JACADR010000498.1 GCF_016106005.1 Roseomonas rosulenta
AGCCGTGACGGCACCGCCTGCATTGCCGGGCGGCATGACCGCCGGGGCGGCCACCGCGCCGGCGCCGCGCCGGGGCCTCGCGCTGGCGGCGCTGCTCCTGCTGGCGGCGGGAACCGGGCTGGCATCGGCGTTGCTCGGCGCCGACCGCAGCTGGGATGCGCAGAACTACCACGTCTACGTGCCCTGGAGCGTGCTGGTCCCGCGCCCGAACGACCTGCTGCCGGCCGGGCTGCAGGGCTTCCACAACCCGTTGGCGGACCTGCCCTTCGCGCTGATGCTGCGCTGGCTCAACTACCATCCCCGCCTGGTCGCCTTCCTGATGGGCGTGCCGGCCGGGGTGGTGCTCTGGATCCTGTGGCTCTGCGCCCAGGCCGTGCTGGCGGAGCAGCCGCGGCGCGGGGTGCTGGCGCTGCTGGCGCTGGCGGGTGCCGCGGGTGGCGCGGCGTTCCGCGGGCAGCTCGGCACCACCTCGGGCGATGTCGTGACGGGCGGTTTCGTGCTGCTGGGCCTGCTGGCCGTGCTCGGGCCCGACGGCGCGCGCTGGGGCGGGCGGGCGCTGCTGGCCGGCCTCGCGGTGGGCGCAGCGATCGGGCTGAAGCTGACGAATGCCCCGTTTGCGTTGGCGCTGGCCGCGCTTCTGGTGGCCAGGATCGGCGCCGACCGCCGGCTGCCTGGGGCGCTGCTAGCCTGCGCGCTGGGCGGCGTGGTCGGCATGGCGCTGGCCGGCGGCTGGTGGGCCCAGCGCATGTTCGCCGAGACCGGGAACCCGATCTTTCCCTATTTCCACCAGCTGTTCGATGCCAGCGAGGGCGCGCCGCGCGCCGGGCGCGACCTGCAGTTCATGCCCGCCGGCCTCCCCGACGCGCTGGCGCGACCCTTCCTGTGGGCGATCGACGACACGCCGCGCGTAACCGAGGAACGCATGCGCGACCCGCGCATCGCGCTCGGCCTGCTCGCCGCGCTGGTGCTGCTGGGGCGCGCCCGCGCCCGGCCGCTCGCGGTGTTCTTCCTGGTGGCCTATGCGGTCTGGCTGCCGGTCTTCTCGATCTACCGCTACATCGCGGTGCTGGAGCTGCTGGCGCCGGTGCTGATCGTGGCGGCGCTGGCCATGCTGCCGCAGCGCATCGCCATCGCCGCCGCGGCAGCCTTCGCGGTGCTGGCCTTCCCGCTGACCAAGCCGGTGCCATCGCTGCGGGGAGCGCTCGGCGCGCGGTATCTCGACGTGCGGTGGCCCGGCATGGCGCCGGGCGCGGCCATCCTGGGTACCGAGAAGCCGACCGGCTTTCTGGCCGTGGGGCTGCCGCCGCTGACACCCTTCGGCAGCCTGCTCGGCCTCGCGGAGGTGGGCGGGCCGCAGGACCGCGCCCGGCTCGCCGCGCTGCTGGCCGGGGAGGCGCCGCTCTATGCGGTGGCGCCGGGCGAGGGGCGCGGCCTCGACATGCTGGCGCCTTACGGCCTGGCGCCGGAGGTCGCGGCCTGCCGGCGCATCTGCACCAACTGGTCGCCGGCCGGTGTCGGCCCGCTGGTCTGCCCGCTGACCCGCACAGCGCGCACGGACCCCGCCCCGCCGCTGCGCCATGCCGGCCCGGCGCGGGAATTGTGCGAGGCGGCGGGGCCGGGCTTCGCCAGCGCCGGGCGCCGGG
>NZ_JACADR010000499.1 GCF_016106005.1 Roseomonas rosulenta
GTCCAGAAGGCGGCGGCGGCGCGCGCGGCGGCGGAGCCACCCTCAGCCCGCGCGGCGGCCTCGAAATAGGGCAGCGCGACCTCGAAGCGGCCGAGGCCCCAGGCGGCCAGGCCCGCAGCGAAGGCGGCGCGCCCGGTCTTCTCATGGCCGCCCCGCGCGACCTCGGAGGCCATGCGGAAGGCGGCCACATCCTCGCCGCGGCGGAACAGCGCGAGCGCGATGTCGGCGCGCAGCGCGGCGGAATAGGCCGGCGTCATGCCCCGCGTACGGCGAATGAGGTCGAGCGCGCCACGCGTATCCCCGGCGAAGGCGCGCTCGCGCACCGTGCGGTCCAGCGCCGGGTTGCGGGTGAAGCCGCGCGCCGGGGGCTCGCGCTCCTCGGGCACCGCCTCGCCATCCTCGGGCAGGATGGCTTCCACCGGGGCGGGCGGTATCGCGCTGCCCTCCGGCGCCAGGCGCACGAGCAGGGCGTGGATGGCGGGCGCGTCGGGCTGGTCGGCGTGGCGCAGCAGCCAGGCGCGCAGCTCCTCCGGTCGCGGTGCGGCGGCGCGCGGGCCGAGCCAGCGGTCGGCCAGCACATGGCCATCGAGCCGACGGTCGCGCAGCGCCTCGTGCTCGCGCGCGGCGGCGGCGGCATTGCCCTCGGCCTGGAGCTGGAAGATGCGCACCAGCCGCGCCGCATCGGCCGCGGCGAGCGGGCGCGGGATGGCGGCCGCTCCGGCACCCGACACAGCGGCGGCAGGAACGCCCGAGGCGGTCTGGTCGGCCCGTTGCGCTGCGGCCGGAAGGGGGGTTCCGAGCCAGAGCGGCGCGCCCATGGCGGCCACGAGGGCGGCGGGCGTGCGGCGGGCCATGGGGCAGATCGCACGCATGGCGGCGCCGAGTAACGGGGGCTTTGCCCATCCATGCAACGGCGATGAACGAGACAAATCCCGCAAAAAACGACGCGCCAATTGCAATCAGTTGGTTAACGCCCGCGGTGCAGACGCCATGCCCTCAGCCGCGCGGGGAGTCCGCATCGATGCTGCGGCGCAGCAGCAGCAGGTCGGCCCAGGCATCGCGCTTCGCCGCCGGGGTGCGCAGCAGGTAGGCGGGGTGCAGCGTGGCCAGCATGGGCAGGGTGCCGAGACCCTCGACCTCGACCTGGTGCCACCGGCCGCGCAGCCGGGTGATGCCGTCCTTCGCACGCAGCAGCGCCTTGGCCGCGACACCGCCCAGCAGCACCACGCGCTGCGGGCGCACCAGCGCGATATGGCGCAGCACGAAGGGCAGGAACAGCGCGATCTCGGCATCCGTCGGCGTGCGGTTGCCGGGCGGGCGCCAGGGCAGGATGTTGGTGATGTAGAAGCCGCCCTCCCGCGACAGCCCGACCGAGGCCAGCATGCGGTCGAGCAGCTGCCCCGACTGGCCGACGAAGGGGCGGCCGAGCCGGTCCTCCTCCGCGCCCGGCGCCTCGCCGATCATCATCAGGCCGCTGTCCGGGACGCCATCGGCGAAGACCAGGTTGGTCGCGGTCTCGCGCAGGGGGGAGCCGTCGAAGGCGGCGATGGCCTCGCGCAGCGCCTCCAGACTGCCGGCAGCGGCAGCGGCGGCGGCGGCGCGGGCGGCGAGCGGGGCGGGCGAAGCCGGCGCGGC
>NZ_JACADR010000005.1 GCF_016106005.1 Roseomonas rosulenta
GGCCTGCGCGGCGGCGCTGCCCGCGCCCGGCGGCGCCAGGGCGGCCACCACCACCGGCCATCCGGCCTGCTCCAGCAGCCGGGCCGCCACGTAGCCATCGCCGCCATTGTTGCCGGGCCCCGCGAGAACCAGCGTGCGGGTGGGACGGAAGCGGCGGATGGCCGACCGTGCCACGGCGCGCCCGGCGGCCTCCATCAGGCGTTCGACCGGAATGCCCGCGGCGATGGCCAGCGCATCGGCCCGCGCCATCTCGGCCGGCGTCAGGATCTCGACCGGGCTTGCCGGGTGGGCCATGGATGGGTCATCCTTACATGCACAAGAGCGCAAACAAAGCGGGAGGAACACATGCCGGGACACAAGATGACCGAACGCTCGGTCGCGGAACTCTACCGCGACGACCCCGAGCGCGCCGATGCGCTGGTCTGGGGGCGGCGCGGGACGCTGAAGGGCGCGGCGCTCGCAGCCATGGGCATGGCGCTGGGCGGCGCCATCCCCTTCGCGCGCAACCTGCCCGGCGGCCTGCTCCCGGCTGCCCTCGCGCAGGGCAATGCGCCGCAATTCCTGCAGATGGAGGGCAAGGCGCGCCTCATCCTGCAGGGCGAGCGCCCGCTCAATGCCGAGACGCCCGAGCACCTGCTGGATGACGACATCACCCCGGCGGACAAGTTCTTCATCCGCAACAACGGGAGCGTCCCCGAGCCTGCGGCCGATCCGCGCGCCTGGAAGATCGCCGTCGATGGCGAGGTGAACACGCCGCTCGAACTGACCGTGGGCGAGCTCGAATCCCGCTTCCCACTGGTGACCCTGCGGCTGCAGATGGAATGCGGCGGCAACGGGCGCTCGGGCTTCGCGCCGCAGGCGGCGGGCAACCAATGGGGCAATGGCGCGGTCTCCTGCGCGGAATGGACCGGGGTGCGGCTGCGCGACGTGCTGCGCGCGGCCGGGCTGAAGGACGGCGCGCGCTTCACCGGGCATCACGGCGCGGACAGCCATCTCTCGGCGCAGGGCCCGGCGATCAGCCGCGGCATGCGCATCGACAAGGCGATGGACGAGGACACGATCATCGCCATCCGCATGAACGGCGCCCCCATCCCGCAGATGCACGGCGCCCCGGCGCGGCTGCTGGTGCCGGGCTGGCCGGGCTCGCTGAGCCAGAAGTGGTTCACGCGGATCGAGCTGCGCACCACGCCGCACAACGGCCGCGGCATGGGCGGCACCTCCTACCGCGTGCCGGCGCAGCCCATCGTGCCCGGCAGCCGCAACAACGGCGCGGATTTCGTGGACATGGAAAGCATGCCGGTGCGCTCGGTGCTGACCAGCCACGCGCATGGCACGCGCCTGCCCGCGGGCACGCGCGCGCTCGACATCCGAGGCCAGGCCTGGGCCGGCGACCTCAGCGTGCGCGCGGTCGATGTCTCGGTGGATTTTGGCCAGTCCTGGCAGGCGATGAGCGTCGCGGCCCCCGCCAACCGCCACGCCTGGCAGCGCTGGACTGGTCGGATCGCCTTCCCCTCCGACGGGTATTTCGAGATCTGGTACCGCGCGACCGACAGCAACGGCCGGATGCAGCCGCATGTCGCGGCGAACTGGAACCCGCAGGGCTATGGCGCCAACCCGATCAGCCGCGCCGCGGTGCTGGTGGGCTGATGCGGGCCTGGATGCTGCCGGCGGTGGGCGCGCTGCTCATCGCCAGCCTTGCCCTGGCGCAGGATGCCGACCTGGCGCGCCGCCAGGCCGAGGCGGCGGCCGAGATCTCCGCCCGCGCCGAGGAGGAGACGGTCCTCGCCGAGGGCGAGGGTCGCGCCGAGGTGTTCGGCTACTGCACCGCCTGCCACAATACCGCGCTGATCCGTCGCTCGGCCTTCACCCGCGACCGCTGGGACGAGCTGATGGACTGGATGGCGGAGAAGCACGGCATGAACCCGATCGAGGGCGAGTTCCGCGCCACAATCGTGGACTACCTGGCGCAGCACTACGGGCCGCGCGCGCGCGGGCCGCGCGGGGGCAATCCGTTTCTCAATTAATTGATGTGATTTCAGGTTCGCTTTTCGCCGCTTGGTGGAAGCGCGGGCTCCGGACAGCTTAGTCTGCGCGCATCCTCGGGAGGGACATCGCGCGATGAGCGAAACGCGTCTTGGTGCCATGGTGCAGAGGGCCTCGATCGCGACCAAATGGACGGCGGTCGGGTCGTCGATCATCGCCGCGACGCAGAACATCGCGGGCAAGAGCAAGCACGACAATGCCACCGTGGAGGACGTGCTGGACTTCGTCAGCAACTTGCGTGGCGTCTCCCTGATCCGTGTCTACAGCGGGGTCCATGGCACCCCCAGCGGACTGATCCAGGTCGACGATCCCGACTTCACCGTCGATGATGCGGCCGACTTCGAACAGGACGAAGACGACCTGACGATCGAGGTCCGCGGCATGCGCGCCCCTGCCGAAATGGGGGGCCGCATCCCGGACGACCTGCTGGCTGACCTGAACGATCCGGACGTCTTCGTCATCCTCGGCTGGTGCTACAGCGCGGAATATCTCAAGTTTCACAACTTCAAGCCATCCAGCTGACGCGCCCACCCGCTCCGTCGCGGCGCGGCGTTCTGCTATGCTGCGCCGCCACACACGGAGTCGCGCATGGCCTTCGTCATCGCCGTCGCGCAGCGCAAGGGCGGCGCGGGGAAATCCACCATCGCCGCCAACCTCGCCGCAGCCTATGCCGAGGAAGGCGCGCGCGTCGCGCTGCTCGACATCGACCCGCAGCGCACCCTCGCGCGCTGGGACGAGCTGCGCGGGCGCTCGGCCAAGGCCCGCCCGCTGCATTTCGAGGCGCCGACGGGCTGGCGCCTGCCCTCGGTCCTCGACCGGCTGCGGCGCGAGAGCGACGTGGTGCTGCTCGACACCGCCCCGCATGACGACAGCGACGCCCGCACCGCCGTGCGCGCCGCAGACCTGGTGCTCGTGCCGCTGCAGCCCTCCCCGGCCGATCTGTGGTCGATGGATGCCACGCTCGACCTCGCGAAGAAGGAAGGGCGGACGCTCGCGCTGGTGCTGAACCGCGCCCCCGCCTCGGGCCGGCTGCTCGACCAGGTGACGGCACAGATCGCGCAGCGCGGACTGCCCCTGGCCGGGGCGGCGCTCGGCAACCGCACCGCTTTCGCGCAGGCCTTCATGTCGGGGCTCGGCGCCGTGGAGGCCGCGCCCAAGGGGGTCGCGGCGGCCGAGGCGCGCGCTCTCGCCGCCGCGCTGCGCGCGTTGCAGGGGCGCTGAGCATGGCGACGCTCCTGTTCATCCTGCACGTCCTGGGCGCGGTGGTCTGGGTGGGCGGCATGGCCTTCGCCATCCTCGCGCTCCGCCCGGCGGCGCATGAGGTACTCGACCCGCCGCAGCGCCTCGCGCTGATGGGCGGCGTGTTCCGCCGCTTCTTCCGCATCCTGTGGCATGTCGTGCCGATCGTGATCCTGACCGGCTGGGCGATGTGGCTCGGCTGGTACTGGGGCTTCGGACGCAGCGTCTGGCATGTGCACCTGATGCACCTGACCGGGCTCGTGATGGCGGGCATCTTCGCCGCGGTGGCGCTGGGGCCGGGGCGGGCGATGCGGGCCGCGCTGGCGGCGGGCGATGCGCCGGGGGCAGCCGCGGCGCTGGACAGGATCCGCAAAGGCGTCAGTGTCAATCTCGCGCTTGGACTGGTCACGGTGGCGGTCGCGGCATGGGGACGGTTCGGCGGATGAGCATGGCTGAGACGCGCGGCTTCGAGATCGTCGAGGACGCGGCGCCAGAGTTCGAGGCGGTGGGCGCCATCCAGCGCGGGCTGCATGCGTTCAACCAGGAGATGGGCGGCGACTACGACCGGGAGCCCGTGACGCTCCTGGTGCATGATGCCGAGGGCAAGACGCTGGGCGGGTTGCTCGGCCTCACCTTCTGGGGCTGGCTGTTTGTCGACTGGCTCTGGCTGAGCCCCGAGATGCGCGGCAAGGGCGTAGGCGGGGAGTTGCTGGCGCGCGCCGAAGCCATCGCCCGCGAACGTGGCTGCACCAATGCCTATACCGACACCTTCAGTTTCCAGGCGCCAGGCTTCTGGCAGCGCAACGGCTATGCCGAGTTCGGGCGCCTTGAGGGCATGCCGGCGGGGCATGCGCGGGTGTGGTTCCGCAAGGCGCTATAGCGCGCGCAGCAGCGCGGGCAGGCCGACGCCGCATGGCGGCTCCTGCCCGCCGGGCGCGCCCGACAATGCCGCCAGCCGGTGTTCGCGCGGGGTGCAGCCGAATTCGCGGCGGAAGGCGCGGCTGAACGAGGACGGGTCGAAGAACCCCGCCGCCTCGGCCAGGGTGGCGATGTCGCGTCGCTCCTCCGGGTCGCCCAGCAGGCGCCGCGCCTGGCGCAGCCGCTCGCGCTGGATGAACTGCGCGACGCCGCCATGCGGTTCGAACAGACGGTAGAGCTGCGAGCGCGACATGCCGACCATGCCCGCGAGGCGCCCGGGGCGCAGCGTCGCCTGGCCGATATTGTCGCGGATCAGGCGCTTCACCCGCGCGAGTTGCAGTCGCTCGATCCCCGGCGCGAAGGCGATGCTCGCGCCAGCGCGCAGCGAGGCCGCCAGCAGCGCCTCGGCGGCGGTGGCGAGATACGGCAGGTCGGCAGGGACCAGCGTATCGAGCCGGTCGGCGATGCCGCCGAGGAAATCGGTCAGCAGGCCGCCCGGCGCGCCCGCGAGCGGCTGGTTGAGCATCGCTTCAAATCCGGGCTCGAGCGTGGGCAGGGCATCGCGCGGGAGGTGGAGCGCGATCCACTCGACCTGCTCGCCGGCGCGGCGGGCCTCGAAGGGCTGCGCCATGCTGAGCACATGCGGCACGCCCGGGCGGAAGTCGAGGACGGTGTCGCCGCTGCGCTGGCGCTGCGTGCCGCGCCGGCAGAAGCCGATCATCCAGTGGTCGAGGCTGTCGCGGCGGATGCGCTGGGCGCTGCGGGCGTAGTCATAGGCCGGCAGGCGCGCGGCATAGAGCAGGAAGGGGCCGAAGCGCAGCGTCGTGGCCTCGGCGTCGAAGCCTGCCGTGTGCTGCGGCGCCTCGATGTCGAGGAAGGGCACCACCTGCTCGCGCCAGGCATCGAATTGCTGTCCCTCGGGCAGGCCGGCGGTGGTGGCCAGGCTTCGCGGGGATGGTGTGCTCTGCGTCGCCGCGGCAGAAGCAAGGACCGGCGCGGCGGCGACACGGCCGGGTGGAACCGCAGTGTTCATGCAGGATTGGTGTCCGGTCGGCCCAAAATATGAGCAGTTTGTAACTTTATGCCGCAACAGCTACGCGGCCCGGGGGCTGTAAAGCTACTGTAAATCTCTGTAAAGTTCGTGTCCGATGCTATCGCCGTACGCCAAGCGTCACCTCGCGATGCCAGATGTAAAGCCCGGCCCCCACCAGCACCGCGATGCCGGCGAAGTCCCATCCGTCGGGCAGTTCCGCCCAGATGAAGGCGCCGAGCGCCGTGGTCCAGACGATGCCGGCATATTCGAAGGGGGCGAGCAGCGTCGTCTCGCCTGAGCGGTAGGCGTCGGTCATGAGCACCTGGGCCAGGGCGGAGATCAGCCCGATGCCGGCCAGCAGCGCCCAGTGCCAGGCGCTTGGCCAGACCCAGACCGGGATGGCGGCGATGCCCGCCAGCACCGCCGAGCCCACGGCAAACCAGAAGACGATCGCGACCGCGCTCTCGCCCGCCTCGCCCATGCGGCGGATTGTGATCATCGCCAGCGCCCAGCCGACCGAGCCCAGCAGGCAGAGCGTGACAGCAAGCCCCTCCCCGCGCATGCCCTCCCCGCCCGGGCGGACCATCATCAGCACGCCCATGAAGCCGACCAGCACCGCGAGGCCGCGCCGCCAGCCGACCCGCTCATTCAGCAGCGGCACCGACAGCACGGTGAGGAACAGCGGCATGGTGAAGCCGAGCGCGGTCACCGTGGTCAGCGGCAGGTGCACGTAGCCGTAGAAGGCGCCGATCATGCCCATCATGCCGAACAGCGTGCGCGCGGCATGGCTCATGGGGTTGCGGGTGGCGAGCGCGGCCCAGCCGCCGGCCGCCAGCACCACCGGCAGCAGGGCCGGGATGGCAAAGAGGTTGCGGAACAGGATCACCTCCGCGACCGGGATGGCCGGGCCGATCGCCTTGGCGCAGGCGGCCGAGAGCGCGAAGGTGAAGGTCGCGATCACCACGAGGATGATGCCCCGCCGCCGGGCGCGCGCGGTCGCGGCCGGGTCAGGGGTCGCAGGGGTATCGGGGGTCATGGACGGTTCCTGGCACGGAGGGTAGTTTCCGCGCCGCATGAACGCCAGACCGCCCAAGGCGAAGCCCATTCCCGCGCATCCCGGCCTGACGGTGCTCTCGGACGAGGTGGTCTGGGACGGGCGCTTTCCCTTGCAGCGCATCCGCTTCCGCCGCACGCGCTTCGACGGCGCCGAGGGCGGCTTGCAGACCTGGGAATTGTGGCGTCGCGGCCCGGCGGTAGCGGTGCTGCCCTGGGACCCCTGGTCGGACCGCGTCGCGCTGATCGAGCAGTTCCGCCTGCCCGCGCTGGCCGCGGGCTTCGCCCCCGTGATGGTGGAATGCCCCGCGGGCCTGATGGAGGAGCACGAGGACCCGGCCGAGGCGGCACGGCGCGAGCTGGCCGAGGAGACAGGCCTGGTCGCCGACCGCCTGCTGCCGATGGGTCGCTACATCCTGAACCAGGGTGGGTCCGACGAGAACATCACCCTGTTCCTCGCGCGCACGCGCCTGCCCGAACCGGGCCATGCGGGCACGCACGGCCTCGACCACGAGCACGAGGACATCCGACTGATGGTGCTGGACGCCGCGGAGGCCATCGCCATGCTGGACGACAACCGGATGGCCAACGCCACCGGCGCGCTGTGCCTGGCGGGCTTCGCGCGCCGGCGCGCTGGCCTTCTCAACGACTGGACCACCTGAATGCCGACCGAACTGCTCTATCGCGAGGATGCCTATGCGCGCGAGGTCAGCGCGCGCGTGGTGGCAGCAACGCCCGAAGGCGTGGTGCTGGAGCGCACGAATTTCTACGCACGCGCCGGCGGCCAGCCTGGCGATGCCGGCGTGCTGCGCTGGGCCGGCAGTGACTGCGCCATCACCGAGGCGGTGAAGGGCCCGGACGACACCGTGCTGCACCTGCCCGCCCCCGGTGCCGCGCTGCCGGATGTGGGCACGGAGGTGACCGCGCTGCTCGACTGGGACCGCCGGCACCGCTTCATGCGCCTGCACACCAGCATGCACCTGCTGTGCAGCCTGATCCCCGGCGCCGGCGTGACCGGCGGGCAGATCGCGGTGGAGAAGGCGCGGCTCGACTTCGACCTGCCGGAACCGCCGACCAAGGAAGCGCTGACCGCCGCACTGAACGCGCTGGTCGCGGCCGACCATGCCATCAGCGAGACCTGGATCACCGAGGCGGAGCTCGACGCCAATCCCGGCCTGGTGCGCACGCTCTCGGTGCAGCCGCCGCGCGGGTCGGGGCGCATCCGCCTGGTGCGCATCGGCGATCCCGCGGCACCGGTCGACCTGCAGCCCTGCGGCGGCACGCATGTGCGCAGCACGGGCGAGATCGGCCGCGTCGAGGTCACGAAGATCGAGAACAAGGGCAAGGCCAACCGGCGCGTGACGCTGGTGCTGGCGGGGGAGTGACGCCGATGGAGATGCTGGTCTCGACCGACTGGCTGGCGGGGGAACTGGGCAAGCCGGACCTGGTGGTCTTCGACTGCTCGACCTTCCTGCCGAATGAGCCTGGCAACAAGTACGACGCCTTCCGCGCGGCGCGCATTCCGGGAGCGCGGCTGTTCGACATCGACAGGATCGCGGATGACGAGACCGACCTGCCGCACATGGTGCCCACGCCGGCGAAGTTCGCGCGGATGGTCGGCGCGCTCGGGGTCTCGAACGACACGCGCGTGGTGTTCTACGACCAGCACGGGCTGCGC
Organism: Roseomonas rosulenta; assembly: GCF_016106005.1. GTDB lineage: Bacteria > Pseudomonadota > Alphaproteobacteria > Acetobacterales > Acetobacteraceae > Neoroseomonas > Neoroseomonas rosulenta. The sequence continues at coordinate 7,965 of NZ_JACADR010000005.1, forward strand.
GGTTCCCCGCGCGGCTGGTGGATGATGCGGCTGTTCGGGCACGACAAGGTGGCGGTGCTGGATGGCGGGCTGCCCGCCTGGGTGAAGGAAGGCCGGCCTGTCGAGAGCGGCGAGGCCCCTGCCCCCCTACCCGCGACCTTCGTGGCGGACTTCCGCGCGTCCATGCTGGCCGGCATCGGCGACGTGAAGCGGATCGTGCAGGATGGCTCGGCGCTGATCCTCGATGCCCGCGCCAAGGGGCGCTTCGACGGCACCGCGCCGGAACCGCGCGCCGGCCTGCCCTCGGGCCACATGCCGGGCGCGGCCAACGTCCCGGTCAGCGAGATGGCCGGCCCCGACGGCAAGGCCCGCGACCCCGCCACGCTGCGCGCCATCTTCGCCGCGGCGGGGGCCACCGGCGGCAGGCCCGTCGTCACCTCCTGCGGATCGGGTGTGACCGCCTGCGTGCTGGCCTTCGGCATGGTGCGCGCGGGGCTTCCCGAACCCGCCGTCTACGACGGATCCTGGACCGAATGGGCGTCCCGCCCCGAAACCATCAAGCAGACGAGCGCCTGACCATGCCCGACGACCTCTCCCCGCCGCACAAGGCCCAAGGCTTCGCCACGCGCATGTCCCATGCCGGGCGCGCCGGCACGCGCGCGCATGGCTTCGTGAACCCGCCGGTGCATCGCGGGTCGACCGTGCTGATGCCCTCCGCCCAGGCGCGGCGCGACTTCGCCAAGGACCGCTTCAACCGCGTGATGACCTACGGCACCGCAGGCGGGCCCACGCACTACGCGCTCGAGGACGTGATCTGCGAGATCGAGGGCGGCACCCGCTGCGTGCTGGTCGGCACCGGCCTCGCCGCCGTGACGGTGCCGCTGATGGCCTACCTCAAGACCGGCGACCATTGCCTGATGCCGGACAGCGTCTATGGCCCGGCGCGCAACATCGCCAACGGGCTGCTCGCGAACTACGGCATCGCGACGACCTTCTACGACCCCACCATCGGCGAGGCCGAGATCGCCGCGCTGATCCAGCCCAACACCAAGGTGGTCTATACCGAGAGCCCGGGCAGCCACACCTTCGAACTGCAGGACATCCCGGCCATCGCGCGCGCGGCGCATGCGCGCGGCTGCACGGTGATGATGGACAACACCTGGGGCATCCACAACTTCATGCCCTTCCAGCACGGCGTCGATGTCTCGATCCAGGCGCTGACCAAGTATGTCGGCGGGCATTCCGACGTGCTGCTCGGTTCGATCACGACGAACACCGAGGAAGACTACCTCAAGGTCCGCACCGCAGCCTCGCAGATGGGGCATTTCGCCGCGCCCGACGATTGCTGGCTGGCGCTGCGCGGCGCGCGCACCATGCCGGTGCGCCTGAAGCACCAGGAGCAGAGCGGCCTCGCCGTCGCGCGCTGGTTCGAATCCCGGCCGGAAGTGCAGCGCGTGCTGCATCCGGGCCTGCCCTCGCACCCCCAGCACGCGCTGTTCCAGCGGGATTTCCGCGGGTCCTGCAGCCTGTTCGGCGTGGTGCTGCAGCCGCGCTACTCGGAGGCCGATTTGTTCCGACTAATCGACAGCCTGAAGCTGTTCGGCATCGGCGCCTCCTGGGGCGGCTACGAGAGCCTCGCGCTGCCGACCACCGGCTTCATCACGCGCACCGCGACCAGCGACGACCTGGGCGGGCAGACCATGCGCATCCATATCGGGCTCGAGGACGTGGCCGACCTGATCGCCGACCTCGAGCAGGGGCTGGCCACGCTGCCGCGCTGAGGCAGGAGCGGGCGGCCCTGCTGGGCCGCCCGCCCTCAGCGCGTCACTGCGTGGTCGAACTGCGGCGCTGCCGCTCGCCCTGCTGCACGCCGCGCTGATAGGCCTGATTGAGCTGCGCCTGTCGGCGTTCGGCCGCCTGGCGTTCGGCGATCTCGTGCTGGTGCCAGAGGTAGCCGCCGACCACCCCGACACCGGCGCCGATCAGGGCACCGACCCCGGCCTGCGCGGTGAAGGAACCGATCGCCGCGCCAGCCAGCGCACCACCCGCGCCACCCAGCAGCACGTCGCGCCCGCCGGCGGTCATCTGGTCGTTGCCGGCGCAGCCGCCGAGGCCGAGCGCCAGCGCCGCGGCTGGGAGAATCATGAACCTGCGCATCTGCGCCCTCCGTCTCAGCGCGCCGCCGGCCGGCGCGCGGGCGCCGCCGGGCAGGGATAGGTGGCGATGAACCAGCGCGCGAGGCCGTCCACGGCCAACTCGTTCGCCGTCTGCGGATTGCCGCGCGCCCAGGCGGCGAAGGCCGCGGCAGCCTGTTCGCTGCTGGGCGCGGGGTCCGGCACGCAGAACAGCGGGCGGTGGCGCGTGCCGGGCTGCGTCATGGCCGCGTGGTACTGCGCAAAGCCGGCGATGAAGCCGCGGCACAGGCCATTGGCATGGGCGAAGGACGGGTCGCCCGCCGGCACGGCGCAGAGCGTGGCGAGTTCCCCCACCGTTGCGGTATGCGAGCCCCCCGTGGGCGCCTGGGCCGCTGCGGGCCCGGCGGCAACCGCCACGAGGGCGAGCATCAAGGGCAACCTCATGCGGGCGTGTCTCCTTCCGCGCCGGAACCGTGCCGACGCCGTTGTGGCGGCGGGCAGCGCGACTCGCCTGCCATAGAATGAGGATCGGCGAGGGCGGGATGCGCCGCAAGCAAAGCGAAGGCGCGCTGGCGGTTGCTCCGCCCGCGCGCCCCGGTTGGCTCGCGCCTGATGCGGGCGGGGACAAGGCCCCGCGCGCCGAGAGCCGTTTCCGCTCGCCTCGGCTCGCTGCAACGCCTCTCGCCTGTTGTTTCGGCGGGCATCCTCACCCGATCAGGTGAGTCCACCTGATCGGGATCTGCTCGACGGCTCAGCGGCGGCCGCGGTCGATCGCGTAGCCGCTGACGCCGCCGACGCCGGCGCCGATCAGCGCACCCCAGCCGGCATTGCCGGAGAGCGAGCCGATCGCGGCACCGCCCAGCGCGCCGATGCCCGCCCCGGTGGCGGTGGCGCGCTGGCTGTCGGACATGCCCTCGCAGCCGGCGAGGCCGATCCCCGCGACGAGCAGGGCGGCGAGGCGAAGGGACTTGATGGTGGTCATGGCGTTCTCCTTCGGCTCAGCGGCGGCGGGCGGGGGCGGCGGGGGCGGCGCAGGGATAGCTGGCGGCGGCGAAGCGCAGCACGCCTTCGGCCGCGCGCACCCCGGCATATTGCTGGTTCGCCGCGACCCACGCGACATAGGCCGCCGAGACGGTCTCGAGCGAGGGCGACGGATCGGGCAGGCAGAAGACCGGCCGCGCCGCCTGGCGGCCCGAGGTATAGATCGCATGCACCTGCCCGATCGACACCAGCGTGGCGTAGCAGGCGGCGCGCGAGGCGGGCGCATTGGCGTCGTTGGCCGAAGGACCGCAGGCGCGCGCGAGGTCGGCGGCGGTGAAGCCGCCCGGCACGGCCGGGACGGTCGCGGTCTGCGCGAAGGCCGGCGCTGCGGCGAGCGCGGCGGCGAGCGCCAGCGCAGCTGTGATGGAGCGGGAGAACATGTCGGGCCTTTCCCTCCTGGGCCTTGCCGTCATGGCGGGCCTTGTCGGAAGGCTAGACCATGCCCCCGCGCGATCAAGCGAAAGAGCATCGCGCGGCGCGATGCGACGCGCGCCATGCCGGTGGGACGGGGCGCCAAGTCAGGCGGCGGCGCAGCGCGCGCAGGTGCCCTCGATCTCGACCGTCGCCTCGGCGAGCGTGAAGCCGGCGCGCCGCGCCGCGGAGTCGATGGCGTGGGCGACCGCGTGGTCGGCGATCTCGGCGGTGGCGCCGCAGGTCCGGCAGATCAGGAACTGGTGCGGGTGGCCGTGGTCATGCCCGTGGCCATGCCCGGCATCGGTGCAGCCGATGAAGGCGTTGAGGCGCTCGACCTTATGGATCAGCCCGTGCTCGAGCAGGAAATCCAGCGCGCGATAGACGGTGGGCGGCGCCGCGCCGGGCCGGCTCGCCTTCAGCCGGTCGAGCAGCGCATAGGCGCCGACCGGGGCCTCGGCCTGCAGCACGAGGTCGAGCACCTGGCGGCGCAGCGGCGTGAGCTGCGCGCCGCGGCGCAGGCAGGCCTGCTCGGCCTCCTGCAGGGCCCTTTCGCGTGCCGACACATCCGGCATGGGTGATCCTCGCCTCCGCTGCGGGTGATACTGTATCATCTGGCGATGACCAGTGCCGATGCCACCACCCGCTTCCTCGCCGCGCTGCGCTTCGACGCCGCTGGCCTCGTGCCCTGCATCGCACAGCAGCACGATACCGGCGAGGTGCTGATGATGGCCTGGATGAATGCCGCGGCGGTGGCCGAGACGCTCGCCACGGGCCGGGTCTGCTACTGGTCGCGCTCGCGCAACGCGCTGTGGCGCAAGGGCGAGAGTTCGGGCCAGGTGCAGCGCCTGGTGGACCTGCGCATCGACTGCGACGGGGATACGCTGCTGGCGCTGGTGGACCAGACCGGCGTCGCCTGCCACACCGGGCGGCGCAACTGCTTCTTCCAGGCGCTGCGCGACGATGCGCTGGTCGAGATAAGCCAGCCGCTGGTGGACCCCAAGGCGCTCTACGGGGCCTGAGAGACCGTTTGAGAATGTGCCGCAAGGCGCATCCTCAAGTGCGGCACGGGCCTTCTCAAATGCTCTCTGAGGACGCCGCAGGGGAAGTGCTGCGCCATGGCCGCGGTGCGGCGGCCCGGGCATGGGTCATCGTGCGCGGCGTGCAGCGCCCGGCCTGCCCACCCGCAATGATGGCAGCCCCTTCCCCGCACCACGACCACAAGTCACGCCTGGTCGTCGTGCCGCGCAACCTGACGCGAAAGGCCTTTGTCCAGAGCCGCGCGGCATGCGTCGCGGAAGCACAGAAAAAAGCGACGATTGCCGCGTGCTGAACATTGCGCCGCTACCATTCCCTCGTCCGCTTGCGTTACGCTCCGGGCACTTTCGGGAGGTCGTAATGCTCGCAGCCAAGGTCGTCCGCATCCTGTCTGTGCTGGCGGGCGTCTTGCTGGCGGGGCTGGTGGCGGCGGCGCCGGCCTTCGCGCAGCCAGCCTCGCGCACGCCCTTCCGCGACTGCCCCGAATGCCCCGAGATGGTCATGCTGCCCGGCGGGTCCTTCACCATGGGCGTGCCCGCCCTCGAGGAGGAACGCGAAGGGGTGCCGGCGGATGTACGCGGCCGCTCCACGCCGCAGGTGCGCGTGGTGATCGCGCCCGGGCTCGCGATGGGTCAGCGCGCCGTCTCCCGCGGCGAGTTCGCCGCCTATGTCGCCGAGACCGGCTTCGAGCCCGCCACCGGATGCTGGACCTTCGTGAACAATGGCGCGAGCTACGAGTACCTCGAGCGGCCCGGCATCTCCTGGCGCGACCCGGGCTTCCCGCAGACCGACGACCACCCCGTGGTCTGCGTCAACTGGGAGGATGCCAACAACTACGCCGCCTGGCTGACGCGCAAGACCGGCCGGCGCTACCGCCTGCCGAGCGAGGCCGAGTGGGAATACGCCGCGCGCGCGGGCACCACCACCGCGCGCTTCTGGGGCGAGAGCGTCACCCTTGCGTGCCAGTACGCCAATGTCGCGGATCTGACCTTGGCCGATGCGCTGAACCTCGACCGGCGGCCGGCCTTCACCTTCCGCTGCACCGACAACCACATCTACACCGCGCCGGGCGGCAGCTTCCGCCCGAACGCCTTCGGGCTCTACGACATGCTGGGCAATGTGTGGCAATGGGCGCAGGACTGCCTGAACCCCACGCTCGAAGGCCAGCCGCCAAACGGCAATGCGCGCCAGTCGGGGGACTGCGCCACGCGCGCCATGCGCGGCGGCTCCTGGAGCCACCTGCCCTGGTATGTGCGCGCCGGCAACCGGGTGCGCGGGGGGACCACGGACCGCTTCGCCTTCGGCGGCTTCCGGGTGGTGCGCGAACGCTGAAGGCCCCTTCCCCGCCGCGGCGCGCGCCCCTATGGATCGCGCCATGACGACGGACGGACTTCGCTTCGAGACGCTCCAGGGCGACGCGCTGCGCGCCTGGCTGCCGCGGCTTGCCGGGCTGCGCATCGCGGTGTTCCGCGACTGGCCCTATCTCTATGACGGGGAGGCCGGCTACGAGGAACGCTACCTCGCCGCCTATGCCGCGAGCCCCGGTGCCGCGGTGATCGCCGCCATCGACGGCGAGCGCGCGGTGGGCTGCGCCACCTGCCAGCCCATGGCCGAGGCGGGCGCGCGCGTGCAGGCGGCCTTCCGCGGGCGCGGCCTGGACCCGGCCCGCTTCTGCTACTTCGGCGAGAGCGTGCTGCTGCCCGAATTCCGCGGGCGCGGCGCGGGCGTGCGCTTCTTCGCCGAGCGCGAGGCGCATGTACGCCGCCTCGGCCTCACCGCCGCGGCCTTCTGCGCCGTGGTGCGCAACGACAACGACCCGCGCCGGCCGAAGGACTACGTGCCGCTCGACGCCTTCTGGACGAAGCGCGGCTATGTGCGGCGGCCCGACATCTCGGTCGTGTTCGACTGGAAGGAAGTGGGCGACGACCGCGAGACGCCGCATGCGCTCGGCTTCTGGGTGAAGGACCCGCTGTGAGCGCGCCGCTGCGCCTCGGCCTGCTGCAATACGGCGTGGGGCGGCCGGCCTCGGTCGCCGACTTCGCCCGCGCGCTCGAGGCGCGGCTCGAGGCCGGGCGCGCGGCGGCCGAGCTGCTGGTGCTGCCGGAATACGCCTGCGTCGAACTCGGCGCCGCGATGGCCGGCGGCGAGGCGACGGACGAGGCGCGCGAACTCGCGGCGATGGTGGATGCCGCGCCGGACATACTGGAGGCGATGCGCGACGCAGCGCGGCGGCTCGGGGTCTGGCTGCTGCCCGGCACGCTGCCGATGCGCCGAGGCGATGGCGCGGTGGTCAACCGCGCGCCGCTGATCGCACCAGATGGCCGCCTGGCCTTCCAGGAGAAGCGCGCCATGACGCGCTTCGAGACGGAACGCTGGGGTGTGTCGCAGGGCGCCGACCCGAAGGTCTTCGACACGCCCTGGGGGCGCATCGGCATCTCGGTCTGCTACGACGTGGAATTCCCGAAGCATGTCCGCACCCAGGTCGAGGCCGGGGCGTGGCTGGTGCTCGCACCCTCCTGCACGGACACGCTGCATGGCTTCAACCGTGTCGCGATCGGCGCGGCGGCGCGGGCCATGGAGAACCAGTGCTACGTCGCCATCACGCCGACGGTCGGCGAGGCACCCTGGTCGGCGGCACTCGATGTGAACCGTGGCCAAGCGGCGGTGTTCGGGCCGGTCGATCGCGGCTTCCCGGAGGATGGCGTGCTGGCGCGTGGCGAACCCGATGTCGAGCATTGGGTGTTCTGCACGCTCGATCCCGCACGGATCGAGCGCGTGCGGGAGGACGGCCAGGTGCGCAACCATCGCGACTGGCCGCGCGCGCCCTTCGCACGCCCGACCGCGGCGGTCTTCGCATGACGCTGGTCTATGTGGTGGCGGGCGAGGCCTCCGGCGACGTGCTCGGCGCGCGGCTGGTGGCGGCGCTGCGTGCGAGGCGCCCGGATCTCGACTTCGCCGGCATCGGCGGGCCGCGCATGGCGGAACAGGGCGTGGCGAGCCTGTTCGACTATCGCGACCTGGCGCTGATGGGTCTGCTCGAAGTGCTGCCCAAGATCTTCCGGCTGAAGCGGTTGCTGGCCGATGCCGCGGCGGATGTGGCGACGCGCCGCCCGGCGGTGATCGTCACCATCGACAGCCCGGGCTTCACGCTGCGCCTCGCCGAGATGGTGCGCCCGATCGGCCAGCCCATCGTGCACTACGTGGCGCCGCAGGTCTGGGCATGGCGGCCTGGGCGCGTGGCGAAGCTACGACGCAAGGTGGACCGCATCCTCTGCCTGCTGCCCTTCGAGCCGATCTTCTTCGAGGCGGCGGGCATCCCCGTGACCTTCGTGGGGCATCCGGTACTCGAGAGCGGCGCGGATGGCGGCGATGCGGCGCGCTTCCGCGCCCGGCACGCGCTGGCGGAGGGCGATCGCCCCATCATCGTCATGCCCGGCAGCCGGCGGATGGAGGTGCAGCGCCTGCTGCCGGTGTTCGGCGCGGCGCTGCGACTGGCGGATCAACGCCTGCCCGGCCTGCGCCCGGTCGTGGCGGTGGGCCCCATCGTGGCCGAGGCGGTGCGCGCCGGCGTGGCCGACTGGCCGGGCCGCCCGATCCTGGTCGAGACGCTGGAGGACAAGCACGACGCCTTCGCCGCCGTGGCGCAGTCGGGCGGCGCGGGGCTCATCAAGTCCGGCACCTCGTCGCTCGAGATGGCGGTGGCGGGCATCCCGCATGTGGTGGCGTACCGGCTCAACGCGATCACGGTGGCGATCGTGCGCCGCCTGGTAAAGGTGCCGCATGCCTCCCTGGTGAACTTGCTGGCGGAGCGCGAGGTGGTGCCTGAGCGCCTGCAGGAATTCTGCACGCCGGAGTCCCTGGCGGAGGCGCTGCTGCGCCCGATGATCGATCCGGCCGTCGCCGCGGCGCAGCGCGCCGGCTTCGCGGAATCGCTGGCGAAGCTGCGCGCGCCGGAGGGACTGCCATCGGTGGCGGCGGCCGAGGCGGTACTGGCGGCGCTGCCCTGAGCGGTCAGACCGGGTCGCGCACCAGCGGCGCGGTGGAGCAATGGATGCCCCCGCCGCCCAGGTACACCTTGTCGTAGGCGACGAGCCGCACGCTGATGCCGGCGCGGTCCAGCGCCTCCTGCGTGCGGGGGCCGACCTGGTCGCTCATCAGCACGCGGCCCGGCGCCACGGCCAGGCAGTTGATCGCCCAGGACGGGTCCTGGTGGTTCAGCGGGATCATCTTCACGCCCAGGCGCTTCAGTTCCTCCATGAAGACGAAGGGCAACGTGGAGGGATTCACCAGCGCGACGTCGTGATGGATCATCACGAAGGCGCCGTCGATGTGCAGGCGGTAGCCGGGGATCTGCACGCGGATCAGGCGCGTGCCCTGCACGGCCAGCACCTCCTCCATCTGCCTGGCACCTTCCTCGTTGACGCGGGAGGAGACGCCGATCACCGCGACATCGGGGCGGATATAGGCGAAGGAGCCGCCCTCCATCAGGCCGGTGCCGTGGATGGTGCGCAGGATCGGCATGCCGAGGGCGGCCAGCGTCTGCGTGACGGGCCGTTCCTCGCCGCGGCGGATGCGCGGGCCCATGCGGGTGACGATCGCGCCACCATCGACGGCGATGCAGGAATCGCGCGTGTAGATGGATTTGTGGCGCCCGGGGGCGGCGGCGTCGAGCATCACCACCTCCACGCCTTCCTCGCGCAGCGCCGCGGCCAGCGCATCGTGCTGGGCCTGCTGTTCGGCCAGCGTCGGGATCACTTCACCGCGCCAATAAGCGCCGGTCGCGGGGTCGCCATGGGCGCCGAGCTCGGGGATCAGCGGCAGGGTGTCGAGGATGGCCATCTCGGGTCCCGGGCGGTGCATCAGCACCATGCGCAGGCGGCCGACATCGGAATTGCAGCCCCAGCGGCGGCCCCAGCCGGCGGTTTGCTCGGCCGCGCTGTTGAAGGGCGGCTCGGGCTCGGAGGCGAAGCGCTCGATCAGCATGTTGTAGCGGTGGTCGAATTCGCTCATGGCGCTCGACATGGCGTCAGCCTCCTTCGCTGCGGCGCCGCAGCGCGCGGTCGGCCATGAGCAGCCCCGTGGTGAACAGGATCAGCAGCACGGCGACCGCCGCCATGGCGGGGTCGAGATTCTCGTTGATGCCATCCCAGATGCGGCGCGGCAGGGTGAAGACGTTGCGCGAGGCGATGAACAGCACCATCACCAGCTCATCCCAGGAATGGATGAAGGCGAAGATCGCGCCCGAGACGATGCCGGGTGCGATGCGCGGCAGGATGACCCAGCGCAGCGTCTGCGACAGCGATGCCCCCATGCCGCGCGCCGCCTGTTCGAGCCGCGGGTCGAAGGCCGCGAGCGCGGTCGAGACGGTGATCACCACATAGGGAATGCCGGTCACGCCATGCGCGATCACCACGCCGGCGAAGCGGTCGAGCAGCCCGAGCGGCCCGAAGTAGCGATACAGCCCGATCGCATAGACGATGGAGGGAATGATCAGCGGCAGCAGCATCAGCACGCGCACGAGTTCCGTCGCGCGACGCGAGATGCGCCAGCAGCCGATGGCGCACAGCGTCCCCGCGACCACCGACAGCACCGTCGCCGCCACCGCGATTGTGAAGGACTGCCAGATCGACCCCAGCCATTCCGGCGAGGTCAGGACCGTCTCGAAGTGGCGGAACGAAACGCCGTCCTGCGGCAGGGACAGGAACCGCTGGTCAGTCAGCGCCACCGGCAGCACGATCAGGATCGGCAGGACCAGGTACAGCGCCGTCGCCCAGGCGAGCCCCCGGGCGGCCGGTCCGGGCGGGTGGATGCCGTCCATCGCCTCAGGCCCCCGAGCCGAAGATGCGCCGCAGGTCAACCAGGCGCGAGAAGACCGCAAGCGTGACCAGGATCGCGACGATCAGCATCGTCGCCATCATGGTGCCCAGCCCCCAGCGGATCAGGTCGAGGATCTGCAGGCTGATCCACTCCGCCACCATCAGCGTCTTGCCGCCGCCCAGGATGGCGGGCGTGATGTAGAAGCCGAGCGAGAAGATGAAGACCAGCACCGCGGCGGCGATCACGCCGGGCATGGACAGCGGCAGGAAGACCTGGCGGAACACCTGCCCGCGCGATGCGCCGAGGCCACGCGCGGCGGCGAGCAGGCGCGGGTCGATCTCCCGCATCGAGGCCAGCATCGGCAGCACGGCGAAGGGCACCATGTAGTGCACCATGCCGACGACGATGCCGAACTCGTTCCAGACCAGCGGCAGGGGTTCGCTGATCATCCCGGCATTGATCAGCGTGTTGTTCACGAGCCCCTGGCGGCGTAGCAGCGTCACCCAGGCGAAGGCGCGCACCAGCACGCTGATCCACAGCGGCACGAGCACCGCCAGGATCCACCACCCCCGCGCGCGCGGCGTGGCGAGCGTGATGGCATAGGCGATGGCATAGCCCAGCAGCAGCGCCAGCACGGTCGTGATCAGGCAGATGCGCAGCGTGGTGAGGATGACGCGCTGCACGGATTCGGATGTGAAGATGCGTTCGTAGTTGCCCAGGCCCGGCTCGGGCTCCGTCACGCTGATCGCGAGCACCTGCAGGATGGGCGCGACGTAGAAGACCAGCAGCAGCACGAGCGCGGGCAGGATCAGCAGCCACCAGCCGATCCCGGGACGCCCTGCGGCGGTCATGGGGCATCCTCCTCGACCGGCACGGCGGCCTCCGCCGACCAGCCGAGGCGCACCGGCAGGCCCTCGGCGGGCGCGAAGGCGGCCTGCCAGGCGGGCAGCGTGGCGCGCAATTCGCCGAGCGAGGCGGTCTCGACGCGCAGCGCGAAGCCGGACCCGAGGTAGGACCACGCGAGAATGCGGCCCTCCACCACGTTGTCGGCGGCCTCTTCCCCGGCCAGCAGCGCGATCTTTTCCGGCCGCAGCGAGAGCAGGCGGCGCGTGCCCTCGGGCGCGGCAGGGGCGCGCACCGCGATGCGCGCGGTGCCTGCGGCCAGCACGAAGCCGGCGGCATCGGCGGTTGCCACCGCTCCCTCGATGAAGTTCGACTTGCCGAGGAAATCCGCGACGAAGCGCGTGCGCGGGCGTTCGTACAACTCCCCCGGCGCGCCGGCCTGGATCAGCCGCCCGTGGTTGAGGATGGCGATACGGTCGGACAGGGACAGCGCCTCCTCCTGGTCGTGCGTGACGTTGACGAAGGTACGCCCGACGCGGCGGTGTAGCGCCTTCAGTTCTTCCTGCAACTCGGCGCGCAGCTTCTTGTCGAGCGCGGAGAGCGGTTCGTCCAGCAGAAGCAGGTTCGGCTCGAAGACCAGCGCACGCGCCAGCGCGACGCGCTGCTGCTGCCCGCCTGAGAGCTGCTTCGGCAGGCGCTCCGCGAAGGCGCCGAGCTGCACGAGGTCCAGTGCTGCGCGCACCTTGGCCTCGCGATCCGCGCGCGACAGGCCGCGCACGCGCAGCGGGAAGGCGACGTTCTCGGCCACGCTCATGTGCGGGAACAGCGCATAGCCCTGGAAGACCATGCCGAAGTTGCGCTTCTCCGGCGGCAGGGGCGTGATCTCGCGCCCATCGAGCAGGATCGACCCGGCCGTCGGCGCGACGAAGCCCGCCACCGCCATCAGGATGGTGGTCTTGCCCGAACCCGAGGGGCCGAGCAGCGTCAGGAACTCCCCCTGCCCCACATCGAGCGAGACATCGTCCACCGCGGTGAAGCTGCCATAGCGCTTGGTCAGCCCGAGGATGCCGAGCGCGTGGCCGGCGGCGCTCAAGAAACGTAGTCCGGCTGCTCGCGATCCAGCTTGCGGCGCAGCGCCTGCCAGGGCAGCCAGCCCTTGGTGGGCCCGGTGCCGAACTGCTCGCGCGCGCGGCGCACCACCGGGGCGGGCGGCACGCTGAGCGGCACGCCGGAGGATTGCGCGGCGAGCTGGATGCGGCAGGCCTGCTCCAGATAGTACATCCAGTAGAAGGCCTCGGACACGCTGCGCCCGACCGTGAGCAACCCGTGGTGGCGCAGGATCATGCAGGGCCTGTCGCCCAGGTCCTGCACCAGGCGGTCGCGCTCGCTCAGGTTGTCGTCCGCCGCGATGCCCTCGTAGTCGTGCAGCGCGACGCGGCCGTCGAACTCCATGCTCATCTGGTTGAGCGGCAGCAGCGCGCCGGTCTGCGCGGCCACGGCCATGCCGGCCAGGGTGTGGGTGTGCATGACGCACATCGCGTCATCGCGCGCACGGTGCACGGCGGAATGGATGACGAAGCCGGCGGGATTGACCGGCCATTCGGTGGGCTGGGCCGGTTCGCCATCGGCATCCACCACCACCAGGCTGCTCGCCGTGATCTCCTCGAACAGTAGGCCATAGGGGTTGACCAGGAAGCGGTGCCCCTCGCCCGGCAGCCGCGCCGAGAGATGGGTGAAGACCAGGTCGGTCATGCCGAACAGCGCGACCAGGCGATAGGCGGCGGCGAGATCCTCCCGGACTTCGCGCTCGGTCGGAACGCGGTCGGGGTCGGGCTTCACGGGCGGGGGCGGCAGGGGCATCAGTAGCCTCGCTCGGGGTCGTAGACATGGGCCAGCGCCTCGCCGCGCTCGAGCCGCGCGATGCAGTCCGCGACGTAGCGCGCGCGTTCGAGGCGGCTCGGCAGGCTCGCCACATGCGGCGTGACGGTGATGCGCGGATGCGACCAGGCCGGGCTGTCGGGCGGCAGCGGCTCGGGGTCGAAGACGTCGAGCACGGCGCCCGACAATTGTCCGCTGTCCAGCGCCGCGACGATGTCGGGCAGCACCTGCTGCACGCCGCGCCCGACCTGCACCAGGCCGGCACCGCACGGCAATTGCGCCAGCAGCGGGGCGGCGATCAGCCCGCGCGTCTCCTCCGTCGCGGGCAGCAGGCAGACCAGCACCTCGCTGCGCGCAAGGAAGGCCGGCAGCCCCGCACCGCCGGCGAAGGTCTCGACGCCGGGCAGGTCCTTGCGCGTGCGCGACCAGCCCACGACCGGAATCCCCAGCGCGCGCAGCATCGTCGCACCGCGCAGGCCCATCGCCCCCAGCCCCATGATGCCGACGGTGCGCGCCGCGGCAGCGAAGGGCGGTTCGAAGTAATCCCAGGTGCTGCGCGCCTGCGCGATCGCCATGCGCCGCGCATCCTTGTTGAGCGAGAGCACCGCCCAGGCGACGTACTCTCCCATCCGCTGCGTGGCTTCCGGCGGCACGCAGCGCACCAGCGGCACGCCGCGCGGCAGATGCGGGTCGGCGATGATGGCATCGACCCCCGCGCCGGACCCGAAGATCGCGCGCAGCCGCGGCAGGCGCGCGAGCCGCCCGGGTTCGGGGTCCCAGACCAGCGCATAGTCCACGTTGGCGGGGTCGAGAGAGGGGTCGTCCCACCAGTGCAGCGTCAGGTGCGGCGCGACTTCGGCGAAGCACGCCTGCCAGTCCGGCAGGGCGCGCTCGCCGCCCGACTTCACCACCAGGATCACGCCGCCTCCTGCCGCTTGTTGCGCCGCAACAAGCCTGCGCTCAGCCGGTCACCATGTCGATATAGTCGGCGTTCACGCGGGCGTAGTTCTCGCCCCACCAGCGCCCGTTCTGCGCCACCTGCACCGCGGCATTGGCCGGTTCGGTCGGGTTGAAGCGCTTGAACTCCTCGGGCACCAGGGCGGCCGCGCGCGGGTTGGTCGGGCCGTTGCCGAGGAACTTCAGCAGCTCCACCTGCGGCTCCGGGTTCGCCAGCATGGAGGCCAGCAGCCGCTGCGCCATCTCCCCGCCCGGATTGCCGCGCGGGATGACGAAGATGCCCGGCTGCAGGATCGCCTGGTTCCAGATGAACTTGAAGCGTCCGTTGCTCTCCTGCTCCAGCACCTTCGCGCGCGTGTGCCAGATCTGGCCCATCACCGCCTCGCCGGTGCGGATGAACTGCTCGGATTCCGCCCCACCCGTCCAGAAGACCAGGTTGCGGAGGATCTCCCGCACCCGCGCGAGGGACGCGCGCACATCGAGCGGATAGAGGTTCGCCATGTCGCGGCCGAGCGACATCTGCGCGGCATCGAGGGTGCCGGCCGCGTCGCGGCGCAGCAGGCGCGTGCCCGGGAATTTCTGCAGGTCCCAGAAATCCGCCCAGCCGGTCGGCGCGGTGGGGAACTTGCTGCTGTCATAGACCAGCACGTTGGAGAAGGAATACGGCGCGGCGCCGTGCTCGAGCGCGAAGGTCGGGCCGATCACGTTCTCGCGGTTGACGATGTTGTAGTCGATCCGGCTGAGCAGGTTCAGCCCGCCGAGCAGGTAGGACGACGTCGCCGAGGAATCGCACAGGTCCCAGGTGACCCGCCCGCTTTCCACCATGGAACGGATGCGCCCAGCCGAGGGCCCCGTGCTGTCCTGCGCCACCGTCCAACCGGGATTGGCCGCGACGAAGGGCGCGCCGTAGAAATTGCCGAAGCCCTGGTTGGCGATGCCGCCCCAGTTCACCATGACCAGCTGCCGCGCCGCCTGCGCCTGCGCCGCGTCGCCGGTGAAGACCCCGGCGCCGAGCGCGGCGAGGCCCGCAAGGAGCGTGCGGCGATCGACCTCCCCGCGCCGGAACTTGCGAATGGCCAGGTCCACGCAATCCTGCTGGAAGCTTTGCATCACCGTCTCTCCTCGCTCCGTGGCGGGTCGTATCGCTTGCGCATGAATCGAACGACACTCGGGTGCAGAGGTGCCACGCGGCACCACTTGCGGTTGCCGCCGTGCCGGCGTGAACTCTCCCGGACGAAATCTCACCATGGGCAGGCTGATCCGGCAATGACCTCTGCGCAGGCCCTTTTCGCGCCAGGCTTCAAGACGACACCCTGGTGGTGGGAGGCCGCCGAGCCGCCCAAGCGCGACAGCGTACTGCCCGCCGAGGTCAGCGTGGCGGTGGTGGGCGGCGGCTATGCCGGGCTCTCGGCCGCGCTCACGCTGCGCCGGCTGGGCCATGACGTGGCGGTGCTCGATGCGGAGCGCATCGGCTGGGGGGCCTCCTCGCGCAACGGGGGCATGGTCTCGGGCGGGCTGAAGGTGGCTTCCGGCGCGCTCGAGAAGGCGCATGGCGCCACGGGCGCGAAGGCGATCGCGCAGGCCGCGGCCGCGTCCTTCCCCTTCATCGAGGAGACCATCGCGCGCGAGGGGATCGACTGCGACTACGTGCGCTGCGGCCGCTTCGTCCCAGCCTGGACGCGCAGGCACTACAATGCGCTCGCCGCGCGCGCCGACTTCATCGCCGAGGTCACCGGCCTGCCGACGGCCATGGTGCCGAAGGAACGCCAGCACGAGGCGCTGGGCAGCGACCACTACCATGGCGGGATGATCGCCGAGGCCTCGGGCAGCCTGCACCCGGGCAAGTATGCGCGCGGCCTTGCGCGGGCGGCGGACCACGCCGGCGCGCGGCTGGTCGATGGCGTGCGCGTCAATGCGATCCGCCGCGAAGGGTCGGGCTTCCGCCTCGCGACGGATCGGGGCTCGCTGCGCGCCGGCGCGGTGCTGGTCGCGACCAACGGCTATTCGCGCGACGGGAAGGGGCGATCCGCCATGCCCTGGCTCGCGCGGCGGATGATCCCGGTGGGCTCCTACATCATCGCCACCGAGGAACTGCCGCACTACGCCATCGACAAGTTCTTCCCCGGCCGGCGCATGATCAGCGACACGAAGCGGGTGCTGAACTACTTCCGCCCCTCGCCCTATGGCAACCGCATCCTGTGGGGCGGGCGCGCGAGCTTCGGCCCGACCGACCCGGCCACCGCCGCACCGGTGCTGCACCGCTACATGTGCGCGGTGTTCCCCGACCTGAAGGAGGTGCAGATCACCCATGTCTGGACCGGCAACGTGGCCTTCACCTTCGACTTCCTGCCGCATATCGGTGTGCAGGGCGGCATCCACTACGCGGCCGGCTGCCAGGGATCGGGTGTCGCGATGGCGACCTGGCTCGGCCATCGCGCCGCGCTGAAGATCGCGGGGGCGGAGAACGAGCCCTTCGCGCTGGACGGGCTGCGCTTCCCGACGCTGCCGCTCTACAACGGCAATCCGAACTGGTTCCTGCCCCTCATCGGTGGCTGGTACCGGCTGCGCGACCATATCGACAGGGTGGCGGCATGAACGCGGATTTCGTCCTGCTCGATGGCCGCATCGCGACGATGGATGCGGCGGGCAGCGAGGTGGAGGCGCTGGCGGCCTTCGGCGGGCGCATCGTGGCACTCGGCCGCAGCGATGCCATGCGCGATCACATCGGCCCCGGCACGCGCGTGCTGAACGCCGAAGGCCGGCGCGTCATCCCCGGCATCGTGGACAGCCATGCGCACCCCGATGCCTATGCGGTGCGGCTGCGCGCCTGGACGCTGCTCTCGCCGGACCGGGTGCGTTCGCGCGCAGAGGTGCTCGCCACCATTCATCGCATATGTGCCGCGCTGCCGCCGGGGCGCTGGGGCGCCTTCTACCGGCTGAACGAGCGCGCCTGCGGCGGCTATCCGACGCTGGATGAGCTGGATGCCGCGAGTGCGGGGCATCCCGTGTTCATCCTGCGCACCGACGGGCATTTGGGCCTGGCGAACCGCGCCGCCTTCGCCGCCTGCGGCGTCGCGCCCGACGCGCCCGACCCGCCCTTCGGCGCCTTCGACCGCGACCCCGCGACCGGCGCCTTCACCGGCCTGGTGCGCGAGACGGCGGCGCATGTCTTCCTCAACGCCGTGCACGGCGCCGACAGCGAGGCGGACATCGCCGAGGGCATGGAGATGGTGCAGGACGAATGCCTGCGCCACGGCATCACCTCGGTGGCGAATTCGCTGACGCCGTCCAAGGCCATCCGCGCCTACCAGCAGATGCGCCGTGACGGGCGCTGGCGGATGCGCATGGGGATCATCGCCTCGGGCCGCGACGAGCCGCTGATCCCGCATCTGATCGGCGCGGGCATCCGCTCGGGCTTCGGCGACGAATGGCTGCGCCTGATCGGCGTGGAATGGTGCCCGGACTGCTCAACCTCCGGGCGCACCGCGGCCTATTGGGAGCCCTATCGCGGCACGCCGGTGCCGGGCGAGCCCACCCCCAACACCGGCATGCTGCTCTACGACAAGGACGACCTGACCGCGCGCGCCACCGACGCGCACAAGGCCGGGCTGCAGGTGATGATCGAGGGCGTCGGCGACCGCGGCATCGACTTCGCGCTCGATGTCATGGAGGCGGCGCTCGCCGCGCATCCCGTGGCCGATCACCGCATGCGGGTGGAGCACTGCTGCTACGTCACGCCGCCCATCCTCGCGCGGCTGAAGCGCGGCGGCTTCGTCGATTCCTCCGCGACCGGCTTCATGGACGAGCTGGGCGAGGCCTATGTCGCCAATCGCGGGCAGGAGGCGATGCGCCACATGTGGCCGCATCGCAGCCTGATCGCCGCCGGCATTCCGGCGCCGGGCCATTCCGACTTCGCGGTGTGCCGCGTGAATCCCTTCACCGCCATCGGCGCCATGGTCACGCGCCGCAGCCAGACCGGCGCCGACCTCGATGCCGCCGAGGCCGTCACGCCGCGCCAGGCGCTCGCGGCCTACACCACGCTCGGCGCCTGGGCGCAGCGCGAGGAGCATGAGAAGGGCAGCCTCGAGCTCGGCAAGCTGGCGGACCTGGCGGTGCTCGACACCGACATCTTCGGCTGTGATCCGGCGGCGATACGGCAGGCGCAGGTAACCGCCACCGTGGTCGGCGGCGAGTTGCGCCACGGCGGCTGATGCCCCCTTCCCCGCCACGCAGGCGGGATGCAACATCCCGCCCATCACCGCGCGCCGAAAGGGTGCCCCGATGCGTCATCTCCTGTTGCTTGCCGGCCTGGTCCTCGCCCCTCTGCCGGGCATCGCGCAGGGGGTCGTCACCGAGCGCAACATCGGCGCGACGCTGGCCGCCGAGGCGGTTGCCGCGGCGGTGGAATCCTGCGCCGGGCGCGGCTTCCGCGTGAGCGCGGCTGTGGTGGACCGGGCCGGCGTTCTGCGCGCGCTGCTGCGCGCCGACGGCGCCGGGCCGCACACCGTCCCCTCCGCGCGCGCCAAGGCCTACACGGCGGCCAGCATGCGCACGAACACCACGCAGATCCTGGAGACGGTGCGCACCAACCCCGCCGCCGCGCGCCTGCCGGACATCGAGGGCTTCCTGGTGGTGGGCGGGGGCATTCCCATCCGCGCCGGCGAGGAGGTGGTGGGCGCGATCGGCGTGGCCGGCGCACCCGGCGGGCACCTCGACGACCAATGCGCCGAGGCGGGCATCGCGCGGATCCGCGACCGTCTGGGCTAGCTGCAACTCCTGTCCGGCCGGCGGAACCGCGCGGCGGTTCCACGCGACCCGGCACTGATCCAGAGCAGATCCCGATCAGGTGGAATCACCTGATCGGCTGGAGATGCTCGTCAACGCAAAGTGCGAGAGGCTTAGCCGCGAGCCGAGGCGCGCGGAGATTCCTCTAGCGCGGCCGCGGCCCGGTCCGCCGCGGGGCTGGCGTGCGCGCCGCCTGCGCGGGCACCGGCGCCGCAACCCCCGCTGCCTTCTGCGCCTGCGCGCGCAGGTCCGCGATGGTCGCGCGGTTGGTCACCTGCTCGGGGTTGGTGCGCACCTCCACCACCGCGGGCTTGCCCGAGGCCAGCGCGCGCTTCACTGCCGGCACCAGCTGTTCGGTCGTCTCCACGATCTCGCCATGGCCGCCGAAGGCCTCGATGAACTTGGCGAAGTCCGGGTTGGTCAGCGCGGTGCCCGAGACGCGCGCCGGATAGGTGCGCTCCTGGTACATGCGGATGGTGCCGTACATCTGGTTGTTGAAGACCAGGATCACCGGGTTCACCGCATGGTGGAAGGCGGTCGCGATCTCCTGCCCCGTCATCAGGAAGCCGCCATCGCCCACGAAGCCGATCACAGCACGGTCTGGATAGGTGATCTTGGCGCCGATCGCGGCCGGCACCGCGTAGCCCATCGCGCCATTGGTCGGCCCGAGGAAATCCTGCTTCTCGCCGAAATGCATGAAGCGGTTGGGCCAGGTCGCGAAGTTGCCGGCATCGGTGGTGAAGATGGTGTCGGCCGGCAGCTCCTTCTCGAGCGCCTGCAGCGCCACCGCGAGGTTGAGCGGGCCTTCGTAGTCCGGCGGTGTCGCCTGCGCCACGCGCAGCGCGCGCAGTTCCTTCGTCCAGGCGCTCCAGGCCGGCTTCTTCACCGCGCCCGCCGCCTTGGCCGCTGCGGCGAAGGCATTGAGCTCGCTCACGATGCCAAGCGCGGGGCGATAGACGCGCCCGATCTCCGCCTGGTCCGGATAGACATGCACGATCGGTGTCGCACCGGCCATGTCGAGCAGCGTGTAGCCCTGGCTCACCGGCTCGCCGATGCGCGTGCCGATCGCGAGGATCAGGTCGCTCTCCTTCGCCTTCGCCACCAGCCCGCCATCGGCGCCGACGCCAAGGTCGCCCACGTAGTTAGGCGAGGTGCCGTCGAACAGCCCCATGCGGCGGAACGCCACGCTCACCGGCAGGTCGTTCGCCAGCAGCCAGTCGCGAATGTCGGCCTTGCCCTGCGCGCTCCAGCGCGACCCGCCCAGCACCACGAGCGGACGCTCGGCCTCCGCCAGCATCTTCATCACGCGCGGCAGCGCATCGGGCGCGGGGTGCGGCGGCAGCACCTCGGCTGGGCCGATATCGGGCACCGAGGCCAGGCGCTTCTGCATCTCCTCGCTGATCGCCACCACCACCGGGCCAGGCCGGCCGGAGGTCGCGACATCGAAGGCATGCGCCATGAGCTCCGGGATGCGCTTCTCGTCGTCGATCTGCGTGACCCACTTGGCGAGCGGGCCGAACATCTTGCGGTAGTCGACCTCCTGGAAGGATTCGCGGTCGGTCTCCTCGACCGGGATCTGGCCGACCAGCAGCACCAGCGGCGTCGAATCCTGGAAGGCCACATGCACGCCGATCGCGGCATGGCAGGCGCCCGGCCCGCGCGTGACGATGGCAACGCCGGGCTTGCCGGTCAGCTTGCCATAGGCTTCCGCCATATGGACCGCACCGGCCTCGAAGCGGCAGGTCACCAGCTGAAGCCGGTTGCGCACCGCATAGAGCCCATCGAGCAGGTCAAGATAGGATTCGCCCGGCACGCAGAAGGCGTGCGTCACACCCTGCGCCACCAGCGCATCGGCCAGCAGCTTGCCCCCCGTGCGCCCGGGCATGGCGCGACGTCCTTCAGTCATCCGGCGATTCCCCTGTCGGCATGGCGCGGGAGGCTAACCCGTCCCGCGCGGCGCGTCACTCCGCAGGCTGCGGCCCGTGCCCCTTGCCGCGGGTCGATTCCAGCGCGGCGAGCTTCGCCGCGATCGCGCCGATCGGCTTGGTGTAGGGTGCCAGCAGCAGGTAGAGCGCCGGCACCGCATAGAGCGTGACGAAGGTGGACAGGGTGATGCCGCCCACGATCACCACGCCCAGGGCCTCTCGGCTTTCCGCCCCCGCGCCGGTCGCCATCGCCAGCGGCACCGCGCCGAGCACCGTCGCGATCGAGGTCATCAGGATCGGCCGCAGCCGCACGACCGAGGCCTCGAGCACCGCCTCGCGCACGCTCATGCCGCGGTCACGCAGCTGGTTGGCGAATTCCACCACCAGGATGCCGTTCTTCGCCATCAGCCCGATCAGCAGGATCATGCCGATCTGGCTGAACACATTGAGCGACTGCCCGGTCCACCACAGCGCCAGCAGCCCGCCGGTGATCGCGAGCGGCGTCGAGAGCAGGATCACGAAGGGGTGGATGAAGCTCTCGAACTGCGCGGCCAGCACCAGGAACACCACCAGCAGCGCCATCGCGAAGGTGATGTACAGCGCACCGGAGGATTCGCGGAACTCGAGCGACTGCCCACGATAGGAGATGCGCGCATCGCCGGGCAGCACCTCCCGCGCCACGCCATCGAGGTAGGCGAGCGCGTCGCCCAGCGAATAGCCTGGCGCGAGCGAGGCCGTGATGGTGATGGCGCGCACCCGGTCCTCGCGCGACAGCGTCTGGGCGCGGGCGCGCTCCGACATGGTCACGATGTTCGACAGCGGCACCAGCCCGCCCGAGGCGGTGCGCACGAAGACGTTCTGCAGATCGTAGGGCGAGATGCGCTGGTCTTCCGGCGCCTGCAGCAGCACCTTGTACTCCTGCCCGCCCACCACGTAGGTGGTGACCTCGCGCGAGCCCATCATCGTCTCGATGGTGCGCCCCACCGCGGCGATGGACACGCCGAGGTCGGCGGCCTTGCGGCGGTCGATCTCGACCCGCACCTCGGGCTTCGTCTCCTTGAAGTTGTGGTCGAGGTTGAGCAGCCGAGGGTTCTCGCGTGCGCGGGCCAGGAAGCGGTCGCGCCAGTTGATCAGCGTGTCGTAGTCCGGCCCGCCGATCACGAATTGCACCGGCGGCTGGAAGCCGCGTGCGCCCAGCGAAGGCGGGTTCAGCGCGAAGCCGCGCACGCCGGGGATCTGCGCGATCTGCGGGAAGACCTCGGCGGCGATCTGCTGCTGTTTGCGGCTGCGCTCCGCCCAGGGCGCGAGGCGGATGAAGATGTTCGCCACATTCCCCACGGCCGGGCGCTGGAACCCGCCGACCGTCGCGAAGACCGCCGCCGCCTCGCCATTGTCGACATAGCGCTGCAGCAGGCGCTCGATCTGCGTCACGTGTTCCATGGTGTAGCCGAAAGATGCCCCTTCCGGCCCCGTGGTCGGGATGATGACCACGCCACGGTCCTCGGTCGGCGCGAATTCCTTGGGCAGCGCGGCATAGAGCACCACCGCGAAGGCCGAGAGCAGCGCCGATCCGCCCAGCACCAGCAGCGGCGCGCGCAGCGCGCGGTCGAGCGTCCAGCGCAGCCCGCCGTTGAGCGCCAGGAAGAAGGGCTCGGTCAGCCGTATCAGCAGCGTCTCGCCCTGGTGCGGCTTCAGCAGCTTCGAGCACATCATGGGCGTGAGCGTCAGCGCGATCAGCCCCGAGAACAGCACCGAGGCCGCCAGCGCCAGGCCAAACTCGGTGAAGAGCCGCCCGGTATTGCCCCCCATGAAGGACAGCGGCACGAAGACTGCGACCAGCACCAGCGTGGTGGCGATGACCGCAAACGCGATCTCCCGCGCCCCGAGCAGCGAGGCCAGCAGCGGGTCCTCGCCTTCCTCGATGCGGCGGTGGATGTTCTCCAGCACCACGATGGCGTCATCGACCACGAGGCCGATAGCCAGCACCAGCCCCAGCAGCGTCAGCACATTCACCGAGAAGCCGAGTGCCGCGGTCGCGATGAAGGACGCGATGATGGAGACCGGAATCGCCACCGCCGGGATGATCGTGGCCCGCACCGATCGCAGGAACAGGAAGATCACGCCGACCACCAGCGCGAGCGCGATCATCAGGGCGTGCTCGACCTCGTAGATCGACTGGCTGATGAACAGGCTCTCGTCGTAGCCGATAATGGTGTCGATGCCCTCGGGCAGGGAGGGGCGGATGCGCTCCATCTCCGCCTTCACACCATTCGCGACCGACAGCGTATTGGCGGTGGATTGCCGCAGGATGCCGAGGCCGATCGCCGGGCGGCCGTTGATGCGGTAGGCGCCGCGCGTGTCCTCGGCGGCCACCTCGACGCGCGCCACCTCGCCCAGCAGCACCTGCGCGCCGGTCGCCGCGCGCGTCACCACGATCTCGCGGAACTGCTCGGGCCGGCTCATGCGGCTGTCGGTGCGCACGGTGAGTTCGCGCTGCGTGCTCTCGATCCGCCCGCCGGGCAGCTCGACATTCTCGCGCCGGATCGCGTCCTCGATGTCCTGCACCGTCAGGTTCCGCGCCGCCAACGCCTGGCGGTCGATCCACACGCGCATGGCGAAGCGCCGCTCGCCCTGGATGATCACCTGCGCGACACCCTCGACGATCGCGAGACGATCCACGATCCGCCGCCGCGCGATATCCGTGAGGTCGAGCGGCGTCAGCCGGTCCGAGGCAAGCGCGATCCAAAGGATCGGCCGACTGTCGCCATCCACCTTCGCCACCACCGGCGTGTCCGCCTGCTCCGGCAGCCGCGCCAGGGCGCGGGCCACGCGGTCGCGCACGTCGTTCGCCGCGCTGTCCACGTTGCGCGTCAGCAGGAACTCCATGGTGATCTGGCTGCGTTCGTCGCGCGACTGCGACGACATGACCTTGATCCCCTCGATCCCCGCGACCGCACCTTCCAGAATCTCAGTGATCTGGCTGTCCACCACGGGGGCCGAGGCGCCACGATAGGTCGTGGTGATCTGGATGATCGGCGGGTCGATCGCCGGGTATTCGCGGATCGGCATGCGCATCAGCGCGAAGATGCCGAGCACGGTCAGCAGCAGCGAGATGACCGTCGCGAAGACCGGCCGCTTGATCGAGACGTCGGAAAGGACCATCGCCTGTCAGCTCGTCGGTCGTGTCAGGGTTTCGACCACGCGCACGGGCAGGTCGTTGCGCAGCCGCTGGATGCCCCGCACCACCACGGGTTCGCCGGCGTTCAGCCCCTCGCGGATCTCGACCTCGCCGGGCAGGCGCAGGCCGAGCTTCACTTCCTGGCGCCGTGCACGACCGTCGCGCACCACGAAGACGAAGGCGCGGTCGCCCACCGGGTCGATCGCCTCCTCGGCCACCAGCAGCGCGCGGTCGCGTTCCTCCAACACCAGTTCCACCGTCAGGAACAGGCCGGGGCGCAGCGCCTCGTCGCTGTTGTCGAATTCGCTGATGACGCGCACCGATCGCGTTGCGGGGTCGATGCGCGTGTCGATCACCGCGACCACGCCGCGGAAGCGACGCTCGCCATACGCGATGGAGCGCGCCGTCACCGCACTGCCCACGCGGATGCGCGCGAGATGCACCTCGGGCACCGAGAATTCCACCCGCACCTGCGCGGTGTCGTCCAGCGTGGTGATCACCGTGCCCGGCTGGATCAGCGCGCCGGGGCTCACCTGGCGCAGGCCGACGCGCCCGGCGAAGGGCGCGTTGACGCGCAGTTCCTCGAGCCGCGCATCGGCCTGGCGCACGCGCCCCTCGGCCTGGCGGGCCAGCGCCTCCAGCGTCTCGAGCCGCTGCGCCGCGATGGTTTGCCCCGCCTGCAGCTGCCGTGCGCGCACCAGCTGGTTGCGCGCATCGTCCATCAGCGCACGCGCCTGGTCGAGCTCGGCGCGCAGCGCCGCGGCATCGAGCTGCACCAGCGTCGCCCCCGCCTCGACGCGCTGGCCTTCCGTGAAGCCGATCGTCTCGACGATGCCGGCGACTTTCGAGGTGATTGTGACCGCCTCCCGCGCGCGGACCGTGCCGACGCTCTCGACCTTGTCCACCACCTGCGCCACGCGCACCGGCTGCACGATCACGCCGACCGGCCCGCCTGGACCGCTGCCGCGCCCGCCGCCCTGCACCGGCGGTGCCTGCAGTCCGAGCATCTCCAGCGGCGGCTTCAGCCCGACCGTCTCACCGTAGAACTGCCATCCCGCCCCGGCAGCGCCGACCAGGGCCAGGACAGCCAACTGCGTCATCGTCCGCATGGGGTATCCGCTTCGGCGTCACACCTATGTGACCACGCCTGCCGTAAACGGCAAGGCCGAAGGGGCTTACCTCACGCGGCGGTCACCTTGATGCAGCGGGTCATGCGGCCCGGCCCGGCCGGCACCGCGGGCGGCACGCCAGCGAGGCAGGCGGGCTCCGCCAGCGCGCAGCGCGGCGAGAAGGCGCAGGTGGTCGGCGCCGTCTCCAGCCCCGGCGGCGCGCCGGGAATCGTGGTCAGCCGCTTGCCGCGCATGCCCGGATGCACCGTCGCGCCCAGCAGCCCCTGCGCATAGGGGTGCAGCGGCCCGGCCATGAAGGGCCCCACGCCGCCTTCCTCGACCACGCGCCCGGCATACATGACGGCGACGCGGTCGGCGATCTCGCCCGCGACGCCGAGGTCGTGCGTCACGAAGATGACGCCCATGCCGAGCTTCTCCTGCAACTCGCGCAGCAGCAGCAGAACCTGGATCTGCACGGTGGCATCGAGCGCGGTGGTCGGTTCGTCCGCCAGCAGCAGCTTCGGCTTGCAGGCGAGTGCGACGGCAATCATGGCGCGCTGGCGCAGCCCGCCGGACAACTCATGCGGGTAGGCTGCCAAGCGCCGCTTGGCCGAGGGGATCTGCACCAGCTCGAGCAGTTCCAGCGCGCGCGCATCGGCCGTCGCGCGCGACACGCCCTCGTGCCGCTGCACCGCTTCGGCGATCTGCCGGCCGATGGTGAAGACCGGGTCGAGCGCGGTCATCGGCTCCTGGAAGATCATGGCCACGTCGCCGCCGCGGAAGTCCGACAGCTGGCTCTCGCTCATGGCCTGCACGTCGCGCCCGGCGACCTCGATCGACCCGCCGACCTTGGCCTGCTTCGGCAGCAGCTTCATCAGCGCGCGCAGCGTGACCGACTTGCCCGATCCGGATTCGCCGAGCAGGCAGAGCACCTCCCCCTGCGCGAGGTCGAGATCGACGCCGTTCACGGCATGCACGGTGCGGTCGCGGGTCTTGAACAGCACCGTGAGGTCGCGCGCACGCACCAGCGGCTGGGCGGCAGCCGGCTTCAGGACGGCGCTCATGCGGCCACCTTCGGCGCCGCGCTGTGGCCGCTGCCCGGGATCACGGCGTGGCAGGCCGCCTCGTGCCCGGCGGTGAGGCCGGAGACCGGCGGCTCGCGCTCGGCGCAGATGCCTTCGGCCATCACGCAGCGCGTGCGGAAGCGGCAGCCGGAGGGCGGGTTCACCGGGTTGGGCGGGTCGCCGGTGAGCGGCGGCTCGGTGCGCCGCCGCGCCGGGTCCATCGAGGGGCGCGAGGCCAGCAGCGCGCGGGTGTAGGGATGCGCGGGGCGGTCGTAGATCTCGTCCACCGGCCCCTGCTCCGCCACCTTGCCCAGGTACATCACCAGCACGCGGTCGGAGATGTACTGCACCACGTTGAGGTCGTGGCTGATGAAGGCGTAGGTCAGCCCGAACTTGTCCTTGAGGTCCACCAGCAGATTCAGCACCTGCGCCTCGACCGACTTGTCGAGCGCGCTGACGGGTTCGTCCAGGATCACCAGGCGCGGCTGGAGTGCCAGCGCGCGCGCGATGTTGATGCGCTGGCGCTGCCCGCCCGAGAGCTCATGCGGGTAGCGCCGCGCGAACTGCCCCGGCGCGAGGCCGACCGCGGCCAGCAGGTCATGCGCGCGCTCACGCGCCTCATGGCCCGGCACGCCATGCACCTTCGGCGCAAAGGCGATGGTCTCCTCGATGGTCAGGCGCGGGTTCAGCGAGGCATAGGAATCCTGGAACACCATCTGCACCTGGCGGCGGTAGTCGCGGATCGGCAGGCCGCCCGTCTGGTCGTTGGCGCCGACCTTCTCGCCATCGAACACCATCTCCCCCGCATCGGGGTCGAGCAGGCGCATCAGCAGCCGCGCGGTGGTGGATTTCCCGCAGCCGGATTCACCCACGATGCCGAGCGTCTCGCCCTTCTTGATGGCGAGGCTGACGCCGTCCACCGCCCGCACCACCGCCACCTGGCGGCCGAGCAGCCCGCCGCGGATGGGAAAATGCTTCACGAGGCCCGAGACCTCGAGCAGCGGCTGGGCGGGTCCGCCGCGATCGGGCGCCTGGATGAATTCGGTCATGCCATTGGGGCTAGCAACTGTCATGCCGGTCCTCCCGGGGTTGCGACTCCGGGCGCCGCCACAACGCTGCCCAAGGCTTGTGCAATAGCCCGGTATCGAGGCCGCGCCGAGGCATGAAATGTTTCATCAAGCAACCCGGCAAGGGCGCGCCAGATGGGCGATCGCCGGGGGACGGGCTGCGCAGCGGCCCCCCGCGCTGCGGACGGATGCGGCGGCATGCTGTACAACACGCCTACCTGATCCGCGCCCGGCCGCGCTGCCCCGTGGCGCGGGCGTCCAACCGGAGGGCCGCGATGCGCGCCATATTCGTGATGATCAAATGCGAGATGGGCCAGGCCTACCGCGTGGCCCGCGAGATGGCCGACGGCATCGAGGAATTGTCAGAGATGCATTCCGTCTCCGGCCAGTACGACCTGCTGGGCAAGTTCTACCTCGAGGCCGATCGCGACATCGGGCTGTTCGTGGTGGAGAAGATCCAGACGGTGCCCGGCGTGAAGGACACCTACACGATCCAGACCTTCAACGCCTTCTCCGGCGCCCAGGGGTGATCGAAGCGCGCTGATTGTGGCGTGGCGCCGCAATGGCGCCGCAACCCCAACATGGACGGCGTGCAATCTCCTGGATGTCAGGAGGACCTGCCCCATGCGCCTGTTCCCCGCCATCGCCCTCTCCGCCAGCCTCGCGCTCGGCGCCTGCACCTATCCGGACGGCTCGCCGGACTACGGGAGCACCGCGGCGCTGGGCATCGGCGCGGCGGCGCTGGTCGGCATCGCCGCCCTCGCCGCCAGCAGCAACAACAACCACAATGACGGCTATTATCAGCGCGACTACCGGCGCTACGGCGGCTACCGGCAGGACCGCTACGCCTATCGCGACCGCGGCTACCGCCGCTGGTAGCGCCGGCGCGGCCGGGGGCATCGACGCCCCCGGCGCGATCCCACCGCGGCGTTCAGTCCCAACCCACCGCGCCGGGCACCTCGCGGATCGGCGGCGCGGCGCGCAGCGCCGCAAGGTCAGGCACCGGGCGGCGCAACGCGGCGTCGTGGGCGAAGGCCTCCTCGATCGCCGCCGCCACGCGCAGCACCAGCGCATCGCCCCCGCGCGGCCCCACGATCTGCAATCCGAAGGGCATGCCGAGCGCGTCCACGCCCATCGGCAGCGATATCGCCGGATGCCCGCACAGCGTCACGTAGTAGGCGCAGGCAAGCCAATGGAAGTAGGTGCGCGTGGGCGTGCCGTCGATCTCAGCCGGGTACAGTTCCTTCCACGGGCGGGGGCTCAGCGTGATGGCCGGCGTGATCAGCACGTCGTGCCGCGCGAAGAAATGCTGCCAGGCACGATAGATGCGCGTCTGCGCCTGTGCGGCACCGGCGGCGTCCGCGAGGGTGTAGCGCAGCCCTTCCTCGACATTGGCGCGCACGTTCGGGCCGACATCCTGCGGGCGCTCGCGCACCTTCTGCGCATGGGCACTCAGGAAGCCCATGGCGCGCAGCACCTCGAAGGCCTCGTCGCCGCCGCGGCAATCGGGGTCGGCTTCCTCCGCCGCGCCGAACAGCGGCGCGATGGCGCGGGCGCGCACCGCAAACGCCTCGCGGATCAGCTTCTCGACCGGCGCCTGGCCGAAATCGACGCTGATGGCGAGCCGCAGCGAGGACAGGTCCACCGGCGCCAGCGGGTGGTAGCGCGAAGCCACCCCGCGCACCGGCTCGCCCGGCAGGGTATAGGCCAGCGGGTCCATCGCATCGTCGGAGGCCATCGCACTCAGCAGCAGCGCCGTGTCCGGCACCGTCCGCGCCATCGGCCCCAGCACCGGCAGCCCCGACCAGCCATGCCCGCGCTTCTCGGACGGCACCAGCCCCGGCGAGGGCCGATACCCCACGATCCCGTTGAACGCCGCCGGGTTGCGCAGCGAGCCCCCGGTGTCGGACCCCGAGCAGATCGGCGCCATCCCGCAGGCCAGCGCGACACCCGACCCGCCGGACGACCCCGCCGCCGACTTCATCGGATCGAAGGGATTGCCCGTGACGCCATAGACGGCGTTGCGCGTGTTCGCCCCCGCGCCGAATTCCGGCGTGTTGGTCTTGCCCATCACGACGGCGCCGGCGCGGCGCAGGTTGGCGACCATCCCGCAATCCGCCTCGGGCACGAAGTCGGCGAAGATCGGGCTGCCATAGGTGGTGCGCAGGCCCTTCGTCTCCTCGAGGTCCTTGATGCCGACCGGCAGGCCGTGCAGCGGACCGAGGGGCTCGCCCTTCATCACCGCCTGCTCGGCGACCTTGGCGGCGGCACGCGCGGCGGGCTCGTCGATCGCGACCATGGCGTTGACCGCGTGGTTCACCTCCGCCACGCGCTTCAGGCAGGACTCCAGCAGTTCCACCGGGGAGAGCGCCCGGCGCCCGATCAGGGCGCGCGCTTCGAGCGCGGAGAGATCGCAGGGTTCGGTCATGAGGCGAGTTCCTTCTCGTACAGCGCCAGGATGGCGCGCCCGAAGCAGGCGAAGACGACCTCGAGGTCGCCGTGCCGCGCCAGGTCGTCGCGCACCGTCGCCACGGCGACCCGCGTCGCCGCATCGGCGGGGTAGCCGTAGATTCCGGTGGAAATGGCAGGGAATGCGATCGACCGGCCGCCGGCCTCGCGCAGCAGCGCGAGGCTGGCGCGGTAGCACCCGGCGAGCAACGCGGCCTCGCCCGCCGCCCCGCCGCGCCAGACCGGCCCGACGGCATGGATGACGTGGCGTGCCTTCAGGCCGAAGCCCGGGGTGATGCGGGCCTCGCCCGTCGGGCAGGGCGCGAGCGGGCGGCAGGCCTCGGCCAGCGCCGCGTCGCCCGCCGCGCGGAAGATGGCGCCGCAGACGCCGCCCCCCTCCACGAGGTCCTCATTCGCCGCATTCACCACCGCGTCGACATCAAGGCCGGTGATGTCCAGCGGCACCGCGCGCATCGGCATGGCGGGCCTCCGCCGTTCAGTATCCCAGTGCACACCCATCCTTGCGCGGGTCGGACCCGCCCACCAGGCAGCCCTTCTCGCGGTCGATGAAGATCGCCTGACCGCCGCCATGCGGCTTGTCCACCAGCACGCACTCGTGCCCGAGGCGGTTCAGCCGGTCCACCACCTGGCCGGAGATGCCGGTCTCGACCTGGACCTTCCCGTCCTGCGGCATCAGCCGCGGATGGTCGATCGCCTCCTGCACGTCGAGACCGAACTCGAAATGGTTGGTCAGGAACAGCGACTGGCCCATCGGCTGGAAGCGCCCGCCCATCACGCCGTAGGGCATGATGGCCTGCCCGTCCTTCATCACCATGCCGGGGATGATGGTGTGCAGCGGCCGCTTGTTGGGCGCGATGCAGTTCGGGTGGCCTTCCTGCAGCCGGAAGCCGAAGCCGCGGTTCTGCAGCATGACGCCCGACTTCTCGGCCAGGATGCCTGTGCCGAAGCCCTCGAACAGCGAGTTGATGAAGGAACAGGCGTTGCCGTCCTTGTCGACCACGCAGAGGTAGACGGTGTCCTTGTGCTTCGCGAGGTCGCTCTCGCCGGCGGGCGGGAGTTCCGGCATCGCCGCCTCGTCGCGGATGATGCCCGCGAGGCGCTTCAGGTAGTCGGCCGAGAGCAGCCGCTCGACCGGCACATCGACCTGCGAGGGGTCGGCCAGGAAGGCGTCGCGGTCACGGTAGACCAGGCGCGCGGCCTCGATGTGGCGGTGGAAGCGCTCGGCGCTGAAGGGCCCCTGCTCCGGCGTGTCGAGGTTGCCGAGGATGCCCAGGATCTGCAGCACATGCATGCCAACGCCGTTCGGCGGGCACTGGAAGACCTGCATGCCGCGCCAGTCGATCGAGATCGGCTCGACGAATTCCGCGACATCGGCGCCGCGCGCGAAGTCTTCCTCCGTGTGCAGCCCGCCGGCGGCGCGCAGGGTCGCGACGATGTCGGCCGCGACCTCGCCCTCGTAGAAGGCCTTCTTGCCGCGCGCGGCGATGGCGCGCAGCGTGCGCGCCAGCTCCGGCTGCACGAAGCGTGTGCCCAGCTTCGGCGCCTCGCCATCGCGCAGGAAGCGCCGGGCCGAGGCCTCGTGCTTCATCAGCTTGCCCACGCTGCCGACCCAGTCCCAGGCCACGCGCGGCGAGATCGCGAAGCCTTCCTCCGCATAGCGGATCGCCGGCTGCAGGATGGCATCGAGGCCGAGCCGCCCATGCGTCCGGTTCAGCAGTTCCCAGGCGCTGATGGCGCCCGGCACGGTCACCGAATGGGCCGAAGTATTGACCATGGCGGTCATGCCCGCCGTGCGCAGCGCCTCGGGCGTGGCGGCCGCCGGCGCGCGGCCCGAGCCGTTGAGCGTCACGACCTTCGAGGTCCCGGCCGGCACGTACAGGCAGAAGCAGTCGCCGCCGATCCCGGTGGAGGCCGGCTCGATCACGCACTGCACCGCGCAGGCGGCGATGGCGGCATCGAGGGCATTGCCCCCCGCCCGCAGGATATCCAGTGCGGCAAGGGTCGCCTGCGGCATGGAGGTGGCGGCCATGCCGTTCACGCCATAGGCGGGGCTGCGGCCGGGCAGGTGGAAATCGCGCATCGGGGGTCCGTTTCCGTGAGGTCTTGGCCCCTCCATGCAACGTCACGCGCGTTGGGGAAAGCCCCCCGCCCCGCCCGGCAGCGATGCGCGCGCGCCATGGCGGGCGCCCCCGGACGCGGCCACGGGGGCGCTCGGCAGGGCTTCTGCCGGCGCCGGGTTGCGCGCCCGCCGGGTCAGCCCGTGGTCAGCGCCAGGTCGATCTGGCGGATCGCCTCGGCGCCGTCGCGCCGCTGCACCGCCTCGCGCGCCAGGGTGATGTGGCGCAGGCGCAGGTCGTACATCGGCACCGTGGCGCGGGTTGCCTCCACGCTGCGGTTCATCATCCGCGTCGCGGCACGCTCGAGGAATTCGTTCGCCGACCCCAGATTGCCCTGGGCCGCCGACTCGCGCGCCTGGGTAAGCCATTGCCGGGTATCGACCCAGTCGGCGTCCCTGGCATCGGCACGGGCGCCTTCGCGGTTCTGGCTCGGCACCGCGGGCGTGGCGGGATTGGCCCGCTGCTGCTGCTGCATCTCCGTGATGGCGGCGTCGCCGGAGGGCTTCGGGGCCTGCGCCAGGGCCAGGGCCGGGATCGCGACCACCATCGCGCCAAGGGCGGCATGCCGCCAACACGTCGTTTGCACGTGAGATCTCCTTCAAAGGGGTTCAGTGCGCGGCCACGCGCGTCGCCACGCAGCGTCCTGTCCCGGGGGGGGCCGGGGCGCGCGCGGCGGGCTGGCGTCGCGGTCTAGTAGGCCGGCTGCACCAGCACCGTGGACGGCGCGCCGGAGCTCGGGCGCGTGACGATGGTTGTCGTCGGCGCTGGCTGGTCACGGATCACGACCTGCTCCGGCGGCCGGTTGTTGACGGTGCAGCCGCCCAGCAGAAGGGTGCCGAGCGCCGCGGCCTGCGCCGCGCGGATGGAGATTCGCATGTGAGGTACTCCGTCGTGGCCGGCTGGCGCCTCGCGGCGCCCGGCCGGGCCAATGTGCCGCCTTGCGCTCAGGTCCGAGCGTACATGACGTGAACGCGACAGGGCCGGCGGGGTTGCATCCTGCCTGCCCGATATGCGCACCGCGGGCGACAGTCCTGCCCAGGATTCACGCGCGCGATGGCGATGCAGGCCTCCGGCGCGACGCCCGCCCCGACCGGCCCCGCCGACAGCCGGCAGGACAGGCAAGGCCGTGCGGGGAGTTTCCACGTCCCACCATTCTGATCTAGACGCAGCGCATGGACAGCCCCGCCACGACCGAGGATTTCGATCGCCTGGACATCCGCGTCGGCACCGTCGTGGACGCCCAGCCCTTCCCTGAGGCGCGCAAGCCCTCCATCCGGCTCTGGGTGGATTTCGGCGGCACGCTCGGGGTGAAGCGGTCCTCCGCGCAGATCACCGTGCACTACGCGCCCGACCGGCTGATCGGCCGCCAGGTGATGGCGGTGATGAACTTCGCCCCGCGTCGCATCGCGGGCTTCGAGAGCGAGGTGCTGGTGCTCGGCGTGCCGGACGAGAACGGCGCAGTGGTGCTGCTGAAGCCGGACCTGCGGGTGCCCGACGGGGGAAAGATGTTCTGATGGCGCAGAAATACTACACGGTCACCTGGGACCAGCTGCACCGCGACAGCAAGGCGCTGGCCTGGCGGCTGCTCGAACGCGGCCCCTACAAGGGCATCGTCGCCATCACCCGCGGCGGGCTGATCCCGGCCGCGATCATCGCGCGCGAACTGGATTGCCGGCTGATCGAGAGCGTCTCGATCATCACCTATGACGAGCAGACGCGCGGCGAACCGAGCGTGGCGAAGCCCCCGGCGGCGGCCGGCGACGGCGAGGGCTGGCTGATCCTGGACGACCTGGTGGATACCGGCACCACTGCGCGCGTGGTCCGCGCCCTGCTGCCCAAGGCCCATTTCGCGACGGTCTACGCGAAGCCCGCCGGCAAGCCGACGGTGGATACCTTCATCACCGAGGTGTCGCAGGACACCTGGATCCTGTTCCCCTGGGACACGGAGCCGCAATTCATCGCACCGATCGCGAAGACGGCGGCGGCGCAGTAGTCAGGCCACGACCTCCTCCCGGCTCGCCAGCACCTTGTCCACGCGGCGGCCGTCCATGTCCACGATCTCGAAGCGCCAGCCGGCCCAGACGATGCGGTCGCCCTCCTTCGGCACGCGATTGAGCAGCGCCAGCATCAGCCCCGCCACCGTGTGGTAGGTGCCCGCCCCGGGCAGTTCCGGCAGATCAAGCCGCGCGCGCAGCTCGTCCGAGGGCATGGACCCGTCGAGCAGCAGTGACCCGTCATGGCGCTCCACCGCATCGCCGCCGGTCAGCACCTCGGCCGCGCCGAGTTCGCCCACGATCGCCTCGAGCAGGTCGGAGGCCGTCACCACCCCCTCGAAGGAGCCGTATTCGTCGAGCACCAGCGCCATCCCCAGCGCATCCCCGCGCAGCCGCTCCAGCGCATCGAGCGCGGAGAGCGTGTCGGGCAGCGCGAGCGGCTGGCGCAGCACGGCATCGAGGGCCAGCGGCGCGCCCTCCAGCATCTGGTCCAGCAGGTCCTTCGCCACCACCACGCCGACCACGTTGTCCACGCGCCCGTCCGCCACCACGAAGCGCATCACGTCGCGCGCGCGCAGCGTGGCGGCGATCTCCGCCGGCGTGTCGGAACGGTCGAGCCAGGCGAGGTCGTTGCGCGGCGTCATCAGCGCGCGGACCGGCTTGTCGGCCAGGCGCAGCACGCGCTCGATCATGTGGCGTTCCTCGGATTCCAGGGCGCCGGCCTGCACGCCCTCGGCGACCACCGCCTTCACCTCCTCCTCCGTCACCGACTGCTCGCCCGGCCGGGCGGGGCCGAAGAAGCGCAACACGAAGGCCGAGGACTTCCCCAGCACCCAAACGATCGGCAGCGACACGCGCGACAGCAGCGCGAGCGGCCGCGCGACGATCACCGCCACCCGCTCCGGGTTGCGCAGGGCGACCTGCTTCGGGACCAGCTCGCCGAGAATGAGGCTGAGATAGGTGATCGCGATGACCACCAGGGCGAAGGCGATCTCGACGCCATAGGGTGCGACGCCCGGGATGGCGTTGAGCGCGCCGCCCAGCGTGCTGGCCAGCCGCGCGCCGCCGAAGGCACCGGCGAAGATGCCCACCAGCGTGATTCCGACCTGCACGGTCGGCAGGAAGCGCTGCGGATCGTCGGCCAGGGCCAGCGCCGCCTCGGCGCCCAGGCTGCCCTGGCGCTGCATGGCCATGAGCCGCGACCTGCGGGAGGAGACGATGGCCAGCTCACTCATTGCGAAGGCGCCATTGACCAGCACGAGCAGCAGGATCACGCCGATCTCGAGAAGTGTACCCATTGCGGTAAGTGCGACCTCCGGCACGACGCATAGAGCATCGAGCGGCGAGCCGTAACCGGGGAATGCCGCGCCGGGCTGAGCGCGCAACAGGTACTACACGAGAGCGTGATACACTCTAAGATTGTGTGACCGCTCCCGGCCCTGCCACCAGATGCGGGGCAACCCAGCTCGCACACGACTCGCAGAATTTACCGTAACTCTTTGCTTTTTGGTGTTTTTGATGCGTTCTCACACCATGGATCACACTCACTCCGATTCGCGCCTTTTCGCGACGAATACGCGAAAGCGAGACAGTTTCCTCTCGCCTCAGCCGCGGAGATTCACTAAAAGAATATTAACAAGCCGTGCCGAGGCCCCATGTCTGCAACCCTCCCGCCGACACCTTCGTCCGCAACCGCCAAGGCCATCGCCGCGCGGGGAGCGCCGGCGGACATCGCCGCCTTCCCCCTGCGCCCGGAAGATCGCCTCCGCCTGGCGCTCCGCCGCCTCGACGAGGCCATTGCCGACCAGTCCGACGCCACCGCCGGCCTCCGGGCCGCCATCGGCGACCTCTCCACCACCATGGCGCGGCTCGGCCAGAGCGTGAACGGCTACCGCTCCGCCCTCGATTCCACCGCCGCCGAGATCGAGCGCGCGCTGGCCGCCTCCCGCACGCTGCAGGCCACCGCCGACCGCATGGCGGTCTGACGCGGCGCGGGGCCTTGCCCCCGCCCCGTCATCGGCCAAGCATGGCGGCCCCGGAGGCCCGACCGCCATGCACCCCCTGATCCCACGCCTGCGCCAGGCCCGCATCATCCCGGTGGTGCGCGCCAGCACCGCCGCGCGCGCCGCCACCGCCGTCGCCTGGCTGCAGGAGGCCGGCATGACCGTCTTCGAGATCACCATGACGGTGCCCGAGGCCCCCGCCCTGATCCGGGCCCTCTCGGCCGACCCGGCCCTGTTGGTGGGTGCGGGCACCGTGCCCGATGCCCGCGCCGCCGAGGCCTGCCTCGAGGCCGGGGCGCGCTTCATCGTCGCCCCCTGGGTCGATGCCACCCTCGCCGCGCCCGTCCAGGACGCCGGCGCATGCCTGATGCTGGGCGCCCTCACGCCCACCGAGGTCCGCGCCGCGCTCGCCGCCGGCGCCGACGTGGTGAAGATCTTCCCGGCCGCCTCCGCCGGCGGTCCCGCCCACATCAAGGCGCTGCGCGCGGTCTTCCCCGATGTCGCGTTCTGCCCGACCGGCGGCGTGGATGCGCGCAACGCACCCGACTACCTCGCCGCCGGCGCCGCCTTCGTGGGCATCGGCGGCAGGCTGGTGGACGAGGCGCTGGTCGCCGCCGGCGACCGCAAGGCCGTGATGCAGGCGGCCGAGGACGCGCTCGGCATCATGCGCACCTGACGATGCCGGACCTGCTCTGCCTCGGCGAACCGATGCTGGAGTTCAACCGCCAGCCGGCCGGCCCCGATGGCCGCGTGCTCTATCTCGAGGGCCATGGTGGCGACACCTCGAACGCCGCCATCGCCGCGGCGCGGTCCGGCGCCTCGGTCGGGTATGTCACCGCGATCGGCACCGACGTGCCGGGTGACAGCTTCCTCACCCTCTGGGCGGCCGAAGGCGTGGACACCGCCACCGTGATCCGCAATCCCGAGGCGCCGACAGGGATCTACGTGGTCACGCACGATGCGCAGGGCCACCACTTCACCTTCTACCGCGCCGGTTCCGCCGCCGCGCGCTACCGCCCGGCCGACCTGCCGGAGGCGGCGATCCGCAGCGCGCGCATCCTGCACCTGTCCGGCATCAGCCAGGCCATCTCCGAGAGCGCCTGCGACGCCGGCTTCCGCGCCATCGAGATCGCCCGCGCCGCGGGCGTGCGCGTCTCCTACGACACCAACCTGCGGCTTCGCCTGTGGCCTGCCGCGCGCGCCGCAGCGGTGATCCACGCCGCCATCGCCATGGCCGACATCGCCCTGCCCTCGCTCGACGACGCCACCGCGCTGACCGGGCTCGCAGACCCCGATGCAGTGGCCGACTTCTACCTGCGCCTCTGCCCCAGCGTCGTGGTGAAATGCGGCGCAGCGGGCTGCCTGGTCGCAACGCGGCAGGCCCGCACGCGCATCGCCGCGCATCGCGTGGATGCCGTCGATGCGACCGGCGCGGGGGATACCTTCGCCGGCGCGCTCCTGGCCCGGCTGCTGGCCGGCGACGCGCTCACGGATGCGGCGCGCTACGCCAATGCCGCCGCAGCGCTCGCCACCACCGGTTACGGCGCGGTGGCGCCGATCCCGCGTGCGGAGGCGGTTCTCGCGCTGCTGCGCGGCTGAGAGACCGCGTCACTTCCGCCGATTATCCCCCGGCCGCAGCCGCAGACCCGCGCGCAGATTGGTGAAGGGCAGCACCGCCGGATCGGCCACCACCGGGCCGGGGGCCGCCACCACGATCACCTCGGAGGCGATCGGCTGGAAGTCGGCGCGGAAATGCACGCTCGACTTCACCGCGACGATCCGCTGCTCGGCCGGCTCGATGCCGACATGGCGGAATAGCGCCTGGTCATGCGCCTGCATCTTGCGCGTGACGATGATGACGCGCACGCCGGGTGCAACGCGCACCAGCGCGGAAGGGCCGAGATCCGCCGGGTTCCCAGCACCCATCGGGCCGGTGAGCGTGAAGCGGCCATCGCTCAGCCGCTCGACCACCGCGGTGACCTGCAGCGGCGCGCCGTCGCTCTTGCCACCGAGTTCGAGCGTGAGCGTCGCCCCCTCCCCCGCCGCATGGCAGGCGGAAGCGGCCTCGGCATCGTTCATCGGCGCCAGCACCGCGCCCTGAGCGTCCTGGCGGATCAGTTCCGCGAGCAGCCCGGTGGTGTCGCCATGCCCGCCGCCGCCAGGGTTGTCCTGCGTATCCGCCAGGATCACCGGCCCCTTGCCCGCGGCGGCCACGGCGCGCGCAACCCCCTCGGCCGCGGGCAGCACGCCGAGCGCGAATTCCGGCTCCTTCGCCGCGATGAAGCGCGCCAGCGCATCGGCCGCAGCCGCCGCCTGCTCCGGCGTGTCGCCGTAGGATGCGATGGCCATGCCGCAGCCGGGAAAATCCGCATAGGGAAAGCCAAAGCAGAAGCCGAGTTCCCACATGCCCGGCGCTTCGCCAAGCCGCGCACGTTCCGCCATCACGTCCGCCATCGGCGCGACCATGGTGCATTGGCCCGGCAGCGGGGTCCAATAGTCGATCTCGCGGAACACCTTCGCCGGGCGGCGCCCCTCGCGGATCATGCGCAGCAGCAGCCGCGTCGCCTGCGCCCCGGCTGGCTTCATGTCGATGTGCGGGTAGGTGCGGAAGGGCACCAGCAC
This sequence comes from Roseomonas rosulenta, assembly GCF_016106005.1. GTDB lineage: Bacteria > Pseudomonadota > Alphaproteobacteria > Acetobacterales > Acetobacteraceae > Neoroseomonas > Neoroseomonas rosulenta. Next base: position 46,397 of record NZ_JACADR010000005.1, read on the forward strand.
GTCGGAATGCAGCACCATCGCCGCGGTCTTGTTGGCGTGCGGGTCGAGGCTGACGGCGATCGGCACGTCCGGCCCGACCACGGCGCGCACGCGGCGCAGCACCTCGCCCTCCGCATCGTCGAAGCCGACCGCCACCATAGCGCCATGCAGGTCGAGATAGACGCCATCGAGCGGGCCTTCCTCCAGCGCATCCGACAGGGCCGCGACCAGCAGGGCGGCGATGCGCTCGAAGGCCTCGGCGGTGACGGGGCCGGCGGGGTTGGCGAAGCCCCAGGCGAGCGGGGCGATGCCGACACCCTCCTCCTCCGCAACCATGATGGCGCCGGCGGCGGGGCAGGAGGTCGGGCGCAGCGCGTCCAGCAGCGTGTCGCGTTTCTGCAGCGGCGGGAAGCCGCCGGGCCTGACGAACTCGCCCCAGCCGGTGGGGAGCGGCGCGAAGGAATGGCTTTCGTGCAGGAAGCCACCGATGGCGATGCGGGTCATGGTGTCACTCCTTCGCGATGCCGGCGGTGGCCAGCACGGCATCCGCCAGCACGCGCAGCCCCGCCTCCGCCCATTCCGGCGTGATGCTCTCGGCCTCGTTGTGGCTGATGCCGCCATGGCAGGGGCAGAAGATCATCGTGGCCGGCACTTTGCGGGCGACATAGACGGCGTCGTGGCCGATGCCCGTGGGCATGTCCATGTGCCGGTAGCCGAGGCGCTGCGCCGCGTCGCGCACGCGCCCGACCAGCGCGGGGTCGAAGGGTGTGAGCGGCGAGTACCAGAAATCCGCGACGGTGATGCGCACGCCGCGCGCCGCGGCGATGGCCGTGGCGCGCGCGCGGATCGCATCCGCCATCTGCGCCAGCAGCGCGGGGTCGTGGTGCCGCGTGTCGATGCTGAACCACACGCGCGAGGGCGCGATGTTGCGGCTGTCGGGATAGACCGTGAGCCGGCCCACCGTCGCGCGCCCCGGCTCGCCCGTGGCGGTGACGGAGGCGAGCGCGATCTCCTCGATCGCGGCGATCAGCGGGGCGGCCGCCATCAGCGCATCGCGCCGCGCGGCCATGGGGGACCCGCCATGCGCCTCCTCGCCCTCGATCGTCACCTCCAGCCAGTTCTGCGCCAGCGCGTGGGTGACGACGCCGACATCGCGCCCGGCATCCTCGAGCAGCTTGCCCTGCTCGATATGCAGCTCGAAATAGGCGCCGATGTCGCGCAGCGCCGCCGGGTCGGCCTCGCCCCGCCAGCCGATGCGCGCGAGCTCGGCGCCGAAGACCGCGCCCTCGCTGTCCTGCTTCGCCAGCACCTCGGCCTCGGTGAAGATGCCCATCGCCGCGCCGCTGCCCATCATGGGGGGCGAGAAGCGGGCACCTTCTTCGTTGGTCCAGTTGATCAGCATCAGCGGGGCCTCGGTCTCGATCCCGGCCTCGTGCACCGCGCGCATGATCTCGAGCCCCGCCAGCACGCCCAGTACGCCGTCGAACTTGCCGCCCGTGGGCTGCGTGTCGAGGTGGCTGCCGAAGGCCACCGGTTTGCGCGACGGATCGCGCCCGGGCCGCGTCAGCGCCATGTTGCCCAGCCGATCGGTGCTGAGCGTGCAGCCGGCCGCCTCCGCCCAGCGGCGCAGCAGGTGCCGCCCTTCGGAATCGAGGTCGGTCAACGTCTGGCGGTTGCACCCGCCCTTTGCCGTGCCGCCGATGCGCGCCATCTCCATCAGGCTGTCCCACAGCCGCGCGCCGGAGAGAGGGATGTTGGTGGTCATGCGAGGCCTCCGGCCGCTTCGATCACCGCCGGGCCCATGGCGGCCAGGCCGGCGGCGCACCAGTCGCGCGAGATGCTCTCGGACGGGTGGTGGCTGACGCCGCCATGGCAGGGAATGAACATCAGCGCCGAGGGCACGACGATGCCCACATGCAGCGCATCCTGCGGGATCGGCCCGGGCATGTCGCGATGCTTCAGCTGCGCGCCCTGCGCGCCGCGGCGCAGCGCATCGAGCAGCGGCGGCGCGAAGGGCACGCGGGGATAGCCGCCGACGCGAATGATCTCGACCGCCACGCCGCGCCGCGCGACCAGGTCTACCACGGTGGCGCGGAAGGCGGCCTCCATGCGCGCATTCCCGTCCGCATCCGGATGCCGGATATTGGCCGCGAACCGCACCATGGAGGGGATGTTGCCGCGCGCATCCGGCGCGAGCGTGATGCGCGTCGCGGTCGCCATGCCGCCGGTCTCGGTGGCGATGCGCTCCAACGCCAGCACCAGTTCCGAGGCCGCCGCCAGCGCATCGCGCCGCCCGGCCATGGGGTAGCCGACATGGCCGTCCGTGCCGGTCACCACCACATCCCACTGCTCGACGCCGATGCAGTGGGTGACGATGCCGATGGGGATGCCCTCGCGCTCCAGGATCGGGCCCTGTTCGATATGCGCCTCGAAATAGGCGGCGAAGTCGCGTGCCCGTGCCGGGTCCGCGGTGCCGGCCCAGCCGCTGGCGCGTAGCGCATCGCCATAGGTGATCGCGGGGTCGAAATTGTCCGGCGCGGCGAGCACCTTCGCTTCCTCGATCACACCCATCGCGCCGCCGCTCGCCGACATGGCCGGGCTGAAGCGCGAGCCTTCCTCGTTGGTCCAGTTCACCACGGTGATGGGCGCTCGGGTGCGCCGGCCGGCCTGGTGCAGCGCGCGGACGATCTCGAGCCCGAGCAGCACGCCATAGGGACCGTCGTACTTCCCGCCCGTCGGAACGCTGTCGAGGTGGCTGCCCACCGCGACCGGCTTCGCATCGGCATCGGCGCCGGGATGGGTGCAGTACATGCTGCCGAGGCGATCCACCGTGACGGTGCAGCCCGCCGCCTCGGCCCAGTCGCGCAGCAGCGCGCGCGCCTGCGCATCCTCGGGCGAGAGCGCGAGGCGCCTCACGCCGCCCTCCGGCGTGGCGCCGATGCGCGCCATCTCCTGCAGGCTGTTCCAAAGGCGCTCGGGGTTCAGCGCGATGCTCATGCCGCGGCCTCCAGCCCGCACCACTGCGCCATGGTCAGCGCGATGGTGCGGGTGATGTCGTGCATGGAGTCCAGGCCGACGCTTTCGTCGATGCCGTGGATCTCCTGCGCATCCGGTCCGAAGCAGGCCACCGGCGTGTCCTGGTACAGCGTGAAGAAGCGCCCGTCCGTCAGGCCAGTGGCGGGATAATCGCGCAGGAAGCCGCCCGAGACATCGGCGAAGTTGCGCTTCGCCAAGGTCACGATCGGCGCGCTCATGTCGAAGACGCAGGGATCGGCCATGAAGCCCTTGAACTCCAGTTTCACCGTCGCGCCCTTCAGCGCAGGGTCGGCCGCCGCCTCAGCCACGATGCGCTCGATGTCCGCCTTGGTCTGCGCCGCGGTGTATCCCATCATCACGCCAACGCGCATGCCGATCCGCGCGCGCGTGGGTACGGAGGAATTCCATTCCCCACCCTCGATCGTGCCGAAGTTCACGTTCACCGGATGGTTCACGCCGCGGAAGGCGGGGTGGATGCGCTCGGCCCTGTTCATCTCGGCCTGATAGTCCTCGAAGCGCGCGGCAATGGCATTGGCGGCCTTGATGGCATTCAAGCCCGCCTGCATGTCGCGCACATGCGCCGGCCGGCCCGACACCGTCACCCAAGCCCAGACCACGCCGACCTCGGCCGCATACATCGCGGGCAGTCCGGGGCCGGGCTCAGGGATGATCACCGCATCGGTGCGGGGCAGCGCCAGCATGGCGGCGAGCGCGCCATTGCCTGTGCATTCCTCCTCGATCACCGACTGCATCTGCACCTCGGCGGCGGGTTGCAGCCCGGCGAGGCGCAGCGCCTTGAAGGCCGCGACGTAGGAGACGATCCCCGCCTTCATGTCCCCCGCGCCGCGGCCATACATGCGGCCGTCGCGAATGGCAGGCTCGTAGGGCGGGGTCAGCCACATGTCGGCCGCCCCTTCCGGCACCACGTCCACATGGCCCTGCAGCGCGAGGCTGCGCCCCTTGCGGTCGCGCGGGGTATGCACCGCCACGACATTGTCGCGCCCGGCGTAATCCAGCAGCGGCGGCGAGAAGCCCGGATGCGACTCCAAGGCCACGGGGTCGGTCGGCACGCGGCGCGGCGCGAGGCCGATCGCTTCATAGATGCGCGCCATCTCGTTCAGCGCGGACGCCTCGTTGCCCAGCGTCGAGGGGCAGCGCACCAGGCGTTCCAGCATGCGCACGGCATCGTCGCGCAGCGCGTCCACCGCCTCCAGGATCGCGCGGCGCGCGCCGGGGTCGATCGTATCGGACATGGCGTGCTCCTCAGGCGGCGATCACCGGCGGCGTCCAGTTGCGCCCCGGGATGCTGTCCAGCAATTGCCGGGTATAGGCGTGCTGCGGATTGCCGAAAACCTCTGCCGTCGGCCCCTGCTCGACGATCGCGCCGCGCTGCATGACCGCAATGCGATCGCAGACCTGTGCGGCGACACGCAGGTCGTGCGTGATGAAGAGCATGGTCAGGCCGAGCCGGTCGCGGATATCCGCAAGCAACGCCAGCACCTGCGCCTGCACGGACACATCCAGCGCGCTGACCGGTTCGTCCGCGATCAGCAGTTCCGGTTCCATCGCCAGCGCGCGGGCGATGCCGATGCGCTGGCGCTGCCCGCCGCTGAATTCGTGCGGGTAGCGCTCCATCGCCCCGGCATCGAGCTGCACCAGCGCCAGCAAGTCCCGCGCGCGCGCCTCCGCCACGCTGCGCGGCGTGCCATGCGTGATGGGTCCCTCGGCGATGATCTCCCCCACCCGCCGACGCGGGTTCAGCGAGGCAAAAGGGTCCTGGAAGATCATCTGGATTTTCTTGCGATAGGGCTTCCAGGCGCCGCGCGAGAGCGGGCGCAGGTCGGCCCCTTCGAAGATGATCTCGCCGCGCTCGGGTTCGACCAGCTTCACCACGCAGCGCGCGAGCGTGGACTTGCCCGAGCCGGACTCGCCCACCAGCCCCAGCGTCTCGCCGCGCGCCAGCGTGAAGTCGGCATCGTGCACCGCGCGCACCACCGGCTTCGGGCCGAACCAGCCGCCGGAGCGGCGATAGGTCTTCTCGACCCCCTTCGTCACCAGCACCGGCGGGCCGCTGTCGGGCACGCGCGCCGCGCCCGGCGCGCCGTGCGGCACCGCCGCGATCAGCGCGCGGGTATAGGGGTGCTGCGGGCGGTTCAGCACCTCGGCCGCGGCACCCTGCTCCACGATCCGCCCGTGCTGCATCACCGCCACGCGGTCGGCGATCTCCGCCACCACGCCGAAGTCGTGCGTGATGAACAGCACGCCGGTGCCGCGGCGCGACTGGATCTCCCGGATCAGCCGCAGGATCTGCATCTGCGTGGTGACATCGAGCGCCGTGGTCGGCTCATCCGCGATCAGCAGGGATGGTTCAAGCGCCAGCGCCATCGCGATCATCACGCGCTGCCGCTGCCCGCCCGAGAGCCGGAACGGATAGGCGCGCGCCGTCGCCGTCGGGTCCGGCAGGTTCACCGCCGCCAGCAGTTCCGGCACGCGCCGCGCCGCATCGCCGCCCGCACCGTGCACGCGCATGGCTTCCGCGATCTGCTCGCCCACGCGCATCACCGGGTTCAGCGCGGTCATGGGTTCCTGGAAGATCATCGACACCCGCGCGCCGCGCAGCCGGCGCATCGGTTCCGCCCCCAGCGCCAGAAGGTCCTGCCCTTCGAACAGGATGCGCCCCGCGCGCACTGGCAACTGCTTCGGCAGCAGGCCCATCACCGCGTTTGCCGTGATCGACTTGCCCGATCCCGATTCGCCGACGACGCAGACGATCTCGCCCGGATCGACGCTGAGCGCGATCTCCTCCACCGCATGCGGCCGGTCCCCGCCCGCGGGGAGCGCGACGGTCAGCCCCTCGACCGACAGCAGCGTCATGCCGGCCCGCCCCGCTGGCGCGCGAGGCGCGGGTTCAGCGCATCCGACAGCCCCTCGCCCACCAGATTCAGCGCCAGCACGGTCAGGAAGATCGCAAGCCCCGGGAACACGCTCATCCACCAGGCCAGGCGGATCACGCTGCGTCCCGATCCGATCAGGAACCCCCAGGTCATCAGGTTGGGATCGCCGAGGCCGAGGAAGGACAGCGCGCTCTCCAGCAGGATGGCGGACGCCACCATCAGCGAGGCCAGGACCACGATGGGCGAGAGCGCATTGGGCAGGATGTCCGTCAACACGATCGACAGCCGCGACTTGCCCAGCACCTCTGCCGCCTGCACGAATTCGCGCGATCGCAGCGACAGGAACTCGGCTCGCACCACGCGCGCCACCGGCGGCCAGGACACCACCGCGATGGCGAAGACCACGGAGGAGATGGTCGGCGTGAAGATCGCCACCAGCAGGATGGCGAAGACGAAGGACGGGATGGTCTGGAAGAATTCCGTGAAGCGCATCACCGCATCATCGGCAATGCCGCCGAGATAGCCTGCGATGGCGCCCAGCGTGACGCCGATCAGCAGCGCCGCCACGGTCGAGACCGCGCCGACCATCAGCGAGATCCGCGCCCCATGCGCGATTCCCGCCGCGACATCGCGCCCCAGGCTGTCCGAGCCGAGCAGCATCCCTTCCTCGCCCGGCGGCACGAAGGGGGCGGTCGCCATGTCCCAGGGCGATCCCGGATAGATCACCGGCGCCAGCGCGGCTAACAGGAAGACCAGCAGCAGGATCACCAGCCCCACCACGGCGCCGCGGTTGCGCCGGAAGCGCCGCCAGAAGTCAGCCATGCGCGCCCCCTGCGCCGCGACCGCGCGCGGTCACCCCTCGACCTCCACGCGCGGATCCACCACGGCGTAGAGAAGGTCCGTCACCAGGTTGAACAGAACCACCATGACCGAGGTGCAGAAGAACACGCCCAGCAGCACCGCGTAGTCGCGCGCCAGCAGCGCATCGAAGGCGAGCCGCCCGATCCCCGGCCAGGCGAAGACCGTCTCGACCAGGATCGACCCGCCCACCAGCTGCCCTGCCTGGATGCCGGCGAAGGTGATCACCGGCAGCAGCGCGTTGCGCAGCACGTGGCGGCGGATCACCTGGCCCTCCGGCACGCCCTTGGCGCGCGCAGTCTTCACGAAGTCCTGGTCGGCCACCTCGAGCATCGTCGCGCGCGTGAGGCGCGCATAAACCGCGAGGTAGAACAGCCCGAGCGTCGCCGCCGGCAGGATCAGGTGCTTGCCCACGTCCAACACCGCCGCGATGCCGGCGAGGTCCGCCCCCACGCTCGCCATGCCGAAGGATGGCAGCCATTCCAGCCAGACCGAGAAGAACAGCACCAGCATCAGCCCCACCCAGAACAGCGGCGTGGCGTAGAAGGTCAGCGCGATCACGGTGATGATGGAATCCGCCCATGTGCCGACGCGCCGCGCCGCCAGCGTGCCGAGCGCGACCCCCGCCGCCACGGCGAAGGCAAAGGCCGCGCCCGTGAGCAGCAAGGTCGCGGGCAGGCGTTCGCGGATCAGCCCCCAGACCGGCTGCTGCTGCCGGTGGCTGAACCCCAGGTCCAGCGTCAGCACGCCCTTGAGGTAGATCCACAGCTGCACATGGAAGGGCTTGTCGAGCCCGAACTGCTCGCGCAGCTGCGCGAGGAAGCGTTCATCCGCCGCCCCCGACTGCCCGGCGATGACACTCGCCGGGTCGCCGGGGGCGGCATGGATCAGCAGGAAGTTGCACACCACGATCGCGAGGATGACGACGAACGCCTTCACCCCGCGCCGCAGCAGGAAACCCGGGAGCTTCGAGAGCTCCATCAGCCGGCGATGAACACGTCGTCGAAGGAGGTATGCACGCCGAGCCCCGAGGTGATGACGTTGTTCACCCGCTTGTCGTGGATGGTCGGGAAGGACAGCTCCATCAGCCAGATCTGCGGCACTTCCTCGACCAGCAGCTTCTGCACCTCGCTGAAGGCAGCCTGGCGGTCGGTCGCGGCGGCCGAGGCGCGGGCGCGCTGGAACAGCGCGTCCACCTGCGGGTTGGCGTAGCCGCCGGTGTTGGTGAAGGTCACGCGCTGGATGTTGGTCGAGACATAGGTGCGCTCGACACCGAGCGTCGGGTCGCCGAACTGGTAGACGAAGTTGATCGTGGTCTCGTATTCCCAGTTGCCCACGCGCCGCGCCCAGGACCCGGCATCGGTCGATTCGAGGTCGAGCGCGATGCCCACGTTGCGCATCGCCTGGCGCAGGTATTCCGACAGCCGCGTCCAGATCTCGCCATAGGGCAGCGGGATGTGCTTGAGCGTGAAGCGCACGCCCTGCGCATTGCGCGGATACCCCGCCTGGTCGAGAATGCGGTTCGCCTCCGCCACGTTGAAGGCGGCTAGCCGCGCGCTCGTGTCATGGAAGCGCGTGGTGCTCGCCACCGGATTGGTGGCGGGCTTGCCCACGCCGAACCACAGCCGGTTGACGATGAAGTTGCGGTCGATCGCCATCGACATGGCGCGCCGTACGCGCGCGTCGTCGAGCGGCTTCACGCGATGGTTCAGCTCGATCCAGGACAGCGGGGAGAAATACTCCCAGCCATTCGTGTTCACCTCGAGGTTCGGGCGCTGGCGCAGCGCGGGGATGTCGAAGGGCTCGATGTCCGAGGCCTGGCTCAGCAGCACCTGGCCCGATTCCAGCGCCAGGCGCCGGCTCTGGCTGTCCGGAATGATGCGGTAGATGATGGTTTCGAGATAGGGCTGTCCCGGCTTCCAGTAGTCCTCGAAGCGGTCCATCCGGATGAAGTTGCCGCGCTGCCATTCGGTGAACTTGAACGGCCCCGTGCCGACCGGGCGCTGCACCGCCGGCGCAGTGCGGTAGTCGCGTCCGTCGAACAGGTGCTTGGGCACCATCGCCGCCGCCGTCGCGTCGAACATCAGCAGGAAGGGCTGGAAGGGCTGCTTCAGCACGATGCGCACGGTGTGCGGGTCGGTCGCCTCGCAGGTCTCGATCAGCTGGAAGATGGCGCGCGCGCGCGGCGCCAGCTCCATGTGGAACTTCATGATCGAGAAGATCACGTCATCCGCGGTGAAGGGCTGGCCGTCGTGCCACTTCACGTTCGGCTGCAGGTTGAACACGTACTCCCTGCCGTCGGGGCTGATCGTCCAGGACCGTGCGAGCAGCGGCGTGGGTTCGATCGTGCGGGAGAAGCTTAGCAGCCCCTGGAACATCTTGGGCGCGGCCGCAAGCGTCGGCCCCTGCTGGTTCACGCCGATCTGCAGCACGGGCGGCTCGGGGGTCAGCATCATCTGCAGCGTGCCGCCGCGCCGCGGGGCGACGCCCTGTGCCAGAGCCTCGGAGGCGCGCATCAGGACGGGTGCAGTGGCGGCGGCAGCCATGAGGCCACGACGCGAGACGACCATCTTCTTATCTCCCCAGGGCGTGAGGCGGCAACGCTATCCCCCATTCGCGCGCGTGGACAAGCCGCGATGCGCTGCCTAGCCTCCCACCACTATGAAGACCTTCGCCGACGCGTCCCAGGCCGGGCACACGCCCTCCTTCTTCCTCCAGCGCGGCCGCGTGCGCCGCAATTTCGAGATCCCCGAACGCGCCGCCGCACTCGAAGCCGCGCTGCACCGCATGGGCCTCGCTCCCGCCGCGCCGCCGCCGCTGCCCCCGCGCGCACTCGAGAGCGTGCATCGCGCCGACTACCTCGACTTCCTCGCCACCGCCGCGGCGGAGTGGGCGAAGCTGCCGGATCCAGGGCCGGAGGTGGTGGCGAACATCCATCCCGTGCCGGAGATGGTCGCGCAGGGCGGGCGCACCGGCGCCAGCATCATCGCCCGCGCCGGCTGGTACACCGCCGACACCGGCTGCCCCATCGGGCCTGGCTCCTGGGCGGCCATCCAGGGTGCGGCGGCCTGCGCCCTGGCCGCCGCGGCGGAAGCCGCGAAGGGCGGCACCGCCTATGCGCTCTGCCGCCCGCCCGGCCACCACGCCTATGCCGGGCGCGCCGGCGGGCATTGCTACGTGAACAACGCCGCGCTCGCCGCGCAGCACCTGCGCGATGCGGGGGCCGCGCGCGTGGCGGTCCTCGACATCGACAGCCACCACGGCAACGGCACCCAGGGCATCTTCTGGGAGCGCGGCGACGTGCTGACCATCTCCATCCATGGCGACCCGGACAACTACTACCCCTGGTTCGTCGGCCGCACGCATGAACGCGGCGCGGGTGCCGGAGATGGCCGCAACATGAACATGCCCCTGCCCTTCGGTACGCCGGACGAAGGCTGGCTCGATGCGCTGCGCTATGCGCTGGCACCCATCCGCGACTTCAAGGCGGATGCGCTGGTGGTCGCGCTGGGCTTCGACACCTCGAAGGACGAACCGCTCGGCGCGCTCGCGGTCACCGACGAAGGCTTCGCCCGCGCCGGGCAGATGATCGGCGCGCTGAAACTCCCCACCGCGATCACCCAGGAGGGCGGCTACAACGTGGATCTGATCGGAACGCTGCTCGAACGCTTCCTGAATGGCTGGGCCGCAGCATGACCCTGCTCACCCTCGACACGCACATCGACATCCGCTGGCCCGATCCGCCCGACGCCACCACCGAGAGCGACCGCCGCGTCGATTTCCCGAAGATGGCGCGCGGCGGGCTGAACGCCGCGATCTTCATCGCCTACACGCCGCAGGGCAAGCGCGATGCCGAGAACCTCGCCGCCGCCGCCGCGCGCGCCGAGGCCATGCTGCGCCACATCCGCACCCGCGCGGACGGTGCGACGCGCCGCTTCTGCGCCACCGCGGCGGAGCTTGAAGCCGCGCACGCCGCGGGCGCGCTGTGCGTCCTCTCCGCGGTCGAGAACGGCAATGCGCTGGCGCGCGACCTCTCGCGCCTGGCTCTGTGGCGCGACCTCGGCGCGATCTACCTCACCCTGACCCATGACGGCCACAACGACCTGGCCGATGCCGCGCGCCCCAAGCCCGAGTTCGGCGACGCAGCGGAGGAACATGGCGGCCTGTCCGCTCTCGGCCGCGACGCGATCCGCGAGATGAACCGCCTCGGCCTGCTCATCGACGTCTCGCACAGCGCGAAGTCCACCATGATGCAGGCGGCGGAACTCTCCCGCGTGCCGGTCGTCGCCACCCATTCCTGCTGCCGCGCGCTGTGCGACCATCCGCGCAATCTCGATGACGAGCAGCTCGACATGCTGCGGGCCACCGGCGGGCTGGTGCAGATCACCGCCCTCGACGCCTTCCTGCGCGCGGCACCGCCCGGCGGGAAATCCCCGGCGACGGTGAAGGACATGGTCGACCACGTGGACTACGCGGTCGCGCGCATCGGCATCGACCATGTCGGCCTGTCGTCGGATTTCGACGGCGGCGGCGGCATCCCGGGCTGGAAGGATGCCTCGGAGACGATGAACCTCACCGCCGAATTGCGCGCGCGGGGCTACGGCCCGCGCGAGGTCGACCTCCTCTGGTCAGGCAATTTCCGCCGGCTGATGCGGGTCGCGCAGACCGCCGCGGAATAACTCACAGGTTGAATTGTTTATGGCGTTCCGCCACCCTGGCGGCACGCCATGACCATCGCCCGCATCGCCACCTTCGCCTTCGCCGGCATCGACCCCGTGCCGGTCGAGGTGCAGGTGCAGATCGCCCCGGGCCTGCCCGCCTTCCTGCTGGTCGGCCTGCCCGACAAGGCGGTCACCGAAAGCCGCGAACGGGTGCGCGCGGCCCTCACCGGGCTCGGCCTCTCGCTGCCGCCCAAGCGTGTCCTCGTGAACCTGGCGCCGGCCGATATCCTCAAGGAAGGCTCGCATTTCGACCTGCCTATCGCGCTCGCGCTGCTCGCCGCGATGGAGATCATCCCGAAGGAGGATGCCGCCGGCTACGCGGCGCTGGGCGAACTCTCGCTCGACGGATCGATCGTGCCAGTCGCCGGCGTACTGCCAGCCGCGCTCGGTGCCTCGGCGCGCGAGCTCGGCCTGATCTGCCCCGCCGCGCAGGGCGGCGAAGCCGCCTGGGCCGGTCGGATCGAGGTGCTTGCCGCGCCCGACATCCATTCCCTGCTGAACCACTTCAAGGGCGTGCAGCTGCTCTCGCCGCCGAAGCCGCCGGCCGTCGACACCACGCCGCGCGCGACCTCGTGCCTGTCAGAGGTGAAGGGCCAGGAATCCGCCAAGCGCGCCATCGAGATCGCCGCCGCGGGCGGGCACAACCTGTTGATGATCGGCCCGCCAGGCGCGGGCAAGTCGATGCTCGCCGCGCGCCTGCCCGGCCTGCTGCCCGACCTCTCGCCCGCCGAGGCGCTGGAGGTCTCCCTCGTCCACTCCATCGCCGGGATGCTCGAAGGCGGCCGCCTGGTCATGCGCCCACCCTTTCGCGACCCGCACCATTCGGCGTCCATGCCCGCACTGATCGGCGGCGGCGCGCGCGCGCGGCCCGGCGAGATCAGCCTCGCGCATCGCGGCGTGTTGTTCCTCGACGAATGGCCGGAGTTCCCGCGCCCCGCGCTGGAGGCGCTGCGCCAGCCCATGGAGACCGGGCGCACCACCATCAGCCGCGTGCACGCCCACGTCACCTACCCCGCGCGCTTCCAGTGCATCGCCGCGATGAACCCCTGCCGCTGCGGCTACCTTGGCGAGGCGGGCCGCGAATGCGGCCGCGCACCACGCTGCGGCGAGGACTACCAGGGGCGCCTCTCCGGCCCGCTGCTCGACCGCATGGACCTCACCATCGAGGTCATGCCCATTCCGGCCGCCGAACTCACGCGCGCGCCGGCCGGCGAGACGTCGGCCGCCGTCGCCACCCGCGTGCAAGCGGCACGCGACGCACAGCGCGCCCGCTACGGCGCCGCAGGCCCGCACAACAATGCCGAGGCCGAGCTGCGCCACCTCCAGCCGCTGCTCGATCCCGAGGCCGAGGCGCTGCTGGAGACGGCCGCGACGCGCCTGCGCCTGTCCTCGCGCGGCCATGTCCGCACGCTGCGCGTCGCGCGATCCATCGCGGACCTCGCGGGCAGCGCCACCATCCGCCGCGCGCATGTGGCGGAGGCGCTGGCTTTCCGGCACCGCATGCCCGGGCGCCAGGCGGCCTGAAACAAGGTCGGGGGAGAGAGCGCCCCGAACCCCCTCCTTCATCTGCAACTTGGAGACTGACGGCGGGTCTCAGTCCCCGAGGCGGAAGGCATCCGCGATCCGCCGCGCCGTCCCGTCCGCCGCCACGATCACCACGTCGAAGCGCATCCCCGCCGCGCCATGACCCGGGTTCACCGCCAGCCAGCACTCCGCCGCCGCCACCAGCCGCGCGCGCTGCCGCGCGCCGAGCGCAAAGGCGGCCTCGTTCAAGGAGGGCCGCGCCTTCACCTCGATGAAGGCCAGGAGCCCGCTGCGCTCCGCCACCAGGTCGATCTCGCCCGCCGGCGTGCGCGCGCGCCGCGCCAGCACGGCCCAGCCCTCGCGCTCCAGCGCGCCGGCCGCCACGGCCTCCG
>NZ_JACADR010000050.1 GCF_016106005.1 Roseomonas rosulenta
GCCCTCGGCCTGCCCGCCGAGACCGCCGCGCAGGCGCGTGACAGCCTGGCGCGCCGCCGTGCCACGTCGCGGCGCCGCGCACCGCCGGCCGGCCAATGCCACGACGCGCCGGAAGGCCAGCGCTTCGGCGTCGCGGCACAGGCCTTCGCCCTCCGGCACGAGGCCGACCAGGGCATCGGCGACTACACCGCCCTCGCGGTCCTGGCCCGCACGGCGGCGGCGCGCGGCGCGGCGCTGGTCGGGCTCAGCCCTCCGCATGCGCTGATGCCGGTGGAACGCGACCGCGCCAGCCCCTACCAGCCCTCCGACCGGCGCTTCCTCGAGCCCGTGCTGCTCGACGTCACCGCCCTGCCCGATGTCGGCGACGCACCGGGGGTGCGCGCGGCGCTCGATCGCCAGGCGCCGATCTTCGCCGCGCTGCGCGGCGGCGCGCTGGTGGACTATCCCGCGGTCTGGACGGCGAAGCGCGCCGTGCTTGAGGCCGCGGTCGCCGCGCTGCCGCCCGACCATGCCGCGCTTGCCGCGTTCCGCGTCCAGGGCGGCGCTGCGCTCGAGCATTTCGCGGCCTTTGCGGCGCTGTCCGAGCGCTTCGGCCCGCACGGATGGCCGGCAGGCCACGCGCATTCCAGGGATGCGGGCGTGGCGCGCTTTTGCGCGGAATCGGCGGAGGCGATCCGCTTCCACGTCGCACTGCAATGGATGTGCGACCGCCAGCTCGCCGCCGCCGCCGGGCCGGGCCTCTATCGCGACCTCGCGGTCGGCGCGGCGCCGGATGGCGCGGAGGTCTGGTCGCAGCCCGATGCCTTCCTGCGCGGCCTCTCGATCGGCGCGCCCCCCGATCCCTTCGCCGCCGACGGGCAGGTCTGGGGCCTGCCGGTGCCGCATCCGCATGTGTCGGAGGCCACCGGGCATGAGGGCTTCGCCGCGCTGCTGCGGGCCAATATGCGGCATGCGCGGGCGCTCAGGCTCGACCACGCCATGGGGCTCGAACGGCTGTTCATCGTGCCGGAGGGCGCGCGCGCAAGCGAAGGCTGCTACCTCGGCTTCGACGGGCCGGGCCAGCTCGCGACGCTGGCGCGGGAAAGCCGCGCTGCGGGTTGCGCGGTAGTCGGCGAGGCGCTCGGCACGGTACCGGAGGGATTCACCGAACGCCTCGCTGCGGCGCGCGTGCTGGCCTATCGCGTGCTGTGGTTCGAGAGCGACGGCGACGGCTTCCGCGCGCCCGCGGAGTGGCCCGCCCTTGCTGCCGCCTGCGTGTCGACCCACGACCTCGCGACGCTGGCGGGCTGGTGGGAAGGTGCCGATCTCGACGAGCGCCTTGCACTCGGATTGCTCACGCCGGCGCACGCCGCCGCCGCGCTGGCGCGGCGCGCGCAGGATCGTGCCGCCCTTGCCGCAGCGTGCGGGGTATCGCCCGGCGGCTTCGGCCCAGAGACGGCCGCCGCCGTGCACCGCTTCGTGGCGGCATCGCCCAGCCGGATCATGCTGGTGCAGGCCGAGGACCTCGTCGGCGAGCGGATCGGCGTCAACCTGCCCGGCACGGACCGTGAGCGCCCGAACTGGCGCCGGCGCCTGCCCGTGCCGGCCTCGCATCTGTTCGCCGGCGACATCGCCACCGCCATCCTGGATGCGCTGGCAGAGCGACGGCGCCCGTGATCACGCGCGGCCGCGGATCGCCGCCCAGACCTTGTTCGGCGTGACCGGCATGTCGATCGCCTCGATGCCGAGCGGCGCCAGCGCGTCGAGCACCGCGTGCATCAACGTCTGCGGCGCGCCGATGCATCCCGCCTGGCCCGAACCCTTCGCGCCGAGGCGGTTGGAGGTCGTCGGCACCTCGACGCAGGTGACATCGAGCGGCGGCAGATCCTCCGCCCGCGGCAGGCAGTAATCCATCAGCGAAGCGGTCAGGATCTGGCCTGACTCCGCATCATAGGCCACCTCCTCCAGCATCGCCTGGCCGATGCCCTGCGCCAGGCCGCCCTGCACCTGGCCGATCGTCAGCATGGGATTCACCAGCCGGCCGTAATCGTCGATGGCGGTGTAGCGGTCGAGCCGCACCAGGCCGGTCTCGGGGTCGATCTCGACCTCCGCGACCTGGCAGCCATTGGGGAAGGTGACGAGGTCGAGGTCGCTGTCCACCTCGGCGTCGATCGCCCCAGGCGCCTCGCGCGCAAGGTCGAGCAGCCCCACGCCGCGTCCCGCCGGATCCTCCGCCACGCTGAACCGTCCATCGGCGAAGCTCAGCGCGGCTTCGGGCGCCTGCAGCATCTGCGCCGCCAGCGCCCGCGCCTTCGCCAGAACGGCGTCGATCGCGCGGACCATCGCCTCGCCGCCCATGTGCAGCGACCGCGCGCCGCCATGGCCATGGCCGCGCGCCACGTCGCGCGTGTCGGCCTGGACCAGGCGGAATCCCTCGACAGGCAGGCCGAGCAGGTCGGCGGCGACCTGCGGGAAGCTGGTCTCGTGCCCCTGCCCGTTCGACTGCGTGCCGAGCGCGAGCGCCACCTTGCCATCCGGCTCGAAGCGCACCGCCGCCCATTCGCCGGGCGCGCCGCGCGAGGTCTCCATGAAGCAGGCGAGACCGAGGCCGCGCAGCATGCCGCGCGCCTCGGATGCCGCGCGGCGTGCAGCGAAGCCGGCGATGTCCGCGGCAGCGGCCGCGCGGTCGAGGTTGGCGCGGAACTCGCCGCAATCGATCGTCATGCCCATCGCCGTGCGGTGCGGAAACGAGGCGATCAGGTTCCGCCGCCGCAATTCCACCGCGTCGATTCCGGTGCGCCGCGCCGCGAGGTCCACCAGGCGCTCGATGATGTAGTTGGCCTCCGGCTTGCCGGCGCCGCGATAGGCGTCGATCGGCACGGTGTTGGTGAAGGCGCCGCGCACATCCATGAACACCGCGGGAATGTCGTAGAGCCCGCCCATGGCCGTGCCCGGCGAATTCGTCGAACTGCCCGGCCCGCTGCCCGAGAGATACGCGCCCATGTTCGCCACCGTCTCGGCACGCAGCGCGAGGAAGCGGCCTTCGGAATCGAGCGCCAGCTCGGCATGCGTGCGATTGTCGCGCCCATGCGCGGTCGAGAGGAAATCCTCCGTGCGCTCGGAGACCCAGAGCACCGGGCGGCCCAGCCGCCGCGCGGCGAGCATCGCCAGGACGTAGTCCGGGAAGATGAAGTTCTTGGCACCGAAGCCGCCGCCGACATCGGGCGCGACGACCCGGATGCGATCCGGCGCGATTCCGAACACCGTGGCGAGCTGGTCGCGCATGGCATGCACGCCCTGGCCCGTCACCTGCAGCAGGAAGGACTGCGTCTCGGCATGCCAGGTCGCGACCGCCGCGCGCGGTTCGATCGGCGCGGCGGTCACGCGGTTGTTCACCAGATCGAGCGAGACGATCGTGACCGCGCGCGCGAAGGCGGCCGCGACCGCGGCCGCATCGCCCTTCTGGAAGCGAAAGGCGAGGTTGCCCGGCGCCTGGTCCCAGATCTGCGGCGCATCCGGCCGCAGCGCCGCAGCGCCGTCGGTGACGGCGGGAAGCGTCTCGTAGTCGACCATGATCGCCTCGGCGGCGTCGCGCGCCTGCGGGAGGGTCTCGGCGACCACGAAAGCGACCGGGTCGCCGACATGGCGCACCACGCGCTCGGCCAGGGCTGGTCGCGGCGGAATGACCAGCGGCGCGAGCGTCGCGACCTTGGCAACGCAGGGCAGGGGATGAAGGCCTTCTGCGCGCAGCTCCGTCGCGGTCAGGACGGCGTGCACGCCCGGCATGGCGCGGGCCGCGGTCGGGTCGATCGCAACGATCCGGGCATGCGCGTGCGGCGAGCGGAGCATGACGCCATGGAGCGCGCCCGGCGCAGCGATATCCTCGACGAAGCGGCCCAGGCCGCGCAGGAAGCGGTCATCCTCGACGCGGCGCCGGGAGAGGCCGCGCTGCATGGGCGCGGTCATGCCAGCCCTCGGGGCGCGACATGTGCTGCGCAGGCCGCGATGCTGCGATCCGGGACGATGCGGCCCACTGCGGTAGACGTCACGCCATGCTCTCCTGCTGGACGCGCGCAGCATGCCACGCGCAGGCAGGGATGGCAGCACCGGATAAGCCACCCCCGGTGAACGGCAGTGCGCCTGTCAGGCGAGGATCCCGAACGGCTCTGGCAGGGTCGACCATTCCTCGTCATCCGGCGTGCGTCCGGTTGTCCACATCGGCACCGCGAAGCGGCCCCGGATTGACGAAGTTCCTCGACTCCATCGGCAGGTTCGCGGGCGTCTGGGTGGCGCGGTGCACAGAGGTCGCGCAGCACTGGCGCGCGACCTTCCCCTGCCGTCCGGGCATGGAGCAGATCGCGAGGGTCGGGCCGCGAGGTCCGGCGCCGCGTACCCGGATTGAGCACCGCTGTGCCAGCCGCTAGAGGATGCCCGGGCGCCGCTCGCGCCCGTCACGGAGATCCACATGGCCGACTGGCACCTCGCGCCATCCGTCCTGGTTGGCCTGATCGGCGCGGAGATCCAGGCATCGCTCTCGCCGGCGATGCATGAACGCGAGGGCGCGCAGCAGGGGCTGCGGCTGGTCTATCGCCTGATCGACATCGCGCGCCTCGGCGTCGGGCCGGAGGCGCTGGACGACCTGCTTCTGGCGGCGGAGCGCATGGGCTTCGCCGGCGTGAATGTCACCTATCCCTGCAAGCAGGCGGTCGTGCCGCTGCTGCACGACCTCTCCGCGGATGCGCGGGCGCTGGGCGCCGTGAACACGGTCCTGTTCCGGGACGGGCGGCGCATCGGCCACAACACGGATTGCTCGGGCTTCGCCGAGGCATTCCGTCGGAGCCTGCACGATGCTCCGCGCGCAAGCGTCCTCCAGCTCGGCGCCGGCGGGGCCGGTGCGGCGGTCGCGCATGCGCTGCTCTCGGAAGGCGTGGCGCAGCTGGCGATCATCGATCAGGAGCACCCGCGCGCGGTGCGGCTCGCCGCCGATCTCCAGGCTCGCTTCGGCGCCGGCCGCGCGATGGCCTGCACGGACCTGGCCGCGACCATCGCCTCGGCGGAGGGCCTCGTGAACTGCACGCCGGTCGGCATGGCCAAGTTCCCGGGCACGCCGCTGCAGGTCGCACTGCTGCGGCCGGACCTCTGGGTCGCCGACATCGTCTATTTCCCGATCGAGACCGCGCTCCTGCGCGCGGCGCGCGCGCTCGGATGCCGTACCATGGATGGCGGCGGCATGGCGGTGTTCCAGGCGGTCGGCGCCTTTCGCCTGTTCACCGGGATCGAGCCCGAGCCGGGGCGGATGCTGCGACACTTCGCGGAAATCTCCGCGCCCGGCTGAAACCCGCGCGGGGGCTGTCAGACGGCGCCGCTCGCCAGCGCGTGGTCGACGCCGCCGAGGATATGCGCGGCCAGGACCGCGCGCGCCGCGGCTGCGTCGCGGCGGATCGCGCAATCCCGCAGCGCCGCGTGCTCCTCGACCGCGATGGCGCCGCGAAAGCCGAGTGCCAGGTTCTGGTAGCGCAGGTAGCGGTCGAAGACCGTCGCATGGGTGGCCATCAGCGTGCGCGACCCGCAGGCGGAGATCAGCGTGCGGTGGAACTCCGAATCGAAGCGGCGCCAGTCGTCGATCGCGCCATCCTCGCCCTCGCGCAGCCGCTTCTCCATCTGCGCGAGCTTGTGGTGCGCGGCTGCCACGCGTCCCTCCCACTCCATGTCGCCGGCACGAAAGGCGTGCTCCAGCGCATGCCCTTCCAGGAGCAGGCGCAGCCGTGCGAGCTCCCGCAGCTCCCGCGCGGAGAAGCGCGATACCTCGAAGCCGCGCTGGCCCTCGGCGACGACCAGCCGCTCGGCGATCAGCCGGCTCAGGCTCTCGCGCAGGGTGCCGATCGCGACGCCGTAGCCGTCGCGCAGGCCCTCGAGCTTCAGCTTCTGCCCAGGAGCCAGCGCGCCGCGCAGAATGTCGGCACGGATCAGCCGCCAGGCGCGCTCACTTGCGGCCTCGCCCTGCGCGACCGTCACGGCGATGCTCATCGCGCCCGCCGCGCTGGCTGCGGCAGGCCACCGGGCGAGCGCAGGCGGCGCGTCCCGGCCAGGAAGGGTGCCAGCCTGCCGCCGCGCACGACATGCTCCACGCAGCCTTCGACATGGGCGCGCAGGATGGCGCAGGCGCCTGCCGCGTTGCGCGTGAGCGCGCAGTCCAGAAGCGCCGCGTGCTGTTCGGCCGCCACCGCGCCGCGGAACACCACCGCGACCATCTGGTAGCGCAGGAAGCGATCATAGGCGGCGGCGTAGGTCTCGAGCAGGACGTCCGACCCGCAGGCCGCGATCAGCGCATGGTGGAATTCGCGATCATAGTGCTTCCACAGCGAGGGATCGGCCGCGTCGCCCGCCAGCAGCGCGCGCTCGATCACCGCGAGCTTGTGGTGCGCCGCGACGACCCGGCCTTCCCACTCCAGGTCGCCCGACGCGAAGGATATCCCGATCGCCTCGCATTCCAGCAGCAGGCGCAGCTCCGCGACCTCGCGGAAATCCTCGGCCGAGACCGGTGCCACGGCGAAGCCGCGCTGGCCTTCGGCGTGCACCAGGGCCTCGGCCGCGAGCCGGTTGAGCGCTTCGCGCAGCGTGCCGATACTGACGCCGTAGATGTCGCGCAGCCCATCGAGGCCAAGCTTCCGCCCGGGTGCGAGGCGTCCGAGAACCACATCGGCCCGGATGCGGCGATAGGCAGCGTCGCCCGCCGTCTCCTCGATCCCTGGCCCTTCGCGCGCTACGCGCCTCACCCTCGCGCCTCCTGCGGATCGCTTCGCCGCGCAAGTATCGGCGACGCCAAAGGCTGCGGGCAATAGCCGGCATTCGGGAGAATCTCCGATATTTCGTTGAACCTCTATTGATCGAGTGGCCGCACACCCCTAGCCTCCGGCCAACGAAGCTCCAGGGAAGGACAACGCCCATGCGCATGCCGATCGGACGTCGCTCCGTGATGACCGCCGCCGCCGCGGCCCTCGCGGCGCCAGGCCTGCCGGCACGAGCGCAGGTGCGCCGGCGCATCCGCTTCACCGCCGTCTTCTCGGACCAGGATATCCGCGCCGAGGCGATGCGCGGCTTCCAGGCCGACCTGCAGTCCCAGTTCGACGTCGAGCTGCACCTGAACGCCACGCTGTTCCGCCAGGGCACGGAGCTGGTCGCCATCCAGCGCGGCAATGTCGAGATGGCAAACCTCGCCCCCCAGGATTTCTCGCGCCAGATCCCGGCCTGGTCGGTGATGGCCTCAGCCTACCTGTTCCGCGACGCCGACCACATGCGCAAGGTCTTCGACGGCCCGATCGGCGCCGAGTTCAACCGCATGGCGCGCGACCAGCTCAACGTGCATGTGCTGGGGCCGCTGTATTTCGGCACGCGCCACGTGAACCTGAAGCCGCGCCGGCGGATCAGCACGCCGGCCGACATGGCGGGCATGAAGCTGCGCATGCCGCCGGGCGAGACCTGGCAGTTCCTCGGCGAGGCGCTGGGCGCCAACCCGACCCCGGTGGCCTTCGCGGAGCTCTACACCGCGCTGCAATCCGGCACGGTGGACGGCCAGGACAACCCGCTGCCGACCAGCCGCACCATGCGCTTCCACGAGGTGACGACGCAGTTCGTCCTCACCAGCCACCTGGTCGCCTATGATCTGCTGTCGATCTCCTCGCGCCTATGGGACGGGCTGACGCAGCCGCAGCGCGACGCGATCCAGGCCGCGGCGAACAAGGCGATCGACCAGAGCACGCAGCGCCACCTGGCGCAGGAGCAGGAGATGGTCGCCTTCTTCCGCTCGCAGGGTCTCGAAGTCTACGAGCCCGATGTGGCGGCCTTCCGTGCCGAGGCGCAGCGGCGCTATCTCGCCTCCACGCAGTCGCAGGCCTGGCCGGCCGGCATCCTCGACCGCATCGCGGCGGTGCGCTGATCCGCGTGGGCTTGGCGCGCCGCCTGTTCGGTTGGGCCCGGCGGCGCGCCGAGGACGTTCTCGCGGGCCTGCTCGCGGCGATGTTCGTCGCCTTCATGCTGCAGGTCTTCACGCGCTACGTGCTGAATGCGCCGCTGAGCTGGACGGCGGAATTCTCCACCCTCGCCTGGCTCTGGGGCATCCTGTGGGGCGCCGGCCTGGTGCTGCGCGACGAGGAGGAGATCCGCTTCGACCTGGTCTACGGAGCGCTGTCGCCCGCTGCGCGGCGCGCCTGCGATGCGCTCACCGGCATCGCCGTGGTGGCGGTCTTCACATGGTCGCTGCCGGCGATGGTGGACTACGTCACTTTCATGAAGGTCGAGCGCAGCGCCTATCTCGGCATCCGCTTCGACATTCTCTACTCGGTCTGGCTGGTCTTCGCCCTCGCCACGATCATCCGTCACGCCGCGATCGCCTGGCGCGCCGTGACTGGGCGGCGCATCGCCGGGACCCGCACGTGAACCTGCACGACCCCTTCACGCTCGCGCTGATCGCGCTGGTCGGCCTCTCCCTGCTGGGACTGCCGATCGGCCTCGCCATGATCATGGCCAGCATCATCTATCTCGGCCTGTCGGGCCAGGACATGTCGATCGCGGCGGAGCAGGTGCTGAACGGGTTGAACGGCAGCTACGTGCTGCTGGCGGTGCCGCTGTTCATCTTCTCGGCCGGCATGATGAACGCCGGTAGCCTGACCGATCGGCTGCTGCGGTTCTGCAACCTGCTGGTGGGCCGCTTCCGTGGCGGGCTCGGCCACGTGAACGTGGTGCAGAGCGTGATCTTCGCGGGCATGTCCGGCTCCGCCATCGCCGATGCCGCAGGCAGCGGCAAGGTCCAGATCGACATGATGACCAAGGGCGGCGCCTATCCCGCCAGCTACGCCGCAGCGCTGACGGCCGTGACCGCGGTGATCGGGCCGATCATCCCGCCCTCGATCCCCATGGTGCTCTATGCGCTGGTCGCCGATGCCTCGATCGGCTTCCTGTTCCTGGGCGGCGTCGTGCCGGGCCTGCTGATGGCGCTGGCGCAGATGGGCATCAACTCCTGGATGTCGCATCGCCACGATTTCCCGATCTCGGAACGCGTGCCGCTGCGCGAATTCCCGCGCCTGACGCTCGAGGCCTTCCCAGCGCTGCTGATGCCCGTGATCCTGCTGGGCGGCATCTATGGCGGCGTGATGACGCCGACCGAGGCCGCCGCCGTTGCTGCCGCCTATGCCTGGCTGATCGCCGCGGTACTCTACCGCAGCCTGACCTGGCGGCAGACCATGACGGCGATCCGCGAGAGCGCGCGCTCGACCGCCGCCATCGGCATGCTGATCGCGGGCGCACTGGCCTTCAACTACGTGGTCACCAGCGAGGGCGTGCCGAACACTGTGCGCGGCATCCTCGCCGGCTTGGAGATGTCGCGGTGGGAATTCCTGCTGCTCGTCAACGTGATCCTGCTGGTGCTGGGCTGCCTCATGGAAGGCAGCACCATCCTTCTGGTGGTGGTGCCGGTGCTGGTCCCGGCGGCACAGGCGCTCGGCATCGACATGGTGCATCTGGGCGTCGTGGTGGTGGTGAACATCATGATCGGACTGGTCACGCCGCCCTACGGCCTGCTGCTGTTCATCGTCGCGAAGCTGTCGGGCGCGCCGATCGGGGCCGTTGTGCGCGACACCCTGCCCTTCCTTCTCGCGATGATCGGCGCGCTGGCGCTTATCACCTATGTCCCGGAGCTGGTGCTCTGGCTGCCGCGACTGTTCGGCTACCAGGGCTAGGCCGCCGGCGTCACGGAACGAGGAAGCCCGCCATGCCCCGCTGCATCCATGTGCTCAATGGCCCGAACCTGAACCGCCTCGGCAAGCGCGAGCCCGAGGTCTACGGCCGCACCACCCTTGCCGAGGTCGAGGCGATGTGTCGTGCCGAGGCCGGCGGCGACGAGGTGGTGTTCCGTCAGACGAACCACGAAGGCCAGTTGGTGGACTGGATCCACGACGCGATCGACAGCGAGGCGGCTGGCCTGATCATCAACCCCGCGGGCCTCACCTTCCGCTCGATCCCGGTGCTCGACGCCCTGAAGATGGTCAAGGCGCCGATCATCGAGCTGCACATCTCGAACATCCATCGGCGCGAGGCGATCTACCACCAGTCACTCGTCTCGACCGTCGCCACCGCGGTCATCGCGGGGCTCGGCGCGCGCGGCTACGCGACCGCGATGCGCGCGATGCGCGACATGCTGGACGCCTAGCAAGGCTCCGCGATCCCAGGCTGGCGCGCCCCCCGGAGGCTGCTAGGCTCCCCCTGCCAAGGTCGGAGGAAGCCAGCATGCTGCAACCAACCACGGGCCGGCGGGGCGTGATGGCCGGAGGGGCTGCGCTCGCGGCCTCGGGTATCATCCGCCCACGCGAGGCACGCGCCGCCAGGGCGCTGGATGTCGTGCTGGAATCCGAGGTCGTCATCCTCGACCCGCATGTCATCACCGCGGCCATCACGCGCACCTTCGCCACGCACGTCTTCGACACACTCTTCGCCATGGACGACCGCGGCCAGATCCGCCCGCAGATGGTCGAGACGTGGGAGAGCTCGGCCGACCGGTTAACCTGGCGGTTCCGCCTGCGCGAAGGGCTGAAGTGGCATGACGGCGCGCCAGTGACGGCGGCGGACTGCGTGCTGTCGCTCAGGCGCTGGGCGCCGCGCGATCCACTGGGCCGCATGCTGGAAATCGCGACAGCGTCGCTGGAAGCAAACGATGCGCGCAGCTTCACGCTGGTGCTGAAGGAACCCTTCCCGCTGCTGCTGCAGGTCCTGGGCAAGCCCAACGCGCCGCTGCCGGTGATGATGCCCGAACGGCTCGCACGCGTGCCGGGCACGCAGCGCATCACCGAGATCATCGGATCCGGGCCCTTCCGCTTCCGTCCGGACCTCTGGCGCCCCGGCAACATCATGGTGCTGGAGCGCTTCGCCGACTACGTGCCGCGCGCCGAGCCGCCGGATTTCCTCGCCGGCGGCAAGCGCGTGAAGATCGACCAGCTGAACCTGCGCGTCATGCCCGACCAGGTGACCGGCGCCTCGGCCCTGATGCAGGGCGAGATCCACTACATGCAGTACCTGCCCTTCGACCTGCTGCCGCGGCTCGAGCGCGCACGCGGCGTGCAGTTGCTGGGCCTCGGCGGGCTGCACCAGTTCCAGGGCAATTTCCGCCTGAATCATGCCGCACCGCCTTTTGACAACCCGGCAGTGCGGCGCGTGCTGTGGAAGCTGGCGGACCAGCAGGCGGTGTTGACGGCGATCGGCGTACCCGAACGCTTCCGCGCGCCGCAATGCCCGTCCTTCTGGATGTGCGACGCGCCCTACTCGACGAATGCCGGCGCCGCCGGTGCTCGAGTCGATATCGAGGGCGCGCGCGCCGAACTTCGCGCCGCCGGCTACCGCGGCGAACCCGTGATCGCGATGGAGGTGGCCGGATCGATCAGCCAGACCGCCTCGATGGTGCTGGTGCAGAACATGAAAGCCGCCGGCTTCACCGTGGACCAGCAGGTGATGGACTGGGGCACGGTACTGGCGCGGCGCGTGCGGCGCGATGGCTGGTCCATGTTCTCGGTCTATTCGAACGGGACGGACATGTTCTCCCCGCTCACGCATTTCTACGTCGCCTCCACCTGTGCCGACTTCCCGGGCTGGTCCTGCGACGACCGCATCCCGACGCTGCTGCAGGCCTTCGCCAGGGCCGAGGACGACGCGGCGCGCGCGCGCGTCGCCGCCGAGATCCAGACCATCGCCTATGACCTGACACCCGCCGTCATGTGGGGCCAGTTCACCATCCCGGCCGGCCACCGCACCTCGCTGACCAATCTGATCCGCTCCTCCTACCCGATGTTCTGGGAGGTGGAGCTCGCCGGATGACGCCTGAGACCCTGCGCGCGGCGCTGCCGCCGCTCACCGGCGCGCTGCGCGTCGCCGGGCTATCCGATGCGGTCGAGGTGTTCCGCGACCCGGAGGGCATCCCGCATGTCCGCGCGCGCGGCCAGCATGACGCCTTCCTCGCGCAGGGTTTCGTCCATGCACAGGACCGGCTGTTCCAGATGGAGCTCAACCTGCGGCGAGCGCTCGGGCGCAGCGCGGAATGGCTCGGCGCGCCGGCGGTCGAGATGGATGCGCTATGCCGCCGCCTCGGCATGGAGGCCGCCTGCCGGCGGGACTTCGCGGCGCTCGGCGCCGAGGCGCGGGGGATGCTGGAAGCCTATGTCGCGGGGGTGAACGCCTTCCTCGATTCCGGCGCGCCGCCGGCGGCGGAATACGCGCTGCTTGGCGCCACGCCGTTGCGCTGGGAGGCTTGGCACCCGATCGCGGTGATGCGGCGGCTCGGCCTGCTGATGGGCTCGGTCTGGTTCAAGCTGTGGCGCGCCGCGGCGCTGCCGTTGCTGGGTGCGGACCGGGCGGCGAAGCTGCGCTACGAGGATGGCGGCATCGACCTGCTCTGCATCCCGCCAGGGGTCGAGGCGGCGCGCTGGACCGCGACCCTGGCCGACCTGGCACCCGCTGTTGCGGCGCTGCTCGACCGCGCGGCGCCGGATGCCTCGGGCGGCGGCAGCAACAACTGGGCGCTGTCGGCCGCGCGCAGCGCCACGGGCCGGCCGCTGCTCGCGGGTGATCCGCATCGCGTCTTCGAGATTCCGAACATGTACGTACAGGGGCATCTCGCCTGCGATGCCTTCGACGTGGTCGGGCTGACGGTGCCCGGCGTGCCGGGATTTCCGCATTTCGCGCATAATGGGCGCGTCGCCTGGTGCGTCACGCACGCCTTCGTCGATATCCACGACCTGTTCGTGGAGCGCTTCGATGCCGGCGCCGCGCACCACCTGTATCGCGAGTCATGGCTGCCGGTGCCCCGCCGGCGCGAGAGCATCGCGGTGCGCGGCGCCCCCGCCCGCGAGATCGAGGTGATCGAAACCGCGCACGGCCCCATCATCGCCGGCGATCCCGCCACCGGCTCGGCGCTGGCCCTGCGCTCCGTGCAGTTCGCCGAGACCGACCGGTCGTTCGACTGCCTGCCACGCATGCTGCGAGCGCAAGACGTGCCCTCGCTGTTCGAGGCAACCCGCGGCTGGGGACTGATCGACCACAACCTGGTCGCCGCAGATACGGCCGGCCGGATCGGCCACCTGGTGCGCGCCATGGTGCCGCGCCGGCCGCGTGCCAATGGCTGGCTGCCGGTGCCCGGCTGGACCGGCGAGCATGAATGGCAGGGCTGGATTCCCTTCGAGGCCATGCCGCGCCAGATCGACCCGCCGGGCGGCGTGATCGTCACCGCGAACAACCGCGTCGTCGCCGATGGTGGCGCGGACTACCTCTGCACCGATTGCCACCCGCCGACGCGCGCGCGCCGGATCGGCGCCCTGCTGGCGCAACCGGATGTCGCACCCGAGACGATCCATGGCGACACCCTGTCCGCCAATGCGCTGCTGCTGCGCGAACACCTGGCGGCATTGCCGCCGATCGGCAGTTCGGCGGCGGAGGCGTTGCGGGAGCGACTGCTTGCCTGGGACGGCCGCATGGCGGCCGACAGCGTGGCCGCGAGCGGGTATTTCGCGCTGCGTCTGGCGCTGACGCGCATCCTTGCCGAACGCAGCGGGCTCGCTGCGCTCGCTGGCGAACCGCCGCTCGCCGTGCCGCCGGGCGTCGTGCCGCTCAACCAGCTGTGGTGGACGCTGCCGGCGCTGCTGCGCACCGACGATACCTCGCTGCTCGGCGGCTGGAGCTGGGCGCAGGCATTGCGGACGGCACTGGCCACCGCCGCGGCCGACCTGGTCGCGGCGCAGCCCTGGGGCGAGGCGCATCGGCCGCGCTTCGCACATCCGCTCGGCGCCCTGTTTCCCGAGGCGGCGCCGCTCCTCGACCCGCCGGCGCGCGGCATCGGCGGCGATGGCGACACGGTCTTCGCCAATGGCCTGCTGCCCTCGGGCGGGCCGCGCGCGACCTATGGCGCGCTGGCGCGCTACGTCTTCGATGTCGGTGCCTGGGAGAATTCCCGCTGGACCGTCTTCCACGGCGCCTCGGGCCATCCTGGCAGCCGGCACTACGCAGACCAGCACGCCACCTGGGCCGAGGCGCGCCTCACGCCGATGCGCTACGGCTGGGATGGGATCGCGGCTTCGGCCAGTGCGCGGCAATCACTGGCGCCGCGCTGACGCTTCACCCCATCCGCGCGACCGCAGCAAAGCCGGCATCCGCGGCCTGCAGCGCGAGATCGATATCGGCCGGCGCATGCGCGCAGGAGAGAAACATGTTGTGCTTCGGGTGGAAATACGCCCCGGCACGCAGCGCGGCGGCGCAGAAGGCGGAGCCGAGGCGCCAGTCGGGATCGTCGTCGAACAGCACCAGCGGCATCTGCGGCGGCCCGCTCTGCCGGATGCCGATGCCATGCCGCGCCGCAAGCGCATCGAGGCCTGAGTGCAGCCGCTCGCCCATGGCGCGCATATGGGCCGGGCCGTCCATACGCCGCAATTCCGCGAGCGTCGCGACCGCCGCCGCCATCGGCACCGCGGCGCACCAGAAGGAGCCGGTGGTATAGATCCGCGTCGCGGCGTCGCGGAAGGCATCGTTGCCGGTCACCGCCGCCAGCGCATGCCCGTTCGCAATCGCCTTGCTGTAGGCCGCGAGGTCCGGGCGCACGCCGATCGTCTCCCAGGAGCCGCCGAGGTGCAGCCGGAAGCCTGCGCGCACGTCATCTAGGATCAGCGCCGCGCCGGTCGCGTCGCAGATCGCGCGTGCGTTGCGCGCGAAATCCGGATCCGGCAGTTCCAGGTCGCGACCCATGTCGTGCCGAAACGCCGTCACGATCACCGCAGCCAGGTCGCCCTTCGCCGCCTCCGCCGCCGCCTGCAGCGAGGGCGCGTCGTTGTAGTCGAAGTGGAGGATATGCGCCCGGTCCTCGGTCGTGACGCCGGCCAGAGACGGCGTGCACCAGGGCGCCGCGCCGTGATAGGACCCGCGCGCCACCAGCACCTTGCGCCGACCCGTGCCGGCGCGCGCGATGGTCACGCAGGCGGTGGTGGCATCGGTCCCGTTCTTCTCGAACAGGCACCAATCGGCGTGCGGGATCATGCCGACCAGCGTCTCTGCCAGTTCGACCAGCACCGGGCCAGGGCCGTTCATCGCATCGCCCTGTTCGGCCTGGCGATGCGCTGCCTCCTCGACCGACGGATGGCGATAGCCCAGCACCATCGGACCCCAGGCGCACATGAGGTCGACGAACTCCCGGCCATCGACGTCGCGCAGCCGGCAACCCTCGGCGGAGGCGAAGAACTGCGGATATCCCTCGGGCAGGTTGGCGGCATTGAGGTGCCCCCAGAGCCCGCCCGGAATGACGTTGCGGGCACGCGTACGCAGATCGGCGTCGATGCTGTTGGCGCGGTCTTGCGGCATGGCGGCTCTCATTGGCTGAATGTCGCGTTGTACGACCGCACGCAGGCCTCCGCCACGCCTGCACGACCCGGAGACACGAATGTCCACCGACGACCTGCTGTTCATGTCCGCCGCGCGCGCCGCCGCGCTGATCCGAAGCCGACGTCTCTCGCCCGTCGAGTATGTGGATGCAGTTCTCGCCGCGACAGCGCGCGCACAGCCACGTCTGAACTGCTTCGTCACGGTGGCCGAGGACCAGGCGCGCACGGATGCCGCCGAAGCCGAGCGCGCAGTGATGAAGGGCGGCTCCCTCGGTCCGCTGCACGGCGTCCCGGTCCACGTCAAGGACCTGCTGGATGTCGCGGGGATGCGCACGACGCATGGTTCGGCGATCCACGCCCAGGCGCGGCCGGCCGCGAAGGACGACGTGCTGGTCGCGCGGCTTCGGGCGGCGGGCGCCATCATCATCGGCAAGACGACGACGCCGGAGTTCGGCGTGAAGGGGCTGACCGACGGGCCGTTCTTCGGCGCCACGCGCAACCCCTGGAACCTCGAGCGCACGTCCGGCGGGTCTTCCGGCGGTGCGGCCGCAGCGGTGGCGGCGGGGCTGGGGCCGCTCGGCCTCGGCACCGACGGCGCGGGTTCGATCCGCGGTCCGGCGGCCTGCTGCGGACTGGTCGGTCTGAAGCCGACGCTGGGCGCGGTGCCCGCGGATACGGCGCGCGATGCCTTCGGCAACAACACCTATGCCGGGCCACTCGCGCGAACGGTGACGGATGCTGCGATGATACATGCCGTGCTTACAGGCCCGAGCGCGCAGGACCCCTGGAGCCTCGGCGGCGCGGCGGCGGCGCGGCCCCTTTCGGCCGGACTGATGGGCGAGGACCTGTCGGGCCTGCGCATCGGCTACGTGCCGCGCTGCGCCAATCCGCGCGTCGCGGCGGATATGGCGGCGAATACGCGCGCCGCACTCGATGCCTGGGCGGCGATGGGCGCGGTGGTCGAGGAGGTCGACCAGGCGATCGACTGGATCGAGTACGAGGGCCGCGTGCTCTACCAGGCGAATTTCGCCGTCTTCTGCGCTCCCTTCCTGCCCGAGTGGAAGGACCGCATGGACCCGGTCACGCTCGCCTTCATGGAGCGCGGCGCGCAGTTCACCCTGGCCGATTTCCGCAATGCGCAGTTCGCCCGCACGCGGCTGTTCCGCGCGGTGCAGTCGCTCTTGGACCGCTACGACATGCTCGTGATGCCGACCATGACGCGCACCGCGCTGCCGCTCGACTTCGATGCCGCGAATGACGAGGTCGTGGTGGATGGCGTGGCCTGCGGCATCACGCGGCAGGGTTGGACCTCGCCGCAATACCCCTTCAACCTGACGGGGCATCCGGCGGTGTCGCTGCCTTCGGGCTTCGGCGCCGATGGCCTGCCCACCGCGGTACAGGTGGTCGGGCGCTGGGGCACGGAGGCGGATGTGCTGCGGCTCGGCGCCCTGCTGGAAACCGCCAGGCCCTGGGCGCAGCACCGCCCGCCGGCCGCCTAGAAGCGCTCGGCGCGATAGGGCGCGGGGTCGATGAAGGGCGCCGCGCCGGTCATCATCTCCGCCAGCAGCCGCCCCGTCGTCGGGCCGAGCGTGAAGCCCTGATGCGCGTGGCCGAAGGCGCACCAGGCACCCGGCTGCCCCGGCAGCCGGCCGATCACAGGCAGCATGTCCGGCATGCAGGGGCGAACGCCCATCCAGGGCTCGGCATCGACGCGATCGGCCAGAGGCAGCAGGGTGCGCGCGACCGGTTCCGCGCGCGCGAGTTGCACCGGCGTGGGCGGCGCATCGATGCGCGCGAACTCGGCCCCGGTGGTCAGGCGGATCCCGGCCCGCATCGGGGCGAGCAGGAAGCCGCTGTCGGTGTCGAGCACGGGACGGTTCAGCATGGCATTTCCGCGCAGCCCGTAATGCATGTGGTAGCCGCGCTTGCCAAAGAGCGGCGGCACATAGCCGAAGCGGCGCGTGACCTCGCCGGCCGCGGCGCCGAGCGCGATCACGACCTCCGCCGCATCGACCGGACCATCGGCGGTCTGCACGCGCCAGGCCGAGGCCGTCCGCTGCAGCGTGGCCGCGTCGCCCCGGGCGATGCTGCCGCCGGTGGCGGTGAACTGCCGCGCATAGGACAGCGTGAGCGCATGCGGGTCGCTGACGGAGAAGGGGTCGGTCCAGTGGATCGCACCGGCGCGCTCCACGATCAGATGCGGCTCCGCCGCCGCGAGCCCGCGCCCATCCAGCGCAACGAAATTCACGCCGTACTCGCTGCGCGCCGCTTCCGCCTGCGCCACGGCCGCATCGAGCCTTTGCGGGTCACCATAAAGGCGCATCCAGCCTATCGGCCGCAGCAGCGGCATGGCATCCGTCCCGCGCGCCAGGGCCAGGTGCTCGTCGAGGCAGGTGGCGATCAGCCGCGCATGCGCCTGCGCCGCATGCAGGTAGCGCGCGGGCTCCGAGTGCCACCAGTAGCGCAGCAGCGGCGAGACGAAGCCCGGCAAAGCCAGCGGGTGATAGACCGCATCGATCGAGCGGTTCTTCGCGATGCGCAGCAGCTCCGACATCGTCCGCGGGAAGGGATGCGGGTGGACCGCCTCCCGCTGGATCAGCCCGCCATTGCCGAAGGACGCACCTTCGCCCGGCGCCTGCCGGTCCACGAGCACGACGTCGTAGCCGCGCCGCCGCAGGTGAAGCGCGGCCGAAACGCCAACCATTCCCGCGCCGAGCACGATCGCCGATGAGGGCATACCCGCGTGGTCTCCCGCCTGTTCGCGCGGAGTGTCGGGTGTCCGACGAAACCGTTCAAGGCGGGGCTACGACCTCGCCGGCTTCCTACGCCGAGCCGCGTCGGCGGCATCGATGGCGACACGCCACCGGATGCCGCGCCCTCCGAAGGACCCGAACCGAACTCGAGATCCGGGCCGCAGGGGCTCGGATCGCCAGGCCGATCGTCGTACCGCCGCGGCCATGACGTGCTTCCCGGAGGACAAGCCCCGCCGGGCCGGTGTTCAATGCCGCGCCCAGCGACTACACCGATCATCCGATCGCGCATGGCGGCGCGGGGGCTCGAGGGACGGCAGGCCATGAAGCTCGGCTTCTTCACCCGGGTGCTCGACGAAGGCGGTGCGGCGGAGCGCTATCGCTGCGCGCTGGCGCAGATCCGCCATGCCGAGGCACAAGGCTTCGACAGCGCCTGGGTGGCGCAGCACCATTTCCACGAGGATGAGGGCGGCATGCCCTCTCCCTTCGTGCTGCTGGCGCAGGCGGCAGCGCTGACCAGCCGCATCCGGCTCGGGACCGGCATCGTGACCCTGCCCATGGAACTGCCCATCCGCGTCGCGGAGGATGCGGCGGTGCTCGACATCCTCTCGGGCGGGCGGCTCGAGCTCGGCGTAGGCTCGGGCGGCAATCCGGAAGCCTTCGCCGCCTTCGGGCTCAAGGCCACCGACCGCCGCACCGTCTTCGCGGAGCGGCTCGAGGCACTGCGCGGCGCATTGCGCGGGCAGCGGCTGGCCGGCGGCGACCAGGTCTATCCGTCGCGTCCCGACCTGACCGACCGGATGTGGTACGCGAGCTTCTCGGTGGACGGCGCGCGCACTGCCGCGCGGCTGGGCATGGGGCTGCTGCTCTCGCGCACCCAGCCTCGCACGAAGGAGGCGCCGGAGGCCGCGCTCGCGGACATCCAGGACCCGATGGTGGATGCCTATCTCGCAGCGCTGCCGCAGGGCTCGGCGCCGCGCATCCTCGCCTCCCGGTCGGTCTTCGTGGCCGACCGGCGCGAGGACGTGATCCGCTTCGCCGAGATCGGCCTGCAGCGCTATCATCGCCGACTGGTCGCGCTCGGGCGCGTGCCCGACGCGCCGCGCACGACGCAGGAGATTATCCGGCGCCAGGACGTCCACCTCGGCACGCCGGAGGAGGTCGTCGCCTCCCTCAAGGCGGACCGCATCATGGACCGCGCGACCGAGCTCGCCGTTCAGGTGCACTCGGTCGATCCGCCGCATCCCTGCGTGCTCCGCTCCATCGAGCTGGTCGCCGCGCATGTCGCCCCCGCCTTCGGCTGGCGTCGCGAGCCGACGGAACCGGCGCGCGCGGCTTGAGGCGGCGGCCATGACCAGGACCATGACAGGAAAGACACAGCCATGGATGTGATCGACACGCTGGTCGGCATAGCGCCGGGCTCGCGCATGGATGCGGTGCGCGAGGGCCGCGAGGTCGCGCGCATCCACGCGCAGAACAGCTACGAGGTCCTGCTGACCCCCGCCGCGCCCGGGGATTTCAGCATCGCGGAGCGCTTCGCCGTCGCCGCCTATGTCGCCGGCCTGCATGGCGCCGCGCCGACCGCGGACCACTACGCCGCGGGCCTGCGCGGCCATGGCGGGGAGGCGCTGGCCGGCGCCGTTGCCGCGGCCGTGACGCAGACCAGGGCCGAGGGGCCGAAGGGGGCCTATCCCCCCGGCCCGCTCAGCGCCGAGGACACGCCCGCGCCGCCCTTCGCCCTGTCGCCGGATGTCGCCGCGACCCTTGGCCCGAAGCTCGTCGCCGCCCTCGCGCACGCGCACTACCTGGTACTGCACCCCCGCGACGCCGCCGCCGCGCGCTTCGCGCCGCTGAAGGATGCGGGCTGGACCGAGGACAGCATCGTCTCCCTGTCGCAGCTGGTCGCCTTCCTGGCGTTCCAGATCCGCGTGGTCGCCGGCCTCGCCGTGCTGGCCGCGACGCCCGGAGCCCCCGCAGCATGACCGACACCGCCGTGCCGAACGTCTTCACCCGCGCCCAGATCGGCTGGGTGCCCTTCCTGGAACCGCTGTCCGAGGCGGAGCTCACGCCGCATCACCTCGCCGCACTGATCGATGCGGCGCGGGCGAAGTCCGAGTATTTTCGACTGCTCGCGCGCGACCCGGACGCGCTCGAGCACCGCACGCGCACCGACAAGGACATCTTCTACAACCCGGAGGCCGGCGCGCCGCGCGCCGACCGCGAACTGGCCGCGGCGGCGGTGTCGCGGTTCAACGGCTGCATCTACTGCTGCTCGGTGCATGCCCGCTTCGCCGCCACCTATGCGAAGCGCGAGGCCGATGTGGACAGGCTGCTCGCGGAGGGGGTCGGTGCCGATCTCGGCGCGCGCTGGAACGCCATCGTGGCGGCATCGGTCGCGCTGACCGCGATCCCGATGACCTTCGGGCCGGAACACGTCACGCGGCTGCGGGAAGCGGGCATGGATGACCTCGCGATCAGCGACATCATCCAGGCAGCCGCCTTCTTCAACTGGGCGAACCGCCTGATGCTCTCGCTGGGCGAGGCCTTGGCGGACCGTCCGCCCAATGTCGCTTCGCGCTGAGCCCGGCGCCTGATGGTCGCGACACGCAACCTCGACCCGGTCGAGAGCGACGCCACCCTGCCCGAGGCGGCGGATGTGGTCGTCATCGGCGCCGGCATCATCGGCGTCTCCACCGCCTGGCATCTCGCCAAGGCCGGGCATTCCGTCGCGCTCCTGGAGAAGGGCGTGGTCGCGGGCGAGCAGTCCAGCCGCAACTGGGGCTGGTGCCGCACCATGAACCGCGACGAGCGGGAGATCCCGCTCATGCAGCACAGCCAGCACCTGTGGGACACGCTGCCGGCCGAGATCGGCGCCGAGATGGGCTTCCGCCGCAACGGCCTGGTCTATGTGACCAAGGACCCGAAGCAGCTCGCCGCCTGGCAGGCCTGGATCGACATGGCGCAGCCCTACCAGGTGGGCGCGCGCGTCATCGACGCGGCCGAGGCGAAGCGCCTGACGCCCGGCAATGCGCAGGACTGGATCGGCGGCGTGGTCTCCCCGCGCGATGGCCGCGCCGAACCGGCCATCGCCGCCCCCGCGCTGGCGAAGGCGGCGCGCGCGCGCGGCGTGACCCTGCACCAGAACTGCGCGGTGCGCGGGCTCGACACCACCGGTGGGCGGATCGGCGGTGTCTTCACCGAGCGCGGGCGCATCCGCACCCAGGCGGTGGTGCTCGCGGCCGGCGCCTGGGCGTCGATGTTCCTGCGCCGGCATGGGCTCGACATGCCGCAATCCTCGGTGCACTCGACCATCTTCGCCACCACGCCGGCCAGGCAGGTCAGCCCGGGGCCGCTGTCCACGCCGGACTTCATCCTCACGCCGCTGCTCGATGGCGGCTACCTGGTGGCGGCCAAGGCGCGCGGGCGGCTCGAACTGACGCCGGCGGGCATCCGCTACGCGCTGCAGTTCCTGCCCTCGCTGCGCAAGAACTGGAAAATGGTGGAACTCCGCCTCGGCCGATCCTTCTTCGAGGGGCCGGATGCGCTGCACGGCAGGTGGTCCTTCGACAAGCCGACCGTCTTCGAGCGCATGCGCGTGCTCGAGGCGAAGCCCAAGGCGTCGATCGTGCAGCCGGCGATCGACGCGATCGTCGCCGCCTATCCCGAACTCGCAGGCATCCAGGCCGTGCGGCTCTGGGCAGGCTGGATCGATTCCACGCCGGATGCGGTGCCAGTCATCTCGCGCGTTGCGGCGCTTCCTGGCCTGGTGGTGGCGGCCGGGTTCAGCGGGCACGGCTTCGGGATCGGCCTCGGCGCGGGGCGACTCGCGGCGGATCTCGCGGCGGATGCGCCGCCGGTGGTGGACCCGGCGCCCTTCTCGCTGTCGCGCTTCTTTGACGGCAGCCCGCTGCGGGCACCGGCCGGCATCTGACCGGCGCGCAGGGCGAAGCCCGCCCGCCTACCCGGCATCGCAGAATGCGCGCGAGGATCGGGACGCCGCGCGCCGAAGGACAAGCGCAGGTGATCGCCGGCGCGCCGCGCGCGCGAACACCACGGCCTTCCGGTCGCGCGCGGTGTCCGCGTCAGCCCGAGGCGCGGCGCGATGCACGGGTCAGCGCGCCGCGCCCGCGCGTCGTCGCGGCGCCAGGCCGGGAGGGGAGCTCGCCGC
>NZ_JACADR010000500.1 GCF_016106005.1 Roseomonas rosulenta
CAGGCCGCCGGAGTAGCCCCCGCCGTGCTGCGCGGCATGGCCGATGCCGGGCTGGTCGAGCCCGCTTCGCTGCCGCGCCGCCCGCGCTTCGCGCCGCCCGATACCGCCCGCCCGGGGCCGAGCCTCGGCGCCGAGCAGGACCAGGCCGCGGCGGCGCTGCGGGAAGCGGCGGGCATGCGCGGCTTCGGCGTGACGCTGCTGACCGGCGTGACCGGATCCGGCAAGACCGAGGTGTATTTCGAGGCCATCGCCGCCTGCCTCGCGCAGGGCCGCCAGGCGCTGGTGCTGCTGCCCGAGATCGCGCTGTCAACGCAATGGCTCGACCGCTTCGCCGCGCGCTTCGGCGCCGCCCCCGCGCTGTGGCATTCCGAACTCACATCCCGCACGCGGCGCGAGACCTGGCGCGCCGTGGCCGAGGGCGAGGCCCCGGTGCTGGTCGGCGCGCGATCCGCACTTTTCCTGCCCTTCCCCGATCTCGGCCTGATCGTGGTGGACGAGGAGCACGAGACTGCCTTCAAGCAGGAGGAAGGCGTGGTCTACCACGCGCGCGACATGGCCGTGGTGCGCGCGCGGCTCAGCGAGGCCGCCTGCGTGCTGGTCAGCGCCACGCCCTCGCTGGAATCGACGGTGAACGCGCAGACCGGGCGCTATGCCGCGCTGCACCTGCCCGCCCGCCACGGCGGCGCCGAGATGCCGTCGGTCGAGGTGGTGGACCTGCGCCGCGACCCACCCGAGCGCGGCCGCTTCCTGAGCCCCCCGCTGGTCGAGGCGGTCAGCGCCACCCTGGCGCGCGGGGAGCAGGCCATGCTGTTCCTCAACCGTCGCGGCTACGCGCCCATGACGCTGTGCCGCGCCTGCGGCCACCGCATGCGCTGCCCCAACTGCACCGCCTGGCTGGTCGAGCACCGCGCCGCGCGCCGCCTGCAATGCCACCATTGCGGCCATGTCGAGGGCATCCCCGAGGCCTGCCCGAATTGCGGCGCCGCCCATTCGACCGTGCCGATCGGCCCGGGCGTGGAGCGCGTGCTCGAGGAAGCGACCGCGCTCTGGCCGGAGGCGCGGCGGCTGGTGATGGCCTCCGACACGATCCCCGGCCCGGCGGCGGCGGCGGCGGCCGCGCGCGCCATCCAGGACCGCGAGGTGGATTTGGTGATCGGCACGCAGATCGTCGCCAAGGGCTGGCACTTCCCGCATCTGACGCTGGTGGGCGTGGTCGATGCCGATCTCGGCTTGGCGGGGGGCGACCTGCGTGCGGCCGAGCGCACCTTCCAGCTGCTGCACCAGGTCGCCGGGCGCGCGGGGCGCGAGGAACGGCCCGGCCGCGTGCTGCTGCAATCCTTCGCACCCGAGCACCCGGTCATGCAGGCGCTGGTGGCCGGCGACCTCGACAGCTTCATGGCGGCGGAGGCGGAGGCGCGGCGGCCGGGCCACTGGCCGCCCTTCGGGCGCCTCGCCGCGCTGATCGTGAGTGCCGAGGAGGAACGCGCGGCGGATCGCGTCGCGCGCGACCTCGGCCTCGCCGCGCCGGGGGGCGACGGGGTGGAGGTGCTGGGGCCGGCCCCGGCGCCGCTCGCGATCCTGCGCGGGCGGCACCGGCGGCGGCTGCTGCTCTGGACGCGGCGCGACATCGCT
>NZ_JACADR010000501.1 GCF_016106005.1 Roseomonas rosulenta
GGCTTCGCCCATGGCGTGGCGCGGCGCGCGCTGGCGATGGACCCGGCCGAGGCCGAGGACCGGCTGATCGCGGCGCGGCGTGACGCGGCGGGCGTGCCTCCGGCACGGCGCGCATGAGCGGCGCGCGCGTCGTCTTCACCCGCCACGGCGTGCTGCGCGGCGTGCGCCAGGCGGTGCCCCTGGTGATCGGCACCTTCCCCTTTGGCCTGGTAGTCGGCGTGATCTCGGACGCGAAGGGGCTGTCGCTGCTCGAGACCTGGCTGATGTCGGGGCTGGTCTTCGCCGGGTCCTCGCAACTGCTGGCGCTGGAATTGTGGACCGAGCCGGCGCCGATCCTGGCCGCCACGCTGGCGGCCTTTGTGGTGAACATGCGCCTCGCGCCGATGGGGGCGGCGCTGGCGCCCTGGCTCGACTGGCTGCGCGGGCTGCGGCTGTGGGGCACCCTGGCCACGCTCGTGGACCATTCCTACGCGCTGTCCGCCGCCGACCAGCGGCGCGGCGGGCGGGATGCGGGGTTCCTGCTCGGCGTCAGCCTGGCCCTGTGGGTGTTCTGGATGATCTCGGTGGCGCTGGGGCACGTGTTCGGCGCGGCGGTGCGGCTGCCGCCGGGGCATCCGGTGTTCTTCGCCGCGACCGCTACCTTCTGCGCCATCCTGGTGCCGGTCTGGCAGGGGGTGCGGCGGGACCTGATGCCCTGGGGGCTGGCGGCCGGCGTCTCGCTTCTGGCCTGGTCGGCGGGGCTAACCGCGCCCTGGCCCCTGATGGCTGGCGCGCTGAGCGGCGCGGCGCTGGGCGCCTGGCTCGAATTGCGGCGGGCGCGATGACGCTGCGCCTCGATGTGCTGCTGGCGATCCTGGGAATGGCGCTGGCGACGTATCTATGCCGCGCGGGGGGCTATGCGCTGTTCCGCGCCTTCCGGCCGCCGCGTGGCGTGGAAGTCGCGCTGCAGCACCTGCCTGGGCCGATCTTCATCGCCTATGTCGCGCCCGCGCTGGCGGCGCAGGGGGCGAAGGGCTTCGCCGCCGCGGCGGTGGTGGTGGCGGTGCAGGCGGCCACGCGCAACCTGGCAGCGGCGATCGGCGCCGGCGTCGCGGCGATCTGGGCCTTCGGACTGGTGGCTTAGAGGCGTTGCCGCGCGCCTCTTCACCCGACCGGCTGATTCCACCGGATAGGCATCTGCTCGAGGACCGCTGACGCGCGCGGGGCCGGACTGGTGTGCTGCACCCGCTGCGCGCGCGCCGCCGCCAGCACGCGCACCTCGCCGCGCGGCGAGGTCAGGCCGTCCATCCCCGTCGTCTCCATCGCGCGGGAGGACCCCGCCGCAGCGACTACGGCGCGGGGGCGGCGATGGATGCCGGGACCAGCGTGATGATGGCGCCGCCCGTCGGCGCGGCCTCCGGCCCGCGCACGCGCACCGCGACCGAGGCGGCGATGCCATCGGCATCCAGTACCGTGACGCGGTAGGCGCCGGGGCCGGGCGGCGTCCAGGCTACCTCGCGCCGCGCCGACTCGCTCGGCAGCGGCGCGCCGTCCACCAGGAAGGCGAGGGGACGCCGCCCGCCGGCGGCGCGTAGCACCACCGGCCCGGCGCCATCGGCCAGCGCCGCGCCGG
>NZ_JACADR010000502.1 GCF_016106005.1 Roseomonas rosulenta
CCACGCACCTGGCAGCGCCGCGCCGCGTGGCCGCGCCGGCATTGGCCCACCGGGACGGCACAGCCAGCGCCCGCGCCGGCACGCCGCACCCGTCGCCGGCAGGGCACCTGACTTGCGGCATGGCCGCGGGCCGTGCATCTGCGGATCGGGTCGGATCACGGGAGTGGGTCTCCGGCTGGCCAGGACGGCGCGACCCGCGCCGCCCTTCAGATGACCCCGCTGCGCCCCATTTCCAGGAACTTCTCGCGCCGCCGCGCGCGCAGCGTCGCACCGTCCAGCTCGACCAGCGGCTCCAGCAGTTCCGAGATGCGATCGCCCAGCGCGGCGATGGTGGCGTCCGCGTCGCGATGCGCCCCGCCCAGCGGCTCCGGCACCACCGCATCGACCAGGTTCAGCTTGCGCAGGTCGTCGGCGGTGAGCTTCAGCGCCTCGGCCGCCGTCGCCGCCTGCGCCGCGTCGCGCCACAGGATGGAGGCGCAGCCCTCGGGGCTGATCACCGAATAGATCGCGTGCTCCAGCATCACGATGCGGTCCGCAGCCGCCAGCGCGATGGCGCCGCCCGAGCCCCCTTCCCCGATGATGGTCGCGATGAAGGGGACCGGCGCCTCGAGCCCCGCCTCGATCGACCGCGCGATGGCTTCCGCCTGGCCGCGCGCCTCGGCCTCGATGCCCGGGAAGGCGCCGGCGGTGTCCACGAAGGACAGGATCGGCAGGCCGAAGCGGCCGGCGAGTTCCATCAGCCGGCGCGCCTTGCGGTAGCCCTCGGGCCGCGCCATGCCGAAATTGTGCTTCACGCGGCTTTCGGTGTCGTGGCCGCGCTCGGTGCCCAGCACCATCACCGCGCGGCCGCGGAAGCGGCCCATGCCGCCCACCACCGCGAGGTCGTCCGCATAGGCGCGGTCGCCGGCCAGCGGCGTGAAATCCTCGATCAGCGCGCCGATGTAGTCGGTTGCGTGCGGGCGCTCCGGATGGCGCGCCACCTGCGCCTTCTGCCAGGGGCTGAGCTTGGCGTAGGTGGTGCGCAGCAGCGCCTGCGCCTTGTCGCGCAGCTTGCCCACCTCCTCGGCAACGTCGATCCCGCCCGCGTCGGTGGTCCGGCGCAGCTCCTCGATCTTGCCTTCCAGCTCGGCGATCGGCTTCTCGAAGTCCAGGAAGTGTCGCATGGGGCCGGGGGGTTAGCCGATATCGGGGCCGGGCGCGAGAGGCTTGCGCGGGCCGGCCGGCCCTGCCCCCTCCGCCAGCGGGTGATGCGCCTCGACCAGCGCCTTCAGCCGTTCCTCCAGCACCCGCGTGTAGATCTGCGTCGTGGCGATGTCGGCATGGCCCAGCAGCACCTGCAGGCTCCGCAGGTCCGCCCCGTGCGCCAGCAGGTGGGAGGCGAAGGAATGCCGCAGCACATGCGGGCTGACCCGGGTGGGGTCGATGCCCGCCGCCAGCGCCGCCTCCTTCAGCAGCAGC
Organism: Roseomonas rosulenta; assembly: GCF_016106005.1. GTDB lineage: Bacteria > Pseudomonadota > Alphaproteobacteria > Acetobacterales > Acetobacteraceae > Neoroseomonas > Neoroseomonas rosulenta. The sequence continues at coordinate 1,459 of NZ_JACADR010000502.1, forward strand.
GCCAGGGATTGCCGGGTCAGGTGCCCCGATGCGGCCCGCGAGGGGAACAGCCAGCGCGCCGCGCGCGGCCCGGCGCGCTCGGCGGCCTCGGTGCGCGCGGCCAGGGCGAGGGCACGGGCGCG
>NZ_JACADR010000503.1 GCF_016106005.1 Roseomonas rosulenta
GGCCAGCGCGCCGACCACGCCGCCCACCGTGCGCGCGCGCCAGTCGCCGCCGATGGTGCTGCCGATCAGCCCGCCGCCGACCGCACCCGCGCCGGCGCCGATGCCGCTGCGCGTGCCCGAGACCGCGACGGGGCGCATGCCCACGATGGTGCCGTAGGAGACATAGCCGGAGGAGCCGAGCGCCCCGCGGTCCACCGTGGTGTTGGTGGCCGGCGCGCAGGCCGTGAGGCCGGCGCCGAGCGCCAGCACGGCGCAGATGGGCGCAAGGCGGCGAAGGTCGAACATGGGTCCCAATACTCCCTCGATTCGCGCCGGGCGCGTAAGGCATCGCAGCAGATCGCCGCGCCATGGCCACAATGTGATGCAGCATCGCTACACGTGGCGCCGGACGCGTTGCAAGCACCCCCAGATGCGGTGGGTCGCCCGCAATGCTTGACCCGGCGGCACGGGCCGGACTACGCAACCTTTCACAGTCGTGCGCTTAACGCCTGTTTCGCGGCGCTGCCGGGACGGCTCGGAGGGGGATCCGGGCCGCCCAACTGCAACGGCACTGCCCGCGCCAGGCCCGTTGGAGACCAGGGGGAATGACCGGATCTCGCTTGCGCGGTGCCAGGATGGCCTTGGCGTTCCTTGCCCTGGCCACGCTGGCGGCCTGCGCCCAGTCGGGCCAGCGCAATGCCGGCAACGGCCCCTGGTACAACCGGCCCGACAGCGCGGCCCCGCCCGGCCCGCCGGGCGACCCCTGGGGGCCCTGGATTCGCGACGCGTCGCGCCGCTTCGACGTTCCGGAGCTCTGGATCCGCGAGGTGATGCGCCAGGAGAGCGGCGGGCGGGCCAATGCCACCTCCCCCGTCGGCGCGATGGGCCTGATGCAGGTGATGCCCGGCACCTACCGGGAACTGCAGGCGCGCTACAATCTCGGCCCCGACCCCTACCACCCGTATGACAGCATCCAGGCCGGCGCGGCCTATCTGCGGGAGATGTACGAGCTCTACGGCAACCCGGCCTTCCTCGCCGCCTACAATGCGGGTCCGCGCCGGCTCGAGGACTACCTGTGGGGCGGCCGCGGCCTGCCGAACGAGACGCGCAACTACGTCGCGCGCATCGGCCCGCGCATCCAGTCCGCCGCGCCCAACCGCCGCGCCCCGCCCGAGGTCTATGCCGCGGCCGAGATCGGCCTCTACATCCCGCCCGGTCCGCGCCCGATGGGCGGCGGGACCATGATGGCGCTGCGCCAGCAGCGTGAGGCCGCACCACCGGTGCAGGTGGCCGCCGCCCCGCCGCCGCCAGGCGCGCCGCGGGTCCAGGTGGCGAGCCTCGCGACCGACGCCCTGGTCGCGCCGCCGGCAGCGCCGCCGGTGCACATGCAGGGCATCGAGAACCCGACCCTGACGCCTTCGGCCCGCGCCGCCCTCGCCGAGGCCGCACGCCAGTCCGAGATCGAGCGCGCCCAGCAGGCCGCCGAGGAGGCGCCTGCCAGCCGAACGCCCGTCGTGGTCGCAGGCGCCCTGGCCGCGCCCGAGCGCCGCGCCCCCGCCGGCTCCCCCTTCCGCAGCCTGGGCGGGATCGTCGGC
>NZ_JACADR010000504.1 GCF_016106005.1 Roseomonas rosulenta
CGAAACGGTTGCGGGCAGCGGCGTCGCCGCTTCGACCGGCCAGGGCGGCGCGGCGGTGGTCGCCTGCGGCGGCGTCATGGCCTCGACCGGCGCGGCTGGCGGCGGTTCGGCGGTCGGCGCGGCAGCCACCGGCCGGTTGCCGAACGACCGGTAGTGCATTCCGCGCAGGCCAAGCCGGGCGGTCAGCGCCGCGATGTCGGGATCCTGCTGCGTCACGACGCGGGGCGAGCCTGCGATGAACGGCCTTTTGCCGCTGTGAACTGCATGTCGGCCTCCGGGCGCAGGTCGGGCCCGCCAAGCGTCAGGCGACCGGTGTCCCGGTCGCGAGGCAGGCGAATCGGACCAGCAGGGTCAACGATGCAGAGTAGTAATCACGTGACTCGTTTATCGATGGTAACGTCACGGCGATTCCGTTGCCAGATCGACGTGACACTACGAAGGAGGCAATCGCCCTAACACCCGGAGAGGCCTGGAAATCCGACGGCTCGCCGGTGACGAGATCGACATAGGCCGGCGGCGCCGGCCAGCGTGAATCGGTCCAGAAGCCAGCCGCGGCGGCGACCGCGGGGTGCCCCGCATCGCCGCCCCAGGCGAGCAGCAGCGGCACCCGCACCGCATCGAAGGAGAATCGCGGCGGCCAGCGCTGCGGCAGCCGGAGCGGCGCGCTGCCTGGCGGCTGGAGCACCCAGTCGGGGCTGAGACCCCAGGCGCCGAACCTGGCGCGGCGCAGAAATTCCGTCCCGTCGCGCGCGATGGCGGGCCATGGCGACTGCGGCATGGCGCGCGCCAGCGCGGCGAAGGCCGGGATCGCGATGTAGGACGGGTTCAGCACCAGGCCGGCGGCGGATTCGAAGCCTGCGGCGCCGGGCAGCAACAGCGCGCGGCCCTGCTGTTGCCGCAGCGTCAGGCGCAGGATGTCCTGGCCGATCGCCACCGCTTCCTGCTCCCAGCCCGGCACACGCCAGAGTTGCGCGCCCAGCAGCAGGCCCCAGGCGATGTAGAGGTCGCCATCGGTTGCGTTGTTCGGGTCGTCGATGGCGGGCGTGGCGCCGGGGCGGTAGCGCCAGGCATGCAGGTGGTCATGCGGGCGCTTCAGCACGCGCCGGGTCCAGGCGCGGATGCGTTCGAAGGCGTCGCGGTCCTGCGCGACGGCCGCGAGCATCAGCCCCCAGCCCTGGCCCTCGCTGTGCGAGACGCCGGCATTGCCGGTGTCGATGATGCGCCCGTCAGGGCGCAGGAACCGCTCGGCGAATAGCCGCCAGTCGGGCAGCGCGGCCGCCGCCGCGCGCGGGTGCACGAAGGCGGCGGGCAGGGCGGCGAGCAGCCAGCGGCGGGGGGCGGTCGGGGGCAAGTGCACGGCGGGACCCTGATGTCGTGCAACTTACGGGCGCACTCGACCGCGCCGCCACCCTTTTCCCGGCGTGCTCCCGCGATGCCTCTGCGCGCCTAGATGTTTGGTCCCGGGCTTTGGTGGTGCAGTCTTCTCCCTGGCATGGAGGGATGCGCTATGGGGCAGGTTCTTCACGGCTGCGCCCGCACGACAGAGGCGGTCCGTCGCGCGATCCAGCATAGT
>NZ_JACADR010000505.1 GCF_016106005.1 Roseomonas rosulenta
CGGTGCCGTCGGCGGGCGCCGCGGCGGCGTCGCAGGCCAGGCCCGGCGCATGCGCCGCGCCGCAGCCGCAGGTATCGAGGCGCGAGGCGGCCGAGAAGGGGTTGTCGAAGATGCGCGCCATGGTGGACTCCCGGTGACGGTGGCCGATCTGGCCGTTGGCGCCGTGGCAGCAAGGGGCGTGCCGCTCACCGAATCGCCAGCGCGCGCCGGGCACGCGGCAGAACCGCACACATATCGAGCAATTTGCACGATTCATGATCGGCGTTCTGCGACGCCAGCCCTGGCGGCTTGACGCGGCCGGGCAGGACGCACACCACAGGCCCCGCTTTCCGGACCCCCTGCCCATGTCCTTCGCCACCCTGCCCGCCCCGCTGCTGGCCGCGCTCAGCGGCCGCGGCTATGCCGAGCCAACCCCTGTCCAGGCCGCCGTGCTGCAGCCCGAGGCCGCGGGGCGCGACCTGCTGGTCTCGGCCCAGACCGGCTCCGGCAAGACCGTCGCCTATGGCTTGGCCCTGGCGCCCGAGCTGATCGGGGACGCCACCCGCCTGCCCCCGCCCGGCGCCCCGCTGGCGCTGGTGGTGGCCCCGACCCGCGAACTGGCGCTGCAGGTGAAGGCGGAACTGACCTGGCTCTTTGCCGCCGCCGGCGGGCGCATCGTCTCCTGCGTCGGCGGCATGGACCCGGTGGCCGAGCGGCGCCTGCTCAGCCAGGGCGCGCATGTCGTGGTGGGCACGCCCGGCCGCCTGCGCGACCACCTTGAGCGCGGCAACCTAGCCCCGGCCGCGCTGCGCGCCGTGGTGCTGGACGAGGCGGACGAGATGCTCGACCTCGGCTTCAAGGAGGAGCTCGAGGCGATCCTGGAGGAAACGCCGGCCGAACGCCGCACGCTGATGTTCTCGGCCACCGTGCCGCGCGGAATCGCGGCCCTGGCCAAGGGCTACCAGCGCGATGCGTTGCGCATCGAGGTGGCCTCGGAAGGCGGCCAGCATCGCGACATCGACTACCGCGCCGCCGTGGTCGCGCCGCATGAGATCGAGCGCGCGGTGGTGAACATCCTGCGCCTCGAGGATGCCCGCATCGCCATGGTGTTCTGCGCCACGCGCGCCACAGTGACGCGCCTGCAGGGCAACCTGGCGGAACGCGGCTTCTCGACCGTGGCGCTGTCGGGCGAATTGTCCCAGGCCGAACGCAACCGCGCACTTCAGAGCCTGCGCGACGGGCGCGCGCGGGTGTGCGTGGCGACCGATGTTGCGGCGCGCGGCATCGACCTGCCGGACCTCGGCCTGGTGATCCATGCCGAATTGCCGCGCGACCCGGAGACGCTGCTGCATCGGTCGGGGCGGACCGGGCGCGCCGGGCGCAAGGGGGTGTCGGTGCTGCTGGTGCCGCATACGCGGCGCGGCCTGGCGCAGCGACTGCTGGGCGCGGCGCGCGTGACCGCGACCTGGGCGCCCGCGCCCTCGGCCGAGGCGATCCGCGCGCGCGATGCCGAGCGGCTCTCGGCGCAGGCTTCGGCCTTGGCCGCCGAAGATCCGAACAGCACACGTCTGAAGTCCAGTTTTGGCTACAT
>NZ_JACADR010000506.1 GCF_016106005.1 Roseomonas rosulenta
GTGAGCGCGGCTACGCCGGCGGCTACAGCATCCTCAAGGAACATCTCGCCTGGCTGCGGCCCGCTGCCGAGCCGGAGCCGGTGGTGCGCTTCGAGACAGCGCCAGGCGAGCAGATGCAGGTGGACTGGGCGGTGATCCGGCGCGGGTCGGATCGGCTGTCGGTGTTCGTGGCGACGCTCGGCTGGAGCCGGGCGGCCTATGTCGAGTTCGTCGCCGACGAGCGGCTGGAGACGCTGCTGGCCTGCCACGAGCACGCCTTCCTCGCCTTCGGCGGCGTGCCGCGGGAGGTGCTCTACGACAACATGCGCACCGTGGTGCTGGAGCGGGATCGCTACGGCCGCGGGCAGCACCGCTTCCAGCCGGGCTTCCTGGACTTCGCGGGGCATTGCGGGTTCCGGCCGCGGCTGTGCCGTCCCTACCGGGCGCAGAGCAAGGGCAAGGTCGAGCGCTTCATCCGCTACCTGCGCGGCAGCTTCTGGGTGCCGCTGGCGAGCCGGATGGCAGCCGAGGGTGTGATGGTGGACGGAGCGGCGGCGAACCTGGCCGTTGGGCGCTGGCTGCGGAAGGTGGCGAATGCGCGGGTGCACGCCACAACGGGTGAGGTGCCCGCGGCGCGGCTGGAGCAGGAGCGCGGCAAACTGGGTTCGATCCCGCCGCCCTATGGTGGCCTGATGCCGCGACGTATCGAGGCGTCGTCATCGCCATCTCTGCCGCCGATCGCTGGGCTACAGCACCCGCTGGCGCTCTACGACGCGCTGTTCGTCGCGCCGATGACGCCGGAGGCGATGCGATGAACGGGACGCAGCACGAGCGCATCAGCGAGCTCTGCGCCGAGTTGCGCCTGGCGGCGGTGCCGGACCTCTACGGCGCGACCGCGCAGGCCGCGGCGGCACGGGATGCCACCTTCAGCGACTTCCTGGAGGAGACGTTGCGGGGCGAGCGGGAGGTGCGCCGGGCCAGGGCACGGGAGATGTTCGCGCGCACGGCGGGCTTTCCCGCGGTCAAGACGCTGGACGGCTACGACTTCGGTTTCGCGACCGGCGCGCCGCGCCAGCAGATTACGGAGCTGTCCAGCCTGGCCTTCGTGGAGCGGGCCGAGAACGTGGTGTTCCTCGGCCCCAGTGGCGTCGGCAAGACGCACCTCGCCATCGCGCTCGGGTATCTGGCAACGCAGCGCGGGTGGAAGGTTCGGTTCACCACGGCAGCGGACCTGGTGCTGCTGCTGGAGGCGGCGCAGCGGCAGGGGCGGCTGAAGGAAGTGCTGCACCGCGCGGTGAATATCTACCGACTGCTGATCATCGACGAGATCGGCTACCTGCCGATGGGGCGCGAGCAGGCGAACCTGTTCTTTCAGGTGGTGAGCAAGCGCTATGAGCGCGGAGCGATGATCCTGACCTCGAACCTGACATTCGGGAGTTGGGACCAGGCCTTCGCGGGTGAGACGGTGCTGACGGCGGCGATGCTCGACCGCCTGCTGCACCACGCGACCGTCGTGCAGATCAGCGGCGAGAGCTATCGGCTGAAGGACAAGCGCCGGGCAGGCGTGATGGCGAAGAAGGAAAGCCG
>NZ_JACADR010000507.1 GCF_016106005.1 Roseomonas rosulenta
CCCGCGCCCGCCGCCGCGGCGCTGGGCGGAGCAGCGGGCCAGCCCGCGCGGCCATCATCCCCGGCCCGGCGCCGGCCCCTGCGCAAGGCCGCCTTCGCGAAGGCCTGACTGGCCGGGCGCCGCCACCGTTTGCGGCGCGCTTCGGGCCGCTGGTATCCCTGCCGCATGAGCCTTCCCGCATATCCGCCTGGCGCCGGTCGGCGGCTCGTGTTCCTGCATCTGCCCAAAACCGGCGGAACCACGCTGCACCACCATTTCTCGGCCTTCTTCCGGCCGGAGGAGATCTGCCCCTCCACCGGGCCGGACCTGCACCTGATCCCGCCCGAACGGCTGGCGGCCTACCGATATTTCGCGGGGCACTTCGTGTACGACCAGCTGCGGCTGATCACGGGGCCGCTGTTCACCGTGACGGTGCTGCGCCCGCCGGTCGAGCGCCTGCTCTCGGCCTACTATTTCCTGCGCCGGCACGGCGCCGAGCGGCTGGCGCGGCATCCGTTGCCCGAGGCGTCGATCGCGCGCGCCAGCGCGAACCTTCTCGACTTCCTGCGCAACCCCGACCCGCGGGTGCAGTACACGGTCAGCAATGTCATGGCGCGCGCGCTCGCGGGCGGGGTGAACGTCGCCGCCGATGGCGGCTACGTGCTTGCCGCCGCGGGGGTGGGTATCGCCATCTCCGAGCTCGAGGTGATGCACCGCGCCACGGGCAACCTGCTGGCGATGGACGTGGTCGGCTTCAACAGCAACCTCGCGCAGGTCTACGCGCGGGTGGCGCTGGCCTTCGGCATGCCGCGGCTGGTCGACCTGGCCCGGCTGAACACGCGCAACCAGGCCGTTCCTGGCCTCGAGCCGGTGGTCGAGGAGGAGATCACGCCCGAGGCAAGGGCCGAGCTGCAGCGCCTGACCACGCTGGACCGCGAGATCTTCCGCCTGGCCCGGGCCCATGCGGCGCTGGCGCGGCGCTGAGGGCGATCCGGCGCCGAACGGCGCCTGCCGCGGGCCGGTCCAGGCGTTCGTCCGGGGTTGCCGCCCACCACCCCGGCGCGCCGCCCCGGTCAAGGCCGGCGGAACCGCGCCGCGAAGAAGCCATCCATGCCGCCGCGCCCGGGCCAGTAATCCGGCCGGGTGCGCAGGCAGCCGGCGGGCGTGATCGCCTCCGGCAGGCCGGGCAGGTCGGCGGCGGTCCAGGGCATCGGTTCCAGGCCCAGCGCGGCGGCGCTGGCCAAGTGCGCCTCCCCTTCCTCGGGCTGCAGGGAGCAGGTGGCGAAGACCAGCCGCCCGCCGGGCTTCAGCATGCGCGCCGCTGCGGCCAGCAGGCGGGCCTGCGCCTGGGCGGCGGCGGGCACGTCCCGCGCGCGCTTGGCATGCGCCACGTCAGGGTGGCGCCGGATGGTGCCGGTGGCGGTGCAGGGCGCGTCCAGCAGGATGGCATCGAAGGGCACGGGCGGCGTCCAGGTGGCGGCATCGGCCTGCACCAGCGTGGCCGGCAGGCGCAGCCGCGCGAGGTTCTCGGCCAGGCGGGCCAGGCGCGCGGCGTCGCGCTCGACCGCCGTCACCTCGGCGCCAGC
>NZ_JACADR010000508.1 GCF_016106005.1 Roseomonas rosulenta
CAGCCGGCCGCGACCGGCACTTCCGACAGCGACCCGCGCGATGCGGCCGGCCGTGGCCGCCCGCGCACCGGCCAGTCGGATAGCGACCCGCGCGATGCCGCTGGGCGTGGCCGGCGCTACACCGGCCAATCCGACAGCGATCCCCGCGATGCGGCGGGTCGCGGGCGCCCCCATACCGGGATGTCCGACAGCGACCCGCGCGACGCCGCCGGGCGCGGCCGCCCGCGCACCGGCTTTTCCGACAGCGACCCGCGCGATGCGGCCGGGCGCGGACGAGGATCACGATGACCGCCACGCTTGCCGAAGACGCCTGGTCCCTGGCCTTCGGGTCGATGCCCTTCGAGGACGGCCTGGCCCTGCGCGAGGGCACCGCCTGGCGCCTGATGCCCGGCAACGACCCCGGCCGCTATGCCGGGCTGCTGTCGATCGCCGACCTCGACCGCTTCCTACGCACCGATGCGGCGCGCACGCCGCGCGTCTCCATGGCGGACGGCGCGCGCAAGGGCTCCGCCGCCGTGCCGCCCGACGACTACCTGGAGGAGGGCGGAGACCGCGTGGACCTGCCCCGCCTGCTGGCCCTGCATGATGGCGGCGCCAGCCTGGTGGTCTCGCAGTTCCACGAGATCCATCCGCCGCTGGCGCGCTTCTGCCGCGGGCTGGAGAAGGCCTTCCTGCACGCCGTGCAGGCGAACATCTACCTGACGCCGCCCGGCGCGCAGGGCTTCCGCGTGCATTTCGATACGCATGACGTGCTGGTGCTGCAGGTCTCGGGGCGCAAGGCCTGGCGGGTGTGGGACCACATCCCCTATGCTGCGCCCACCCGCCACACGCCCTGGGCCAACAATGCCGAGGCGCAGGGCGAGCCCCATGCGCTGGTGATGTCGCCGGGCGATGCGCTCTACCTGCCGCGCGGCGTGATGCACGAGGCCATGGTGCAGGACGGCGCCGACCCGTCGCTGCACGTCACCGTCGGCTTCATGGAGCCGGCGATCGGCGAGATGCTGCGCGCCCTGCTGTCGGAACTGGAAGCCGAGGAGCCGGCGCTGCGTGCCGCCATCCCGACCTGGCGGCTGGCCGATGGCGGGCTCGATGCGGTGCAGCACCGACTGACGGCGGCGCTGGCCGCGCTCGCCCGGCCCGGCATGGCCGACCGGCTGGCGCTGGCGGCGCTGGACCGCCTGGCGCGCGAGCGGATGTCGCTTCCCATGCGCGGCCTGCACAGCCGCCCGCCGGGCCCCGAGGATCGCCTGCGCTTGTCCGAGACCATGCATCACACCCTGGTGCCACTGCCCGAGGGCGGGGCGGCGCTGCGCTGGTATGGCGGGGTCGAGACGCTGGACGCGACGCAGCTCGCATGGCTGACCGCGCTCGAGGATGGCGCCACCCCCGCCGCGCTCGGTGAGGGCGCGCTGGGCTTCTGCCGCCGCTTGGCGCGGGCGGGATTGCTGGAGGTCGAGCCCGCGGGCGCCTGAACGGGCGCCGGGTGCGTGGCCCGGACGGGCCCGGGACACACGGCCTGGAAAGGGCCGGGACGCGGGGCCTGCAGAAGCGCGAGG
>NZ_JACADR010000509.1 GCF_016106005.1 Roseomonas rosulenta
GCCGCCCGGGGGCGGGGCGCCCTTGCGGGGGGTGCGGCCTTCGGGCCGCCGCGGGGGACGAGGCATGGCGCGCATCCTGCGCACCCGGCCGCACAAAGCAAGTGAGGCGGCGCAGCGTCCGCCCAGGCGTCGCGCCGCCGGTGCGCGCCGCTCCGTTGACAGCGCGCCCACCATGCGGTTAACCCCGCGCGCTCCCGCCGGCCCGCAAGGGCGACGCGGCTGCGGAGGGGTGCCCGAGTGGCTAAAGGGGACGGACTGTAAATCCGTTGGCTTGCGCCTACGTTGGTTCGAATCCAACCCCCTCCATACCGCCTGCCGGAGGTTCGATGTGCCGGTGGCGGGGCGAGGTTTAGGTGGGTCTGCGCGTCGCGGCGCGGGTGTAGCTCAATGGTAGAGCCCCAGCCTTCCAAGCTGGTTGTGCGGGTTCGATTCCCGTCACCCGCTCCAGCGAAGCGCGGGGTTTCGCCCCGGATGGGGCACAGGTTTTCCGGGTTCCGTCCGCGCGGCGGCGCCCCTGGTTTGGCAGACATCGTTCGGAACGAGGACGCGGGACAGGACCATGGCGAAGGCGAAATTCGAGCGTAACAAGCCGCATGTGAACATCGGCACGATCGGGCATGTGGACCATGGCAAGACGTCGCTGACGGCGGCGATCACCAAGGTGCTGGCGAAGGCTGGTGGTGCGACGTTCACGGCGTATGACCAGATCGACAAGGCGCCGGAGGAGCGTGCGCGTGGCATCACGATCTCGACCGCGCATGTCGAGTACGAGACGGCGAACCGCCACTACGCGCATGTGGACTGCCCTGGCCACGCCGACTACGTGAAGAACATGATCACGGGCGCGGCGCAGATGGACGGCGCGATCCTGGTGGTCTCGGCCGCGGACGGCCCGATGCCGCAGACGCGCGAGCACATCCTGCTGGCGCGCCAGGTTGGCGTTCCGGCGCTGGTGGTGTTCCTCAACAAGTGCGACATGGCGGACCCCGACCTGCTCGAGCTGGTCGAGATGGAAGTGCGCGAGCTGCTGAGCAGCTACCAGTTCCCGGGTGACGACATCCCGATCATCAAGGGCTCGGCGCTGATGGCGCTGGAGGACAAGTCGCCGGAGCTGGGCGAGCAGGCGATCCTGGAGCTGATGGCGGCGGTGGATGCCTACATTCCGCAGCCGACGCGCGAAGTGGACAAGCCGTTCCTGATGCCGGTCGAGGACGTGTTCTCGATCTCGGGCCGCGGCACGGTGGTGACGGGTCGCGTTGAGCGCGGGATCATCAAGGTGGGCGAGGAAGTCGAGATCGTTGGCCTGAAGGCCACGGTGAAGACGACGGTCACCGGTGTGGAGATGTTCCGCAAGCTGCTGGACCAGGGCCAGGCGGGCGACAACATCGGCGCGCTGCTGCGCGGCACGAAGCGCGAGGATGTGGAGCGTGGTCAGGTTCTGGCTGCGCCTGGGTCGATCACGCCGCACACCAAGTTCAAGGCCGAGGCGTACGTGCTGACGAAGGAGGAGGGCGGCCGCCACA
>NZ_JACADR010000051.1 GCF_016106005.1 Roseomonas rosulenta
AGCGTCCGCTCTTCGGATCTCTGCGCGGGATCGGGCCGGTCGGTGGCGCGGGCGGGCAGGCCCTCGGCGGCGAGCGCCGCCGCCAGCCGGGCGGCGTTGCGCGCGGTGGGCGACCAGATGGCGATGTCGTTGAGCGGAAACTGCGCCGCGTAGCCCTCGGCCAGCGCGCGCGCCACCTTGCCGCTGCCCAGCAGCAGCAGCCGTGCGCTGTCCGGCCGCGCCAGGTACCGTGCGGCCAGCAGGCTGGCCGCGGCGGTGCGCCGGTCGGTCAGTTCCCCGCCATCCATGAGTGCCAGCGGCGCCCCGGTCACCGCGTCCGACAGCAGGTAGGCGGCGTGCACCGCGGGTTCGCCGCGTGATGCATTGCCGGGCGCCACATGCACGATCTTCACCCCGGTATGCCCGCCGGCGCGCCAGGCGGGCATCAGCAGCAGGGTGTTCTCGGCTCCGGCGGCGCCGGGCATGGCATGGCGATGCCGCAGCGGGGCCTCGCAGCCCTCGCGGAACATGGCCGCCAGTGCCTCCACCAGCGCGTCCCAGGGCAGGGCGGCGCGCAGCGCGTCGCGGTCCAGATGCAGCATGCGTCGAATCCCCGGCAGGCTCGCGAGGAGGTTTGCCTGCCCGGCCCGAGGTTTGCTAGGCCCCTCCCCCCGGATGGCCTGCGCCCCCGGCAGGCCGGCGGAATGCGTTGATCCTCGCCCGGCCGTGGCGCAGCATGGCCGACGGGAGAAGGAAAGCGCCCCCGGCCTTCCGGGGTGCCAACGGGAGAGATGCAGTGACTTCGACATCACGGTTCAACTTCCTGCGCCTTGCAGGGGCGGCGGCCGTCACGGCCCTGCTGTCGGGGCCGGCCATCGCGCAGCAGGCCGCCGCGCCGAGCGGCTCGACGCTCGACGCCATCCGCGCGCGCGGCACGCTGATCTGCGGCGTGAACACGGGCCTCGCGGGCTTCGCGCAACCGGACAGCCAGGGCGTGTGGCGCGGCTTCGATACAGACTACTGCCGCGCCATCGCGATCGCGCTGTTCAACGACGCCTCCAAGGTGCGCTTCGTGCCGACCACCGCGCAGAACCGCTTCACCGCGCTGCAGTCGGGCGAGGTGGATGTGCTCTCGCGCAACACGACCTGGACGCTGTCGCGCGACACCTCGCTCGGCTTCGACTTCCCGGCCATCAATTTCTATGACGGCCAGGGCTTCATGGTGAAGCGGTCGCTGGGTGTGAACGCGGCGCGTGACCTGAACGGTGCGACCATCTGCGTGCAGCCCGGCACCACCACCGAACAGAACCTGACCGACTGGGCGCGCGCCAACCGCGTGCAGTTCCAGCCGGTGGTGATCGAGCGGCTCGAGGAAGTGGTCTCCGCCTATGTCGCCGGCCGCTGCGACGCCTACACCACGGACGTCTCGGGCCTGGCGGCCACGCGCTCCGCGCAGCCGCGCCCGGCCGACCACGTCATCCTGCCCGACGTGATCAGCAAGGAGCCGCTCGGCCCGCTGGTGCGCCACGGCGACCAGCGCTTCGCCGACCTGGTGCGCTGGGTGCATTTCGGCCTGATCGCCGCCGAGGAATTCGGCATCACCGCCGCCAATGTCGAGGAAGCCGCCCGCAGCGACGCGCGCCCGGAAGTGCAGCGCATGCTGGGCCGCAACGGCGACCTGGGGCAGATGCTGGGCGTCGATCCGGCCTGGATGGCGCGGATCATCCGGTCCTTGGGCAATTACGGCGAGATCTACGCGCGCAACCTTGAGCCGATCGGCATCCCGCGTGGCCGCAATGCGCTGTGGACCACGGCCGGCGGCCTGCAATACGCCCCGCCGTTCCGCTGAGATGACGACCCGCGGGGCGGGGGCGCAGGCCCTCGCCCCGCGGCGCTTCCCCGCCCTGGGGCGGGCAACAAGACAGGTGAGGCCCAAAGAAGATGTCCGACGCAACGGTCGATCCGCGATTCCGGCGCAAACCGCCCCGACGCCCGCTCCGGCTGTCCTGGTCGGACGAACGGGTGCGCGGCATCGTCTGGCAGGTCCTGGTGGTCGCGCTGATCGGGTCGGTGATCTGGTGGCTGTGGTCCAACACCGTCCATAACCTGGAGGTCCGGCGGATCGCGACGGGCTTCGGCTTCCTCCAGCGCGAGGCCGGGCTGCCGATCGCCGAGAGCCTGATCCCCTACGACCCCACCGACACCTACCTGCGCGCGCTCGCGGTCGGCGTGCTCAACACGCTGAAGGTGGCGGTGGTGGGCATCGTGCTGGCCACCATCCTCGGCACCATCATCGGCGTCGCGCGGCTGTCGAAGAACTTCCTCGTCTCGAGGATCGCGGCCTTTTACGTCGAGGTGATCCGCGACCTGCCGCTGCTGCTGCAGCTGCTGTTCTGGTACACCATCATGCAGGGCCTGCCCGGCCCGCGGCAGGCGCTGAACCCGGTCGAGGGCGTGTTCCTGTCGAACCGCGGGCTGAAGCTGCCCTGGATCATCTGGGAGAGCGCCCATACGGCGGCGCTGCTCGCCTTCGTGGCCGGCATCGTGCTGACCTGGCTGTATGCGCGCGCGGCGCGGGCGAAGCAGTATGCCGACGGCCAGCCCCGCCGCGTGTGGCCGGCGGCGATCGCGCTGATCATCGGCCTTCCGATCCTGACCTGGCAGGTGATGGGGGCCCCGTGGGAAGTCGACTGGCCGGCGCTGCGCGGCTTCAACTTCCGCGGCGGCACCAACATGAGCCCGGAATTCGCCGCCCTGCTGATCGGCCTGGTGACCTATACCGCCGGCTTCATCGCCGAGGTGGTGCGCGCCGGAATCCTGTCGGTCAGCCACGGGCAGTGGGAAGCGGCGCAGGCGCTGGGGCTGCGGCACGGCTCGGTGCTGCGCCTGATCGTGATGCCGCAGGCGCTGCGCGTGATCATCCCGCCGATGACCTCGAACTACCTGAACCTGACGAAGAATTCGTCGCTCGCCGTCGCCATCGGCTACCAGGACATCGTCAGCATCGCGAACACCACGCTGAACCAGACCGGCCAGGCGATAGAGGGGATCGCCATCATCATGCTGGTCTACCTGACGATCAGCCTGTCGATCAGCCTGTTCATGAACTGGTACAACGCGCGTATCGCGCTGGTCGAACGCTGAGGAGCCGGCCATGAGCGACATCACCGTCAATACCCCGGCGATCCCCGCGCAGTCCGCGCGCAGCGCACCGCTCACAGCGGTCGGCCCGATCGCCTGGATGCGGGCCAACCTGTTTTCGGGCTGGCTGTCCACCGCGGTCACGCTGGTCTGCGGCTACCTCATCATCCGCGCGGTGATGGGCTTCGTGGACTGGGCCTTCATCAACGCCATCTGGTCGGTGCCGGTGGATGGCCGCGGCATCGCGCAGACCCAGGCCTGCCGGGACCTGCACGGGACCGGCGCCTGCTGGGCGGTGGTGACCGAGAAGCACCGCTTCATGCTGTTCGGCACCTATCCCTACGAACAGCACTGGCGCCCGGCGCTGGTCTGCATCCTGTTCGTGGCGCTCTACATCGTCTCGGCGATGCGGCGCTTCTGGAACTGGACGCTGGTCCCGATCTGGATCGGCACGCTGACCGCCATCGGCATTCTGATGTGGGGCGGCGTCTTCGGCCTGCCCTATGTGCCGCAGGAACGCTGGGGCGGGCTGCCGATCACGCTGATCCTGGCGACCTTCGGCCTCGCCTTCGCCTTTCCGCTGTCAATCCTGGTGGCACTCGGGCGGCGGTCGAACCTGCCGGCCATCAAGGTGCTGTGCGTCGTGTACGTGGAACTCATCCGCGGCGTACCGCTGATCAGCCTGCTGTTCATGGCCTCCGTGATGTTCCCGCTGTTCCTCCCGGAAGGCATGAACATCGACAAGCTGCTGCGCGCGCAGATCGCCATCATCCTGTTCGCCGGGGCCTACCTGGCGGAGGTCGTGCGCGCGGGCCTGCAATCCCTGCCCAAGGGCCAGTACGAGGCCGCCGACGCCATGGGCCTGTCCTATTGGCAGAAGACCGGCTTCATCATCCTGCCGCAGGCGCTGCGCACGGTGATCCCGCCGCTGGTCAACACCTTCATCGGCTTCTTCAAGGACACCTCGCTGGTGCTGATCATCGGCATCTTCGACCTGCTGACCGCGGGCAAGACCGCCATCGTCGAGCCCGCCTGGCAGGGCTTCGGCATCGAGGTCTATGTCTTTGTCGGCCTGATCTACCTGGTGTTCTGCTTCGCCATGTCGAAATACAGCGCCGGGCTCGAGGCCGACCTCAACAAGCACCGCCGCCGCTGAACCTCATCAACGATCTGGGACACGAAAGACCATGAGCGCTGCCATCGAGACGGACGGCCATATCGCCTCTGCCGTGCGCACCGACGCCCCGCCGGCGATCGTGCTCGACAAGGTCAACAAATGGTTCGGCGCGTTGCACGTGCTGCGCGACGTGAACCTGCAGGTGGCCACGGGCGAACGTGTGGTGGTCTGCGGGCCCTCGGGATCCGGCAAGTCCACCATGATCCGCTGCATCAACCGGCTGGAGACGCACCAGGAAGGGCGCATCCTGGTCGACGGCATCGAATTGTCGGACGACCTGCGCGCGCTCGACGCCATCCGCCGCGAGGTCGGCATGGTGTTCCAGTCCTTCAACCTGTTCCCGCACCTGACTATCCTCGAGAACTGTACGCTCGCACCCATCTGGGTGCGCAAGATGCCGAAGAAGCAGGCCGAGGAACTGGCCATGGAGTACCTGACCCGGGTGCGCATCCCGGAACAGGCGGCGAAGTATCCCGGGCAGCTCTCGGGCGGGCAGCAGCAGCGCGTGGCGATCGCGCGTGCGCTGTGCATGAAGCCCAAGATCATGCTGTTCGACGAACCCACCTCCGCGCTCGACCCCGAGATGATCAAGGAGGTGCTGGACACCATGGTCATGCTGGCCGACACCGGCATGACCATGATCGTGGTCACGCACGAGATGGGCTTCGCCCGCCAAGTGGCCGACCGCGTGGTGTTCATGGACCGCGGCGAGGTGGTCGAGGTCGGCACGCCCGACCAGGTCTTCAACGACCCCAAGACCGACCGGCTCAAGATGTTCCTCAGCCAGATCCTGCGGGGGCACTGACGGGGCGGGCACGGAGGGCGCCATCCCCGGCGCCGTCCTCCCGGCCATGCGCCGCCCGCATTACGGCAGGATTGCGGCACAGGCCGTCGCGGGCCTATGCCATGCTTCCATGATGCACCGCAGCGAGGCCCCGTGACCGCGCCCGATTCCAAGGCCAAGGCGCTGACCCCCGCCCTCGTGCTGGGCGTGCTCGGCGTCGTCTACGGGGATATCGGCACATCCCCCCTTTATGCGCTGCGCGCCGCCCTGCTGCATTTCGTCGATGGCGGGCTCGAGCACTGGGAGATCCTGGGCATCCTCAGCCTGATCGTCTGGGCGCTGATCCTGACGGTCACGGTGAAGTACGTCGTGTTCATCCTGCGTGCCGACAACCGCGGCGAGGGTGGCATCCTGGCGCTGATGGCGCTGGCGCAGCGCGGCTTCGAGAACGAGCGCATGCGGTGGGCGATCGCCCTGATCGGGATCGTCGGCGCCTGCCTGTTCTTCGGAGACGGCATCATCACGCCGGCCATCTCGGTGCTCTCGGCGGTCGAGGGGCTCAAGGTCGTCTCCCCGCATTTCGAGGAAGCGGTGATCCCGATCGCGGTTGCGATCCTGCTCGCGCTGTTCCTGGTGCAGTTCGGCGGCACGGGGCGCATGGGCGCGGTGTTCGGACCGGTCTGCGCGGTCTGGTTCGGCGCCCTGGCGGTGCTGGGCCTGTGGGAGGTGGTGCAGACCCCCTACGTCCTGATGGCGCTGTCGCCGCACTATGCCATCCAGTTCTGCATCACCTACAAGCTCGCGGCCTTCATCGCCTTCGGATCGGTGGTGCTGGCGGTGACGGGGGCCGAGGCGCTCTATGCCGACATGGGCCATTTCGGCCGCCAGCCCATCCGCTGGGCCTGGCTGTGGCTGGTGCTGCCGGCGCTGACGCTGAACTACCTCGGCCAGGGGGCGCTGCTGCTGCGCGACCCCGAGGCGCTGGAGAACCCCTTCTTCCTGCTGGCGCCGGAATGGTTCCGCCTGCCGCTGGTATTCCTCGCGACGGCGGCCACCATCATCGCCAGCCAGGCGATGATCTCCGGCGCCTACACCATCGCGCGGCAATGCGTGCAGCTCGGCTTCATCCCGCGGCTCGAGGTCAAGCACACCAGCGAGACCGAGGAAGGGCAGATCTACATGCCGCAGGTCAACCTGTTGCTGCTGATCGGCGTTGTGATCCTCGTGCTGTCCTTCCACACCTCCGACAACCTGGCGGCGGCGTACGGCATCGCGGTGACGGGGACCTTCGTATGCACCTCGATCCTCGCGATCATCGTGTTCCGGCGGCATTTCGGGTGGGCCTGGGTGGCCTCGATCGGCGTGTTCGGACCGCTGCTGCTGCTCGACCTGCTGTTCTTCTTCTCGAACGTGCTCAAGATCCCGCAGGGCGGCTACGTGCCGCTGGTGCTGGGCGCGGCGCTGTTTGCCATGATGACGACCTGGCATCGCGGCCGCGAGCTGCTGTTCGCCCGCTTCCGCCAGGACGGGCTGCCGCTCAAGTCCTTCATCGCGCGGCTGCCGCAGTCGCGCACAATCCGCGTGCCGGGCACCGCGGTGTTCATGACCAGCCAGGCGGATTTCCTGCCGGGCGCGCTGCTGCACAACCTGAAGCACAACAAGGTGCTGCACGAGCGCGTGCTGTTCGTCACGGTCACCAACGAGGGCATTCCCGTGGTGGATCCCGAGCGCCGGCGCGTCGTCGATCAGCTGGCCCCCGACATCCACCGGATCGGCCTGCACTACGGCTTCCAGGAAAGCCCGAACATCCCGAAGGAGCTGGAGGCGCTGCGCGAGATCGGCATCCCCTTCGAGCCGATGCAGACCTCCTACTTCCTGGGCCGCGAGACGGTGGTGCCGGCCGCCGTGCCCAAGATGTCGCGCTGGCGGCAGTGGCTGTTCACCATCATGTCGCGCAACGCGGTGCCGGCCACCGAGTTCTTCCGCATCCCGTCCGACCGCGTGGTCGAGCTGGGCGTGAGGGTCGCGATCTGACCATGGGCAGCGTCCGCGCCATGCTCGTGCTGGCGGCCGGTCCCGGCTTCCCCGAGGGCAGCCCGGACCACCGCTACGAGATCGACCTGGCGCTGGATGCCGGCGGCCACCCCGACGCCGCGGCCTGGGCGGCCGACCCGGAGCCCTGGCGCGCGCGGCGCATCGCGCCGGGCGTCGAGCCCGTGCAGGGAGACGTGCAATACGAACCCGACCATGGCTGGTCGATCCGCTTCTTCGGCGCCGCGGCGGACAGCCCGGACGCGCCCGAGACGCGCTTCGAGTGCGGCGCTGAGCCGGTACGACCCGGGGAATACGTGACGGTGACCGAACCGGACGGCGCGGCCTTCGCCTACCGCGTCGTTGCGGTGGCCTGAAACGCGAAGGGCGCCGGCCTCTCGGCACGGCGCCCTGCGGTGGGGTGGTGGAGCCAAGGGGAGTCGAACCCCTGACCTCTTGAATGCCATTCAAGCGCTCTCCCAACTGAGCTATGGCCCCCCGGGAAGAGGCGCGCGGTATAGCCTCAGCATCGCCCCCCTGCAAGGGGGGCAGGAACCCCTTCCGGCACGGCGCGGGGAACGGTAGGGAGAAGGCCTTCGGTACTGTTCGGGAGTCCCGCGATGGGCAAGGTCTATCCTGACGCGACTGCGGCACTGGCCGGCGTGTTGCGCGACGGCATGGTGATCCATTCCGGCGGCTTCGGCCTGTGCGGCATCCCCGCACTGCTGATCGAGGCGATCCGCGAGTCGGGCGTGAAGGACCTTACCGTCGTGTCGAACAATGCCGGCATCGACGATGCGGGGCTCGGCCTGCTGCTCAAGACCCGCCAGATCCGCAAGATGATCTCCTCCTATGTCGGCGAGAACGCCGAATTCGCCCGCCAGTACCTGGCCGGCGAGCTCGAGATCGAATTCAACCCGCAGGGCACCCTGGCCGAGCGCATCCGCGCCGGCGGTGCGGGCATCCCGGCCTTCTTCACCAAGACCGGCGTCGGCACCGACGTCGCGAAGGGCAAGGACACCCGCGAGTTCGACGGCGAGACTTATGTCATGGAGCGCGGCATCTTCGCCGACCTCGCCATCGTGCACGCCTACATGGGCGATGCCGAAGGCAACCTCGTCTATCGGAAGACGGCACGGAACTTCAATCCGATGATGGCGACCGCGGCGAAGGTGACGGTCGCGCAGGTCGAGCACCTGGTGCGCGCTGGCGAGATCGATGCCGACCACATCCACACCCCGGGCATCTTCGTGAAGCGCATGGTGGTCTGCCCGGCTGGCTACGAGAAGCGCATCGAGCAGCGCACGGTGCGCAAGCATGCCGCCGCCGCCGCCGGCCCCGACCACCTTCCTCGCTGATGATCATGCCCCCAGACGCCGGGCGGCGGCTCCGCCGCCCTGGCTTCCGCCGGACTGCCGGCGACGCCCATCCGGGCGTTCAGCCGCCTTCCGCGGCTGCCTCCAGCGCTGCGATCGAGAACAGGAGTTAGTCCCATGCCCTGGACCCGCGACGAGATGGCGGCGCGCGCCGCCCGCGAATTGCAGGACGGCTTCTACGTGAACCTCGGAATCGGCATCCCGACGCTGGTGGCGAACCACGTCCCCGCCGGGATCAACGTGCAGCTGCAGTCCGAGAACGGCATGCTCGGCCTCGGCCCCTTCCCCTACGAGGGGGAGGAGGACGCCGACCTGATCAATGCCGGCAAGCAGACCATCACGCAGCTGCCGACATCCTCCTTCTTCGATTCCGCCCAGTCCTTCGGGATGATCCGCGGCGGGCACATCGACCTGTCGATCCTGGGTGCGCTGCAGGTGGCTGCGAACGGCGACCTCGCGAACTGGATGATCCCCGGCAAGATGGTGAAGGGGATGGGCGGGGCGATGGACCTGGTCGCCGGCGTGAAGCGGGTCATCGTGCTGATGGAGCACACCGCCGGCGGCAAGCCGAAGCTGCTGCCCGAATGCACCCTGCCGCTGACCGGCGCACGGGTGGTGGACATGGTCATCAGCGACCTCGGCGTGTTCGAGATCGCGCGCAAGGGGGCAACGCGGCTGGTGCTGACCGAACTGGCGCCGGGGGTGAGCCTCGAGGAGATGCGGGATAAGACGGGGGCGTCCTTCGAGGTGGCGGCGAAGGCGGCGGCGTAGCCCGGCCTACGCCACGCGGCCGCGCAGGAAGACAGTGAGGCCGAACAGCCGGTTGAAGGGCATCGCCGGCAGTTCGGCGGCGCAGATAGCCCCCAGCAATGCGTTGGCCAGCGCCCCATGGCGGCGCATCTCGCAGCGCGGCGGCGGCTCCTGGCCGGTGGCGCCGCGGCGCAGCGCGCCGGGCAGGCGGAGTGCCGCGGCTAACGGGAAGACGCCGGCGAAGAAGTAGCAGGCGCGATCGACGGCCACGCCGGCCGAGTGCGCCGTCGCCTCCAGCCGTGCCACGGTGTAGCGGCGACGGTGGCCGAGATAGACATCGTGCCCGCTCCAGAGCCATTCGAAGGCTGGCACCGTCAGCAGCACCGTGGCGCCGCGCGGTGCCATGCGCGCATACCCGCCAAGCAGCGCCACGTCGTCATCGACATGCTCGAGCACATCCATCAGCAACAGCAAGTCGGCATCGGTGGCGGTGACGTCGCGACGGAAGAGTAGTGGCTTGCCCGCCACCGCATCGTCGCGATCAGTCGGGTAGTTCGGGTCGACGCAGGTCGCGCGCTCGGCACCGCCCCGCGCCAGTAACTCGCGCGCGAAGAAACCGGACCCGGCGCCGATGTCGAGCATCGAGCGCGGCGCCACGCCTTCCAGCAGGCGCAGCATCGCGCGCGACTTGCTGCGGTAGTACCAGTGGTCCCCGATGGCATCGCCGAGGATGTCCTGTTCGAGCAGATCCACCGTTGCTTCCCCTATTGGCTCGGCTCGGCAGAGCCCTGCCTGTCCCGTCGCGACGGCACGATGCGCCAGAGCTGCGCGAAGCCCTCGTCGGCCACCAGTTCGATGCCAGGAATTCGCGGGATCGGTCCCTCCCTGTCCGGCTGGTCCGCGTTCAGCACCAGCAGGAACTCGAAGCTGTTCCTCCAGTCCGCGAGGTAGCGCGCGCCAGCGAGGTACGGATCGGCGGCCAGGCGTTCGCGAAGCACTTCGGGGGGCAGTGCCAGCAGATGCAGCGAGAATGCCCACCCGTCCGGTACGGCGAGCGCATCCCAGGGGAAGCGGGGGCGGAGCGGCTGCTTGCCACGACCGGTGAACAGAGTCGGAACGAAGGCGTCGCGCCAAGTAACTGCGAGAGTCCCAAGATGCCAATAGAGTTGCCATCCTCCAATGAACACGCGGTGGCGGGGGGACGGCGGATCGCCTCTCAGATCCGGGCTATGCTCCGCCATCAGCATGATCGCGCCGCTCGGCACTTGCGCGATCACCCGCTGCACGGCGACGACATCGGCGCGAGCCGGCCACCACACGGCGCCCACCCAGGCGGTGCGCAATGCGCCGACCGCGAACAGCGCGGCCGCGAATGCGGCGCCGGCGCCAGGGCGCACCGGAAAGGGCACCGCCGGGCGGCAGCCGGCGACGAGCGTCAGCCCCACCAGCGCCGCAACGCGCCAGTTCGACATCGCATTGCCGACGACATAGGCGGGCATCGTCGCGCCGAGCAGGGCCAGGCCGCCCGCGACCAGGAGAATGCCGTGATGCCCGCGCATGCCCCGACCAAGGAGCATCGCTGCCACCACGGCGATCCAGAGCGGCACCAGCCAGAGCCACTCGGTATTGATGTCGTAGGTCGTCTGCGCGCCGACCAGGATGCCGAACGCAAAAGACAGACGCTGCGCGATTCCGCCGCGGTCCGGCACCCGGATGCTCTCATCCGGCATGTCCTGCATCGGCGGAACAGGCGTGAGCGCCAGGTAGAGCACGACCGGCAGGATGCAGGCCGCCCCGGTGACGAGCAGTCCGGGCATCCGGCGCAGCGCGCGGCCCGGTCCGCCAAGGCGGCGGCCGACGGCGAGCCCGCCCAGCAACAGCGCCAGGAAGGCCGCGGCAAAGGGATGCACGAAAAGCAACAGCCCCGTGGCCCCGGCGCGCGCCACGAAGCGCAGCGCCCGCGGACGGCGGCGCAGCACATCATGGTCGAAGGCCGCAATCAGCAGCGCAAGACCAGCGCCGATCTGGAAGGTGACCAGGCCCATCAGAAGGCTGCCGTTCCAGGCGAGCACCGGCATCCCCGCCATCCACCAGTGCCAGCCGCCGAACAGCGAACGGTTGAGCATCGCCGCGCCAAGCGGCGGCAGGACCACGGCGAGACCGCAGATCACCCGTCCTGCCACCTCCGCGCCGGCCACGGCGCCCAGCAGCACCGCCAGCATGTCCACGGCGGTATTGACCGAGGCATGCGACCAGTCGACCACGAAATAGGGGTGTTCCCGGCCATGCACCATGGCGTCGACCAGCAGGTGCCACCGGGCCATGTGGTTCGGCAGGTCGAGCAAGGGTGGCACCGGCACCAGGACCACCGGCACGAGCAGCACCGCAAGCCCAAGCCATAATGCGATGGGCGCAGCGCGGCCGGCATCCGTCGCGGCGCGACGGCCCTCCAGGCGGCAGGCGGCGTCCGTCATGCCCCCGGCAGCGCCCGGTAAGGCAGCCCCGCGAAGCGCGTCCCGTGCAGCGTGATGTCGCGCCAGACGCCGCCGGTCACGTAGGGGTCCTCGGCGATCCAGGCCTGCGCCTCGGCGTCGGTCGCGTGGCGCGTCACCGCGATCGACCCGCGCATCGCGCCGGCGTCGTCCAGGATCGCGCCGCCCATCGCCAGCACGCCCCGTTCGGCCATCGGCCCGACGCGCGCCATGTGCTGCGCGCGCACCGCCAGGCGGCGCGCCGGCGCCTCCGCGTCCGTGCCGTCCATCGCGACGATGACGGTATGGCTGCGCGTGGCGGAGACCGGATCTCCCGGCTGCGGCAGCGGGCGATAGGGCAGAGGCGCGATCCGGAATGGATGCACCGTCCAGCGCTCCCAAACGCCCTGCGTCGCGAAGGGCTCCTCCGCGAGATAGGCGTCGAGTCCCGCACGGTCCGGCACCTCCAGCACCATCAGCGATCCTGCCGGCTGCCACTCCGGCGTGAACAGCGGCACGCCGAGCGCGAGGCGCCCATCGCCCGCCCAGCGCGTGAGCACCGCCATGTGCCTGTCGCGCGCAGCCGCGCGCCGCGCGGGGTCGGGCCCGTCCCAGGCGATGATGGCGTAGCCCATGTTTGTGACCTTCCCGTTGGCAGCGGCGATACTGCCATGCGGCACGTCGCGCGTCAGACTGGCGTCCGCGTCCGGCGCCGGCGGGACCTGGCCTGCGCCGGGTCGGCCGTCAGTACATATGCTGCCCGCCGTTGATCGACAGCGTCGACCCGGTGATGAAGTCGGCATCGTCGGCGGTCAGGAACACTACGCCGCGCGCGATATCGTAGGCGCGCCCCAGCCGGCCCATCGGGATGCGCGCGACGATCTTCTCAAGCACGTCCGGCGGCACGGCCCGCACCATCTCGGTATCCACGTAGCCGGGCGCGATGGCGTTCACCGTGATCTGCGACCGCGCGCCTTCCTGGGCCAGCGCCTTGGTGAAGCCATGGATGCCGGACTTGGCGGCCGCGTAGTTCACCTGGCCATACTGCCCGGCCTGGCCATTGACCGACCCGATGTTGACGATGCGGCCGAACTTCTTCGCCGTCATGCCATCCCAGGCCAGCTTGCACATGTTGTAGCAGGAGCCGAGGTTGGTATCGATCACCGCGTCCCACATGTCGCGCGACAGGCGCTTCATGGTGGCGTCGCGGGTGATGCCGGCGTTGTTCACCAGGATCTCGACCGGGCCGACCTCGGCGTCGATCTGCTTCATCACCGCGGCGCATTGCTCGTAGTCCGCCACGTCGAACTTGTAGCAGGGGATGCCGGTGCGCTTGGTGAAGGCCTCCGCGGCGGCGTCGTTGCCGGCATAGGACGCGACCACCTTCCGGCCGGCGGCCTGCAGGGCCTCGCTGATGGCGGCACCGATGCCGCGCTGGCCTCCGGTGACGAGTGCGACACGTGCCATGGCTGGTCTCCTCCCTGTGTGGATCTGAGCGCCCCGCCTCATCGCGCGGGGATGTCGCGCAGTCCTTGACGATGATCAAAACCCGGCGCGGCGCGGCGCGCCAGTGGAAATGCGGCGCGGCGGACGGCGCGCCTGCTCACCCGGGCGTGGCGCCCGAGGCCCGCACCACCGGCGCCCAGGCAGCGATCTCGGCGCGCACGAAGGCCTGCGCGTCGTCGAGGAACAGCGTGCCCGGCAGCGTGGCCGTCTCGGCATAGCGGCGCGCCACCTGCGGTGCCGCCATCGCCTCGCGGATCGCCGCCGCCAGGCGTTCCTGCAGCGCGCGCGGCGTGCCGGCCGGCGCGGCGATGCCCGCCCACCCATCGGCGATGATGTCGGGGAAGCCACTCTCGACGAAGGTCGGGATGGCAGGGAAGTCGGCGATGCGCTCCCGCGTGGTGAAGGCCAGCGCGCGCAGCGACCCCGCCCGGATATAGGCCGACGCCGCGGTCAGGCTGTCCATCACCGACGGCACCACGCCCGCGATCGCATCCGTCGCGGCCTGAGACCCGCCGCGATAGGGAATGTGCTGCAGCTCGAACCCCGCCGCCTGCGCGAGGCGCAGCCCAACCAGATGCGGCACCGAGCCGATGCCGCTGGTGGCATAGGCGACGCCGCCCGGCGCCTTCGCCGCGGCGATGAAGTCGGCGATCGAGTGCATCTGCGTCGCCGGGTTGACCAGCAGGAGGTAGGGCGTGCCGAGGATGGTCGCGATATGCGCGAAGTCGCGGTCGGCATCCCATTGGATACGGTCGCGGTACAGCGTGTTGCCCACCGCCATGCCCGAGATGGTCGAGACCAGCAGCGTCGTGCCATCCGGCGCGGCCCGCGCCACCAGCCCGGTCCCGAGCGTCGCGCCGGCGCCGGGCCGGTTCTCGACGATCACGGTGGTGGACAGCCGCCGGCCCATCTCATCGGCGATCAGGCGTGCGATAATGTCGGTGGTACCGCCGGTGGCGAAGGGCACGATGATCCGCACCGGCCCCGGATAGGGCTGCGCGAGCGCCGGCGCGGCCAGCAGCGCGGGGGCGGCGAGGATCACGTGGCGGCGGCGCATGGCGGGGCTCCCGGTGGCTGCGCCCCAGGCTAGATCAGATCGCCCGCGGCTGGAATCCGGCCCCGCAGCTTCGGCTGCCAGCGGCCCAGCGAGGCGGCTCGCGCAGTGCCCGGGGCGCGCCGTCGCAATCGCCGGCCGCGGCCATGCGGGCCCGCACGAATGCTGCGCCGAAGGATGCGTGGCATGGCGTGGCGCGCAGCGCCGGCCATCACGGACGAACGGAGATTGTTCTTTTCTGCCCCGTGCCCGTTCCGTGACGCGTGCCCCTGGCGCCGCTGCCACTCGCTGGATAGGCTTGGGTCATGGCATCGCTTCGGCGCAACGCAGATCGAATTACCGGCACGGCCCGTTAGGGACGCGCTCCGGGGCGGGCGCGCCCTCGGCCGATCGGCCTGCGCCGCCCTTCCTTCCCCTGCCTGACGCGAAGATTGCCATGACCGACCCCGACCTGCCCGTTGCCGCGCGCTTCCACCTGCTGGCGGAGGCCTCGCCGGGGCTGATCCCGCGCCTTCTGCAACCGCTCGCGAAGCGCGACCTGGTGCCCGACCTGCTGCTGGTGCGGCGCGAGGGCGAGGCGATGCGCGTCGAGATCGCGCTCGATGCCATTCCCGCCGGCATGGTGCACCTGGTGGCCGGAAACCTTGGGCAGGTGGTGGGCGTGCTGGAACTGCGCGGCGGTATCGAGGCGCGGCGCGCGGCCTGAGGCCGGCTGCCGGCGGCTCAGGGTGTTGCGCCGGCGGGCTCGGCGGGACGCTCCAGCATAAGCCAGCCTCGCCTTTCGCGTATGGGGAAGGCGCGGGCGATCGCCGCCCGCATCGCCGCCGAGATGCTGTCGCCGGTACCGCCGCCGCGCGGGGCGGCGTCGAAGAGCGCGAAGGCAAAATCGCCCCGGTCGATGCGCCCGATGATGAGCCCTTCGTCCCACAGCCCCGCCTCCGCCAGTTCGACGAACATCGCCGGTTCCCAGCCCGGCTCCTTCCCGGCGCGCAGGAGCAGGACGAAGTCCCGCGCCAGCACCGGCCGATCGGCCATGCGTATCTCGGCGACCAGGTCATCGAGCATGGGTCGCACCATCGCCCGTTGCGCCAGCAACTCGTGTGGCGGCGTATGCGTGGCGGCGATCTGGAAGATCAGCAGCAGCGAGAGGATGACGGCGACGGCAGCGTCTCCCTTGGTGCCACCCTGGTTCGTGCCCTGCGTGATCCTGCCGCCGGCGAGCCAGCCGAACAGGATCCCGGTGAGCACCGCGCAGCAGCAGAGGAACTCGATCAGGTAGTTCAGCGTCGCGGCAACCTTGCCGGCGAAGCCAAGCGTCAGGCCGCTGAACAACAGATAGACGCCGAGGATCAACAGGGTCCTGCGCGGCCTGCCCGTGGCGGCCCCGTCGGTCGGCCTCTCCCCGACCAGGGTGCGTCCGTGCGCGATGGCGAGGCAGGCGAAGACGATGAAAGCGGCGTGCCGCAGCAGGTTTCCCAGGTGCTCCCCCAGCACCTGCCAGTCATAGCGGTTCACGTTGTAGACGAACGCATGCTCGAAGAACGCCGTGCCCCAGAACGCGAAGCACAGCGCGAGGCCGATGGTGCCAAACAGAAAGCAGGCGGCGGCCAGGCGCACTGCTTCGCCTGCCCGGACCAGCAGCAACCCGGCCATGGCGGCGGCCGGCGCAGCGATCTCGGTCTGCTTGGTGAACACCGACAGCGTGAAGCAGAGCCCCGCCAGAAGGATCATGCCGCGTCGGCCGTCCATGCGGCAGGCCGTCCACAGCCCGGCGAAGCCGAATGCGAGCGCGAGCATGTCCACCCGTGCGAGCGGAATCCACAGCGCGACCGGCTGGACCGCGAAGACGCAGCCCGCGCCGATCAGCATGCCGAGGGCGCGCGAACGGCCATCGACGCTCTGCCCCAGACCGTCGCGCACGAGCAAGGCCATCAGCGCCGCGATCGCAAGCGTCGCTGCGATGGATATCGCACGCCCGGCCGCCAGGGCATCGAACGGACATGCAGCGACCGCATTCAGGACTAGGTGGTAGACCGGCGTGTAGTTGAAGACGATGAATGGATACTGGGTGATGTCGCCGAAGGCCCGCCCCTCGGACAGCAGCCTGGCCTGGTTCAGGACCACGCCCTCGCCGTAGTCGAGGCCATAGGGAAAGCCGAGCGCCGCGATCGCCTGATCCAGGTCGGAGCCAGCCCTCCAGGCAAGCGCGGCGATCGCGACGCCCAGAAGGGACCAGGGCAGCCAGCGGGCGCTTCGGGCAGGCGCGCTCGTCAAGGTTTCGGAAGCCTCTGACCGCCAGCCATCACCGCAGCGCCAGCACCGCCATCATCACCACCCCCAGCCCGATCCGATACCAGCCGAAGGGCGTGAAGCCGATCCGCCCGATCACCGCCAGCACCGCGCGCACCGTGACATAGGCCAGCGCGAAGGCTGCGAGGAAGCCGATACCGATCTGACCGAAGCCCGAGACATCGATCTCGGCGCGCGCCTTCCACAGCGAATAGACCGTGGCCGCGAGCATCGTCGGGATCGCGAGCACGAAGGAGAATTCGGCCGCGGTCTTGCGGTCCACCCCGATTACCAGCGCGGTGATGATCGTCGCACCGGATCGCGAGGTCCCCGGGATCATCGCCAGCGCCTGGCCGCAGCCGATCAGCACGGCGGCGAGCGGGCCGATCTCCGGTACCGAATGGATCGAGGCGGCGGGCCGGGCGCGCTCGATCACGATGATCGCGATGCCGCCCACGATCAGCGCGACACAGACCACCCAGGGATTGAACAGCAGGCCGGTGATGGTGGAATGCAGCGTCGCACCGATGATGGCCGCCGGCAGGAAGGCCAGCACCAGGTTCAGCACGTAGAAGCGCTCAAGCCCCGGCCGCCACATGCCGCGCAGCAGGCCGAGGATGAGGTGCCGATAGATCACCACCACGGCCAGGATGGCGCCGAGCTGGATCGAGATCTCGAAGGTCTTGCCCGGCGGCCCGCGGAAGCCGATCAACTCGCCCAGCAGGATCAGGTGGCCGGTCGAGGAGATCGGCAGGAACTCGGTGAGCCCCTCGACGATGCCCATGAGCAGGGCGGAGAAGAGCGAACCGAAATCCATGGGCGAATCCGTGGGTGCAATGAGCCAAGCTTATGCCTATCCGCTCATGGCATGAATCGGGCCATCAGGGTGAAACTTCCGCCATGCGGGCCGAGCGCACTGCCCACCGCGGCCCTGCCGCGATCGGGGGGCGCGATGCGCGACCGCGCGCAGACCAGCCAAGGCGCTGAGCGCGGCAGGTGACGGCGCGAAGGCAAGGCGGCCGGATGGCCGCCGCCCCAGGGACGCAGGACGACTCGGCTGCCGCGCGCTTCAGCGCGCGGCAGCGGCCGCCGGGAAGGCGAAGTTGTCGAAGGAATTCTCCGCCACCCGGAACCACTGGAAGGATTCGTTCCGATACGGCTGGTAGGACTCCCAGATCTTCTTGAACCGCGCATTGCGCGCCGAGGTCTCGGCATAGACCTCGTGCGCGGCATTCCAGGCCGCCTGCATGATGTCGCGGTTGAAGAAGCGCAGCTGCGCCCCGGCCGCCACCAGGCGGCGCAGCGCCTTCGGGTTCAGGTCGTCGTAGCGGGCCAGCATGGTGGTGTCGGCCTCGGCGCAGGCCACCGCGATGGCGTTCTTGTAGGTGTCGGGCAGCGCCGCATAGGCTGCGCGGTTGGCCATGAAGTGCAGCCGCGCGCCCGGCTCCCAGAAGCCTGGCGCGTAGTAGAAGCGGGCCACGCGGACGAAGCCGAGCTTCTCGTCGTCATGCGGCCCGACGAACTCCACGGCATCGAGGGTCCCGCGCTCGAGTGAGGGATAGATGTCGGCCGCCGCCACCTGCGTCGGCGCCGCACCCAGGCGCTGGAACACCTGCCCGGCGAAGCCGGCGATGCGGAACTTCAGCCCGTTCAGTGCCGCGAGGTTCGGCACCTCGTTGCGGAACCAGCCGCCCATCTGCGCGCCGGTGTCGCCGGCCGGGAAGGACACGGCATTGTATTCGCCCATCAACTCGGCGGAGAGCTCGCCGCCGCCGCCATGGCGGAACCAGGCGTTGTACATGCGGTTGTTCAGCCCGAAGGGCATCGCCGTGAAGAAGGCGAAGCCCGGCTCCTTGCCCACGTAGTAGTAGGGCGCGGTGTGCGCGCATTCGACCGCGCCCGACTGCACCGCATCCAGCGCCGCGAGCGGCGGTGCGATCTCGCCCCCCGGGAAGACGGTGATGCGGAAGCGCCCGTCGGTCAGCTCGCCCACCCGGCGTGCGATGCTCTCGCCAGTGCCGAACAGCACGTCGAGGTTGCGCGGGAAGGAGGAGGTGAGGCGCCAGCGCACCTCGGGGTTCTGCGTCTGCGCCAGCGCAGGCGCGGCGAGGGCGGCGGGGGCGGCGGCAGCCGCGGCCCCCATCAGGGCGCGACGGTTCATGCGGGGGTCCCTCCCTAGGACGACAAGCTGCCCGGCACATACGGGATTGTGGGCGCACCGCAAAGCCGGAGGAGTATCTGCGATTGCTCAATCGCCGGGCACCTGCATCCGCCGACCGGGCTCCGCGCCACGTACCGGCGCATGGGCGACGGCGGGCGCGCTGGGCGCGGACGCGCTCCGCGTTACGGGATCGCGCCGGGCGCGATCCGAAATGTGGTGCCACCCTCACCCTGCCGGCGCCCCGCATTCGCCGGCCTTGCCGTCGCGCCGTGCGCTGCAGGTCCGACGCAGGGAATCGGGCCGCCGGGAGCCGTTACGCGGGGACGGGGCGCGGGTCCGGCGCCGGCGGCCGCCACCGCAACGCATAGGCCACCTGCACAGCCCCCGCCGTCAGCCCCATGCCCACACCCAGTTGCCAGGCCAGCACGTAGTCCCCGTTCAGGTCGAACAGCAGCCCGCCACCGAAGGCCCCGAGGAACGAGCCCAGCTGGTGCGACATGAAGGCAATGCCCTGGATCATCGCCTGGAAGCGCAGGCCGAAATACTCGGCGACCAGCCCCGCCACCAGCGGTGCGACGCCCAGCCACAGGAAGCCCATGATGGCGGCGAAAACGAGGGTCGAGGCCTCGGAGGGCGGCCAGGCGAAATACAGCCCGAGCACGAGCGAGCGCACCAGGTAGATGCCCCCCAGCAGCGCCCCCTTGTTCCACCGCCCGCCGGCCCAGCCGAAGAACAGCGACCCCAGCACGTTGAACCCGCCGATCGTGCCCAGCGCCTTGGCCGAGAGCATCGGGTCCTGCCCGCACAGCGCGAGGTAGGAGGGCAGGTGCGTGGTCAGGAACACCAGCTGCAGCCCGCAGACGAAATAGGCGCCGGCCATCACCAGGAAGGGCACATGCGTCATGGCCTGGCGCAGCGCCACGCCCATGCGCGGCGATTCGCCCTTCGCCAACGGCGGCAGCGGCAGCGCATCGACGCGCCCGGCAATCCAGGCCGCCGGCGCCATCGCCAGGCCCAGCACCAGGAAGCCGATCACCCCGGCCCGCCAGCCCCAGCCTTCCGCCAGCATCTGGCCGATCGGCGCGGCGATCAGCGCCCCCACCGACCCGGCCGCCGAGACCATGCCGAGCGCGGTCGATCTCAGCGCCGCCGGCACCGGGCGCGACGCCACCGCCAGCGCCATGCCGCTGCCGGTGCAGGCCAGCGCGAGGCCGATCAGCAGCCCCGCGCCGATCATCAGCATCACCGCTCCCTGCGCCAACGCCATCAGCCCCAGCCCCGCCAGGTAGGCGAGCACGCCCACCACGAGCACCGGCCGGAAGCCCCAGCGCGAGGTCGCCGCCCCGGCGAAGGGCGTGAGGAACCCCCAGCCCAGGTTCTGCACCGCGATGGCCAGCGTGAACTGCGCCACCGCCATGCCCAGGTCCTGCGTCGCCGGCCCCATGAACAGCCCCAGGCTCTGGCGGATGCCCATGGCGAGGGACAGCATGACGGACACGCCGATCAGGATCGGCAGCGCGGGGCGCAGCAGCGGATTCATGGCGTCAACCTGACGCAGTGCAGCATTGCACGTCGAGTGGAATGACCATGCGCTCGACGCGCGGGCGCCATGCGCCGCGCCACCCTCGTGCCCCGCCGCCGGCCGTCACGCGAAGCGGGCGAGAAGCCCCGCTGCGACGACCATCTGCACGACATTCACGATCACCGACAGCCGGTGCGCCCGGTCGAATCCGGCCTTCGCCGCCGCGTCGCCCGCCTGCGCGGCGTCCGACAGCGCATTGATACGCGGCATCAGCGACTGCCGCAGCCAGGCGGTGCTGGCGGCGATCGCCGCCAGCACCAGCGCATCCGCCACGCGCAGCGGCAGCAGCGCCACCGCCCCCGCCCCCGCCGTGCCCAGCACCCACAGGTAGTAGATCGGGAACATCCCGCGGACGAAGCGCCCGGCCATCTCCGGCGGCAGCCGCGTGAAGGTCACCGGTGCCACCACCGCGGCGAAGAAGGCCATGCCGCCGAACAGCGCGGCGGTGCACAGGATCCCGATGGCGGAGAGCAGTGTCATGCGCGGCAGGTGGGGCGCACAGCGCTTCACGCAAGCCGCGCCCGCGCCTCAGCCAGGCAGCGGGAAGCGGTCCAGGTAGGGCTGGTAGTCCGGCTCCACCCGGATATCGAGCGAGGCCAGCACCCGCACCACCGCGCAGTAGAAGGCGATCACCATCACCAGGTCGACCAGCCTTTCATTGTCGAAATGCGCGCGCAGGCGCTCGAAGGTGGCCTCGCTCACGCCCGGGCCGTGATACGCCTCGCGCGCCGCCAGCAGCACCAGCTGCGCCACGGGCTCGAGGCCGGATTGCCGCCCCTCGCTCTCGGCGATCAGCGCGTGGATGTCGGCCTCGGTCACGCCGAAGTCGAAGCCGATCTTCACATGGTGCGACCATTCATAGGGCGACCGTGCCAGCCAGCCGACCTGCAGGATCGCCAGCTCGCGCAGCCGCGGATCGAGCTTCGAGCCATAGCGGATGAACTGCCCGAGGCCCGAGAAGGCGCGCGCCCCGTTCGGGCTGTTGGTGAGTGCGCGATGCAGCGCGATGTTGCGCTTGAGCAGGTCGCGATCGGCCTCGGCCAGGTCATTGACGGTCATGTCCGGCACGCGCGCCATGGCGGTTTCCCCCTTCGGTTGGTCGCGCATCGCAGCATGCCCGGGCTTCCGCGCGAAGGGGGCGCGCCCTGTCGGCCTCACGTCACGCCGTGCGCGCGCGGTGCTCCGTGCGGGGCAGCGCCAGGCGCAGCAGCGCCGCACGGTCCGGGACGTCCACGCGCCGCCCATGCAGGCGGAGCAGA
This sequence comes from Roseomonas rosulenta, assembly GCF_016106005.1. GTDB lineage: Bacteria > Pseudomonadota > Alphaproteobacteria > Acetobacterales > Acetobacteraceae > Neoroseomonas > Neoroseomonas rosulenta. Next base: position 21,561 of record NZ_JACADR010000051.1, read on the forward strand.
CCCGCGGCCTCCAGCCCATGCAGCGCGCGCGACAGGCTCTCGGGCGTCATCCCCAGCCGCGCGGCGATCGCCGAGCGCGGCTCGGGCAACTCGACCGCGCCACGTGGGCTCGGCAGCCGCCGCGCCAGGAAGCGCGCCGCGCGCTGCGTCGCGTCGCGGGTCTTGAGGTCCACCACCTGGTCCACCAGCAGCCGCCACTGCCGCGCCATCTGGTCCATCGCCGCGTGCATCAGCCCGGCATCGCCCATCGCCTCGGCGCGGATCTGCTCGGCCGGGATCGCCAGGATGCGCGACGGCGCCAGCGTGGCGGCCGAGACCGGGCAGGGCAGCTGGAGCATGACCGCGCCGACCGCGAAGGCATCGCCCGGGCCGAGGATCTCGACCAGGGTCGCGACGCCGCCCTCCTCCATCGTGCTCAGCCCGACGGAGCCCTGCAGGATCAGGTGCAGGTGCTCGGCGGGCGTGTCCTGGGCAAAGACCGCGGCGCCGCGCGGCAGCACGAGAGGCCGCGCCTGCGCGAGCAGCCGGGCGCGCGCCTCGGGCGCCGCGGCCGCCAGCAGCGGGCCGGCATCCTTCACGCCGTGGCCGGGGCGCGTCGCCGAC
>NZ_JACADR010000510.1 GCF_016106005.1 Roseomonas rosulenta
GGCATCCGGGCCGCGCGCGACCAGGCGCGGCGCGCCGGGTGGTGCCGCGGCGATGCGCGCGGCCTCCTTCTCCGTCAGCCGCGCCGTCACGCGCGGGCCCTTGCCGCCCTGCGCGGCGCGGGTGGTGCGCAGCGGCAGGATCATGCCCTCGTTGACCGCCTGGGCGATCGGGGTGCGCGCAGCGCTGGCCTCGCTCTCCGGCAGGAAGCCGGTCTGCCCGTCCGCCAGCGCGATGAAGGCGCCTGACATGGCAGGGGCAAGGGCGGCGACGCGGCCGCGATGCAGGTCCCCCACGCCGTCCGGGCGGGCCGGCCTCTCGACCCAGGCCTCGAGGACGGCGCCGTCCTGCACCAGGGCCGTGCGGATCTCGCCCGGCGAGGTGCTGACGTGGATCGCCACGCCGCCTGGCGCCGCTACGGCCGCAGCCATCCGATCCCGCGCAGCAGCTGCGCCGTCTCGAAGAGCGGCAGGCCCACCACGTTGGAATGGCTGCCCGAGAGGAAGCGGATGAAGGCCTCGGCGTGGCCCTGGATGGCATAGCCGCCGGCCTTGCCGCGCCATTCGCCGCCGGCGAGGTAGGCGTCGATCTGCTGTTCCGTCAGGCGCTGGAAGGTGACCGCGCTCTCCACCACGCGCTTCAGGCGGCGCCCGTCGGGCAGCGCCAGCACGATCGCGGTCGTCACGCGATGGCGGCGGCCCGAGATCAGCATCAGGCAGGCGCGCGCCTGATCCTCGGTCTCCGCCTTGGGCAGGATGCGCCGGCCCACGCCGACCACGGTGTCGGCCGCCAGCACCAGCGCATCGGGCGCCTGCGCGGCGGCGGCTTCGGCCTTGGCCAGCGCCAGGCGCGCCGCGTGCGGGCGCGGCACCTCGGCCTTGAGCGGAGTCTCGTCGATGTCGGTGGCAATGACCCGGTCGGGCACGATGCCGAGGCGGGCGAGAAGGTCGAGGCGCCTCGGGCTGGCGCTCGCCAGCACCAGCGCCGGGCGCTGGTCCGGCATGGTGTGCGCTACTGGAAGCGGCCGAGGCGCATGCCGGTCACTTGAACCGGAAGGTGATGCGGCCCTTGGTCAGGTCGTAGGGCGTCATCTCCACGTTCACGCGGTCGCCGGCGAGCACGCGGATGCGGTTCTTGCGCATCTTCCCGCTGGTATGCGCCAGCACCAGGTGGTCGTTGTCCAGCTTCACGCGGAACATGGCGTTGGGGAGGAGTTCAACGACCTGGCCGCTGAACTCGATCATGTCTTCCTTCGACATCGGGCCTCGTGCGTGGCGCGCATGGCGCGCATGGGGGGAGGCGGCGCGAGGGCGCGCCGCCAAAAATCGGCGGGAACATGATCCCCCGCCTCGGCCCGGTCAAGCGCGGCGGCGGTCCGCCTGCCGGCGCCGATGCCAGACCAGCACGGCGAGGCCGCCGGCGACCAGCAGCAGCGGCACCGCCACGGCCGCCACGGGGCGCAGCCACCGGACCGCGGGCCGGTCGGGCATCGCGCGCTCAGGCTGGTCGCGCCGGTAG
>NZ_JACADR010000511.1 GCF_016106005.1 Roseomonas rosulenta
TCGCCGCCGCGCGCTCAGCCGCGCGCGCACCAGTCGCGCCACATCGCCCGCCAGGCGGCCGCGAGCCGCCGCGCCATGCCCGGCCCATCGGCCAGCGCGCCCGGTACGAGACGGGCGCGCACAGGGGCAAGCGTCTGCGTGTCGCGCGCGCGGCTCACCGCCTGCACGACGTAGTCCTCGACATCCTGCGCGATCCAGTCGGCCAGGCCCGCGGCGGTCAGCAGCGTCTCGCCGTTGCGGCTCATTATGCCGCCGCGCCCGCGCAGCGTGAGCGTCGGCACGCCGGCAAGGATCGCTTCCGCCGTAGTGGTGCCGCCGGGGAAGGGGAACGGGTCCAGCATCATGTCCACGTCGGCGTAGCGCGCGAGATAGGCCGGGCGCGGGCTGTGCCCCTCGATGTCGAGCCGCGCCAGATCCCCACCCGCGGCCGCGAAGCGCGCGCGGATCGCGCCCGCCGTGCCGGCATCCTCCAGCGCGCGGGACTTCAGCAGCAGCCGCGCCCGCGGCACCGCCGCCAGGATGCGCGCCCAGGCGCCGAGCACGTCCTCGTTCAGCTTCATCGGCGCGTTGAAGCAGCCGAAGGTGGCATGCCCACGGGCCAGCATCGGCAGCGCGCCGCGCGGCAGCGCGAAGCCCGGCGGCGTGATGCACAGGTAGCAGCCCGGCAGGCGCATCACGCGCTCGGTATACAGCCCCTCCTCGCCCGGCGGCACGCTCACCGCATCGGCGATGATCCAGTCCACCGCGCGCGATCCCGTGGTGTTGGCATAGCCGATCCACGTCGCCTGCACCGGTGCGGGGCGATGGTCGAGCACAGCCAGCCGCGTGCCCTGCGTATGCCCCGAGAGATCGACCAGGATGTCGATGCCATCGGCCCGGATCTGCGCCGCAACCGCCGCATCCGGCTGGCGTGCACGCGCCGCCAGCCATCGAACAACCCGCGGAAGCGGGCCGTGGCCGCATCGCCGCCCGCCTGGTTCGCATAGGCCAGAAGTTCGAAGTCGCGCCGGTCGTGCGCCGCGATCGCCGCTTCCAGGAAATAGCCGACCGGATGCGCCCGGAAATCGCCCGAGAGGAAGCCGATGCGCAGCCGCCGGTCCGGGTCGCGCGTGTTCGCGAAGGGGCGCGGCGGCAGCGGCGGGAAGGCCTCGCCATAGGCGCGGTGGTCGGCTGCGACCTCGGCGGCGGTCAGGCCCGGCAGGTAGTTCAGCGCCAGCAGCAGGTTGTGCCAGGCGGGCCGGCAGGCGCGGTCCTGCGCGATGGCGGCGCGCTGCACCGCCACCGCCTCCGCCGCGCGGCCCGATTGCAGCAGCGCCAGGCCGTGATTGACCTTGGCGTCGGCGCGATCGGCCAGCGCCTGCGCCACGGCAGCCAGGTGGGGCTCGGCATCATGCGGGCGGCCGAGGCCGAGCAACGCCTCGCCCAGGCTGCTGCGCAGCAGCGGGTCGTCGGGCGCGGCCGCCTGCGCCGCGGCCAGTAGCGGCAGCGCGCGGTCGGGGCGGGCGGCCTCCAT
>NZ_JACADR010000512.1 GCF_016106005.1 Roseomonas rosulenta
GCCCGAGGCGCTGGCCGCCGCCGCCGCCTCGCTGTTTGCCTTCGCGGCCGAGCGCACGCCCGGCACCGCCAAGGTGCGCGTGCTGCCGCCGGGCCCCGGCACCGGCCCGCGCGCCGTGGCCGAGATCGTCACCGACGACATGCCCTTCCTGGTCGATTCCGTGCTCGCTGCCCTGGCGCTGCACGGGCGCGCGGTGGACTCCCTGCTGCACCCCATCCTGCGCGTGCGGCGCGATGCCGCGGGTCGGCTGCTGGCGCTGGACGGCGCCGCGACGGCGCGCGAGAGCATGATGCGCGTGACGCTGGGCGCCGTCGGCCCCGTGCTGTCCGGACTCCCGCCGCGCGCGGCCGAGGGGCTGGACGCGCTCGAGGCCGCGCTGACCCGCGCCATGACCGATGTGCGCGCCGCCACCGCCGGCTTCCCCGCCATGCTGGCACTGCTGCGCGGCGCCGAGGCCGAGGTGACGGCCCCCGGCGGGCCGGAGGCCGAGGAAGCCGCGGCCTTCCTGCGCTGGCTGGTCGAGGAGAATTTCGTGCTGCTCGGCCATCGCCGCTTCGCGATGGCGCCCGACGGAACGATCAGCGTGGCGGCGCAGGAGAATCTCGGCCTGCTGGCGGACCCGGGCCTGCCGGTCTTCGACGCGCTGCGCGACCTCTCGGCGATCCCGCCCGCGGTGCACGCGGCGCTTTCCAACCCGACGCCGGTCACCGTCGCCAAGGCCAATATGCGCGCGACGGTGCACCGCCCGCAGCACGCCGACGTGGTGGCGAGCCGGATCTTCGACGCCGAGGGGCGCGTCGTGGGTGGGCGGCTGTTCCTCGGCCTGTTTGCCGCCGCGGCCTACAACCGCAACCCGCGGTCCATCCCGCTGCTGCGGCGCAAATGCGACCGCATCCTCGAAATGGCGGGCGTCGAGCCCGACAGCCACGACGGGCGCGCGCTGCGCAACATCCTCGACACCTGGCCGCGCGACGAGCTCTTCCAGGCGCCGGAGGAGGCGGTCCTGGCCGGGGCGCGCCGCGCGCTCGACCTCACGATCCGCCCGCGCGCGGCGCTGGTCGTGCGGCACGATCCGTTCGAGCGCTTCGTCTCCGCCATCGCCTGGCTGCCGCGCGACACCTTCGACACGCGCCTGCGCGAACGCATCGGCGCGATGGTGGCGCGCGCCTATGACGGGCGGCTCTCGGCCTACTACATCGCGTTGGGCGACGCGCCGCTGGCCCGCGTGCACTACATCATCGCCACACGGCCGGGGGCGGTGCCGGCGGTCGATGTGGCGGCGCTGGAATCGGCTATCGCGCAGGCGGCGCGCGGATTTGGCGAGAGGCTCGCGGAAGCCCTCGCGGCGACGCGCGGCGAAGCCGCCGCGGCCCCGGTGCTGGCGCGCTGGCGCGAGGCCTTCCCCGGCGCCTATCGCGAGGGCGCGACGGCGGCGCAGGGCGTGGCGGATATCGACCTCGCCGAACGCGCGATCGAGGCGGGCCGGCCACGCGCCGACCTGCTGCGCGCGC
>NZ_JACADR010000513.1 GCF_016106005.1 Roseomonas rosulenta
CCGCGAGGCTCTGCGTGCGCGCATGCTGGCGCCCGGCCAGGGCATGCCGCTCGCGCGCCTCGGCGAGGGCGGCCTCGGCGCGCGCCAGCGCGGCGCGATAGGGCCGCTGGTCGAGGCGGAACAGAACCTGGCCGGGCTGCACCAGGCCGCCCTCGGGCAGGTCCACCGCCTCGATCATGCCGCCAACGCGCGGGCGCAGCTCGACGCTGCGCGCTGCGGCGAGGAAGCCGGTGAATTCCGCCGTCTCCGGCAGGTCGCGCAGGATCGCCTGCGCGACCGGCACCGGCATGGGCGGAGGGGCGGCCGCGGGGCCGTTCGCCTGGGCGGGCCGGCCGGCCTGCTGCCAGGCGATGCCGCCGCCGACGGCCAGGGCGGCGGCGAGGGCGAAGGGAAGGATGCGTGACATGGTCGTGGGGCCTCTGCGTCGTGCGGGCGGACCGTGCCGGTCTCCCAGGTTGGGAGGGTCAAGCGGCTTAGGCGGCACGCTTCGCGGCGAGCGTCCCGGCCATCAGCGCGGCGACGGCCTGCGCGCCCGGATCGGGCCGCGCCGCGAGGCCGGCAATGGCGCCCTCGTGCTCGGTCGTGCCCTTGTGCTGGATCAGCTTGCGCTGTGCGGCGATGCCGGCGGCCGGCACTAGCAGCTCGATGCCGACGATGGCGCGCATCATCGCGGTCAGTCGCTGCGGCTCGACCTTCTCCATGCGCCATGGCGCCTTCGGGGCGAGGCGGCCCTCGAAGGCCTCGGACAGACGTTCGAGATGGCCGGTCAAGGCTTCCGCCGGGAAGGTCCGGGCCTGGCCCGAGAGATGGACCGCTGTATAGGTCCAGGTCGGCACCTGGTTCGGCACGCCGTACCAGTCGGGCGAGAGGTAGGCGTCGGGGCCCTGCACGGCGAGCAGTGCCGGCCGCGCCGCATCCGCGATCAGCGCATGGATGGGGTTGCTGCGCGCCACGTGCAGTTCGATGCGAAGCCCATCGCCGTCCCACGGCGCGGCCAGGAAAGGAATGTGGACCGCCTGCGGCAGCCCTTCCGCATCGGCGATGACCAGCAGCCCGAAGCCGCGCGCCCCGAGCATGGCGAGCGCATCGGCAGTGTCGGTCCGGAAGGCGGGATGGACATACATGGCGGCGTCTCCTGCGAGGGCTGGCGCAGGCTTTCGCTACGCCTGACCGGTCCGATGCCCTATGACCGGTTCTGCGAAACCGATCGGTCCAGTTGGCAATGCCGAGACGCCAGGCCCCGCCGCTCTGGGGCGCCTTCGCGCCCGACCCCGCGGGCGCGCTCCCGCTTCAGGAGCAGCTCGCCGGCCATTTCCGCGCTGCGGTCCTCGACGGCCGGCTGAAGCCGGGCGCGCGGCTGCCCTCGACGCGCGCCCTGGCGCTCGAGGCCGGCGTCTCCCGCCAGACCGTCGTGCTCGCCTACGAACGCCTCGTCGCCGAGGGCTATGCCGAGGGCCGCGCCGGCGCCGGCGTCTTCGTCCCGGAGGTGCTGCCTGAGGC
>NZ_JACADR010000514.1 GCF_016106005.1 Roseomonas rosulenta
GCCCGCCGGTGCTCCGCCGGGCGCGCCGCCGCCGGCGGGCTCCGCCGCCGCCTCGGCGGCTTCCTCGCTGCCCTCGGCCATCTCGCCGAGGTTGCGGCGCACCGCATCGGCCGGTAGGTTCAGCAGCGACGGTGCGCTTTCCTTGACCGTGCGGCCCAGCGTCTCGTCGTTCAGCAGCGCGGCCAGCAGGTGGCCCGAGCGGATCTTCGGTGCGCCGGATTCGAGGCTGGTCAGCAGCCAGGCCTCGCGCAGCCAGGTCACGATGTCGGGCGACAGGGACGGCGCGCGCGAATTGCCGGTCTTGAACTTGTCGAGAGCGCGGGTGAGTTCGTTCGCGACGCGCCCGGCATCGACGCCGCCCTTGCGCAGCACGGCGGCCACGTCCGACCCGCTGGTCTCGACCAGCTTCATCAGCACGTGCTCGATCTCGACGTTGTAGTGGGTGCGCGACAGGGTCAGCCCCGCCGCCGCCTCCAGCTGCCGACGCGTGAGCGCGTTCATGCGCCCGACAAGAGATTTCAGGTCGATCGCCACCATGCCGGACGCACCCCATGTTCTTCGCAAGGCGGCACGGAATTCCGTCCGCAGGCGGGACGGTAAGGGGGCGTGCGAAACGAGTCCAGCGTGCTAGCGTGGCGCGCCGGGGCCGCTGGCCGGGCGGTGTAAGGGGCGTCACACAGGGGGCTGCGCATGGGTGAAGGCGTACTGGACATCGACAATCTTCTGGCGCCGCTGCCCGCCGGCGATGGCGCCGGGGAGGACCTGCGCCCGGACTATTCGCCGAACTCGGTGTATCAGCGCATCCGGACGCAGCGCAACGACGCGCGCGCTGGCGAGCGCGCGATCGACGGCGGCGACCCGGACGCCAACCCCGCGGCCGTGCAGGGCGCCTGGCGGGAAGTGAAGAAGATCGGCATCGACTGCCTCGCGACCAAGGCGAAGGACTTCGAGATCGCCGCCTGGATGACGGAAGCCCTGGTGCGCCTCGACGGGCTGCGCGGCCTCGCCGACGGCGCGGCGGTGATTGCCGGACTGTGCGAGCAGTACTGGGACAGCGGCTTCCCTCGCCTCGACGACGAGGACGGCATCGATGGCCGCGGCGCGCCGATCGGCGGGCTTTCGGGCGAGGGGGCGGACGGCACGCTGATGGCCGCCATCCGCAACCAGCCGCTGTTCCGCCGCGGCGATGGCGGGGCCTGCGACCTGTTCACCTGGCAGCGTTCCGAGGAGACCGCCGCGCTGGCCGACGAGGCGCGCCGGGAAGCGCGCTACAAGGCCGGCGTGCCGACCTTCGACACGCTGCAGGGCGAGGCCCGTGCCGATGTCGCGACTCTGCGCGCCGCCGGCGATTCGGCGCGCACGGCTGCGGCCGCCTGGGCGGCGATGGATGTGGCCCTGGGGACGCGCTTCGGCGGCGATGCGCCCTCGACGCGCCGGGTGGCCGAGGCCTTGGCCGCCATCATCGAGATCAGCGAGAAGATCGCGGGTGCGCCGGCGG
>NZ_JACADR010000515.1 GCF_016106005.1 Roseomonas rosulenta
CGAGGCGTCGACGGTGGCGAAGATGGGCTGGAGCAGCGTGGCGAAGGCCTGCGCCTCGAAGTCGCGGGCGGCACGGCGCATCGCGGCCTCGTTGCCCGCGGCGGCGGGCGCGCGCAGGGGGCGGGGCTGCGCGGGGGGCAGGGCGGGCGCGTCCATCAGTCGGGTTCCGCTTCGACCCGGCCGTGCGGGGCGACGCCGAGGCAGGCGGGCTGCAGGCCGTCCATCAGCGGACCTCCAGCTCGGCCTGCAGCGCGCCGGCGGCCTTGATCGCCTGCAGGATGGTGATGAGGTCGCGCGGGCCGACGCCCAGGCTGTTCAGCCCGCGCACCAGGTCCTGCAGCGTGACTGATTGCGGCAGCACGCCGAGCCGCCGGTTGGCCTGGTCGTCCACCTCGATGCTGGTGCGCGGCACCACCACCGTCTCGCCGCCCGCGAGCGGGTTGGGCTGGCTGACCTGCGGCGTCTCGGTCACGCGGATGGTGAGGTTGCCCTGCGCGATCGCGACGGTGGAGACGCGCACATTGGCCCCCATGACGATGGTGCCGGAGGCCTCGTCGATCACCACGCGGGCGACGTTGTCCGGGGTGACGCGCAGCTGCTCGATGGCGGAAAGGAAGGCGACCGGGCTGCGCCCGCCCAGGCTGACGGTCACGGTGCGCGAATCGGTGGCGGCGGCGAGCTCGCCGCGCTGGCTCCGGTTGATCGCCTCGGCAATGCGCCGCGCGGTGGTGAGGTCGGGGTTGCGCAGGGCGAGGCGCACGCGGTCGCGCTGCGCCAGCGCGAAAGGCACCTCGCGCTCGACGATCGCGCCATTGGCGATGCGCCCGGAGGTCGGCACGCCGCGCGTGACGGTCGTCCCCGCGCCGCGCGCGCTGATCGCGCCCGTCGCGACCGCGCCCTGCGCCACCGCATAGACCTCCCCGTCCGCGCCGAGCAGCGGGGTGACCAGCAGCGTGCCGCCCGTGAGGTTGGTGGAATCGCCGAGTGCGGAGACCGAGATGTCGATGCGCGAACCGGGCCGCGCGAAGGGCGGCAGGTTGGCGGTGACCATGACGGCCGCGACGTTGCGCGTATCCAGCTGGCGTTCATTGTCGCGCGTGTTGACGCCCAGGCGCTCCAGCATGCCGACCAGGGATTGCCGGGTGAACACCGCCGAGCGCAGCCGGTCCCCGGTGCCGTTCAGCCCCACCACCAGGCCGTAGCCGACCAGCTGGTTGTCGCGCACGCCCTCGACATCCGCGATGTCCTTGATGCGGACCTCCTGGCCCGTGGCGGGCAGCACGAGGCCGAGGGCCAGCAGCAGGGCGGCCAGCAGGGTCTTCGTGCTCGCGTAAGCATTGGTGGCCAAGATGCGTCTCCCGCGCGCCGCCGGCGCGGCACGGTTGCCGGTGCGCCGCCCCGGCCGGCGGGGCCGGGTGGCGCGGGGCAGAGAGCGCAAGCCCCATGCCAGCGCGAAGCCCCGGCGCGGCGGCAGGTGGGGCGGCAGGGCTTGCCGGGT
>NZ_JACADR010000516.1 GCF_016106005.1 Roseomonas rosulenta
TAAGCTCTTCGGATCTCGGCAGCGGGCGGCGCGACGGCCGCGGCAGGCGATGGCGCCTCGGACGGCGCAGTTGGGGTCTCGGCTTCGCTTGCCCGCGGCCGGGCAGCGGCCGCTGCGGCCTGCCGCCCAGCCTGCAGGCGCGCAGGCGGCTCCGGCGGCAGGGGAAGGGTCTCCTGCGGCGCTTCCTCCGTTGCGCAACCCGCCAGCAGCACGAGGGCTGCCGCCGCGCCACGCCATGCAACACACCGATCCCGTCTGCCGACCATTTCCCTAGCTTAACATCATACGGCGGCGCTGGCAGTATCGTGAACCGCGCTGCGCCGTCAGCACACCGTTAAATACTTGCAATGCAATAACCTTTGGTTGAACGTCATGGCTACGGCGGGGCGTCGCGCCGCACCAGGAACAGGTCGTACAGGGGATGAGGCAGAGCTCGGGCCAGGTCGGCACCCGCGGGGCAACGCTGGGCGCGCGCCTCGTGCTCCTGGTGGCCGTGGCCGTGCTGCCGCTGCTGCTTGGGGCAATCGTGCTCGGCATCCTCCACGAACGGTCGGCGCGCTCGGCAGCGGAAGCGCGTCTGGTCGACGGCGCGCAGGGCATGGCCCGCGCCGTCGACACGGAGATCGAGGCGCGCCGCCAGGCGCTGCTCGCCTTCGGCAGCGGGATCGACGCGGCACGGCTCGCCACCGACCTCGCCGCCGCCGACAGCGCGGCGCGCCGCCTGGCGGGTGCGCTCGGCACGCCGCTCGGCGTGCTCGACCGCGGCCTCGGCATGCTGGTCGACACCAGCCAGCCCTTCGGCACGCCGCTCGCGTCCACGCCGGCCATCGCGGCCGGGCTGTGGGCCGTCGAGACGGGGCGCCCGCGGGTCAGCGACATGCTCTCCGGCCCGGGCGCGGCACCGCTGCCGCCGATGCTGATGGTGCCGCTGCTCCGGGATGGCCGCACCGAGGCGGTGCTCAGCCTCGCTCTTCGCCCCGACCGGCTGGCCGCCGCCATGGGCGCCGGGCGCGCGGTGCTGTTCGACAGCCGCGGCCGCGTCGTGGCCGCAACCGGCGGGCAGGCGGGCGAATTGCCGGACTGGCCGGTGCTGGTGGCGCTGCCGCGCGGCGTGGCGACCGCCGCCACCGCAGCCTCGGACGCGCAGGTCGTTGTCGCGGTGGCGACGCTGCAGGAGGCGCCGGAATGGCGCCTCGTCGCCTGGGCCCCGCCGGCGACGGCGGGATTCGGGCCCTTGCTCTGGGCGGCGGGGCTGGCGGTGCTGACGCTGGCGGCCGCCACGCTTGCGCTGCGCGCCACCTTGCGCGGGCTGCGCACGCCACTCCTCGGCTTGGCGGATCACGCGCGGGCTATCGCCGAGGCCCTGCGCAGCGACAGCCCCCTCCCCGACGCCCCGGCGCCGTCGGGTCCGGCCGAGATCGCGATGCTCGGCGCCGCCCTGGCCGAGGCCGAGGCCGCGTCGCGCGAGCAGACTCGCCGGCTGCGCGCCCTGGCCGAG
>NZ_JACADR010000517.1 GCF_016106005.1 Roseomonas rosulenta
ACTCTTCGGATCTGCCGGCGGCACCCGCGCCCGCGCCGCAGGCGATCCCGTTCAGCGCGCCAGACCCGGCCGGCGCCGCCGAGCGCGCCCTGCTTGAGCAACTGCGCGCCCGGCGCGGCGAGATCGAGGCGCGTGAGCAGGCGGTGGTCGCGCAGGAGGTGGTGCTCGCCGCCACCGAGCGCCGCCTCGCGCGCCGCGTCGAGGAACTGGCCGCGCTGCAGCAGCGCCTCGAGACGCTGGATCGTTCGCGCACCGACCGCGAGGAGGCCGGCTGGCGCGGCCTGGTGCGCACCTATGAGGCGATGCGCCCGCGCGACGCGGCGGCGATCTTCAATGAGCTCGAGATGCCGGTGCTGGTCGAGATCCTGGACCGCATGGGCGAGCACAAGGCCGCACCCGTGATCGGCGCGATGCGCGCCGAGCAGGCGCGGCTGGTGACGGCGGAGCTGGCGCGCCACCGCGCCCGGCGCACGGCGGCGGACTGAACCGGAACACAGGAGGCACAAGGGCCGATGGACAAGACCACCAACGTCCTCATCGTGGACGACTACCGCACGATGCTGCGCATCATCCGCAACCTGCTCAAGCAGCTCGACTTCAACAACGTCGATGAAGCCACCGACGGGCAGGAGGCGCTGGCCAAGCTGCGCGCCGGCAATTTCGGCCTTGTGATCAGCGACTGGAACATGGCGCCGATGACGGGGCTCGACCTGCTGAAGGAGGTGCGGGCCGATGCGCGGCTGAAGAACCTGCCCTTCATCATGATCACCGCCGAGAGCAAGACCGAGAACGTGGTCGCGGCGAAGCAGGCCGGCGTGTCGAACTACATCGTGAAGCCCTTCAACGCCAAGACGCTGAAGGAGAAGATCGAGAAGGTGCTGGTCCATGCCTGACGGCAGCCCCGGCGACGACCGGATCGAGGCGGCGGTGCGCGCCGTGCTCGGCTCCATGTCGGGCGACCTGACGGCGCGCGAGGCGAGCCTGCTGGCCGAGCTCGAGGGCCTCGGGCGCACCATCGCGCGCGCCAAGGCCGAGATCGCCGCGCTCTCGGTGGATGACATCACCGGCGCGCATATCCCTTCGGCCACCGACGAGCTCGATGCCATCGTGGGCCACACCGCGCAGGCGACGAACGAGATCCTCGACTGCTGCGAGGCGCTGGAACGCGTGCAGTCCGAAGTGCCGGAGGCGGCGGCGGCGGTGCTGCAGGGGGCGGTGACGCGCATCTACGAGGCGTGTTCCTTCCAGGACATCACCGGCCAGCGCATCGGCAAGGTGGTGAGCGCGCTCAAGGCGATCGAGGCGCGGGTGGAGGCGGCGGTGGCCAATGCCTCCGGCCGCGGCGCGCCGGCCCCCGCCACCCCGGCGGCGCCGCGCACCGAGGGGCAGGCGCTGGCGAACGGTCCGCAACTGCCCGGCGGGGCGACCTCGCAGGCCGAGATCGACCGGCTGCTCGCGAGCTTCGACTGATGCGGCGCGCGGCCACGCTG
>NZ_JACADR010000518.1 GCF_016106005.1 Roseomonas rosulenta
TCGCCCGGCGTGTCGCCTTCCTCGCGGCGCTGGGTGCTGCGGGCGGTACGGTGCTGGCGTTGCCGGCGCTGGCGGGCCTCGCCGCCGTGGCCGGGCCGCTGGCCGGTGCGGCGGACTGGCATGGCCTGCCCTGGCTGGACCTGGCGCTGGTGCCGCCGGTGGCGGCGATGGTCGGCTGGGTCACCACCCAGGCGACCGTGCGCCTGTGGCTGCGGCGCCTGCCATGAGCGGCATGCGCGATGGCGTGCCCGACCCGGGGGTGCCGGGGCACGCCCCGGACGCAGGCGTGCCGTACGGCGCGCCCGGCCCCGGGGTCCCGGATGGCGCGCGGGACCCCGTTATCCTGCCCGGCACGTCCGCCACATCCCCGTCAGGCGCCGCGGATGCGGCCGGCGCCGCCACCCAGGCATCCCGTGCGCGGCGGCGCCGTCTCCTGCGGACGGCGCTCCTGCTGGTCGTCCCGCTCGCCCTGCTGCTGGGCTTCATCGCCTTCCTGCGCGTCGCGATCGACCCGGCCGCCCCGATCCTTGGGCAGACCGACGGCATCGTCGTGCTGACTGGCGGGTCCGAACGCGTCACCACAGGTTTCCGCCTGCTGTCCGAGGGCCAGGCGCGGCTGCTGCTGATCTCGGGCGCGCATCCCGAGGCCAGCCTGGCCGAGATCGCGACCGCCGCCGGCATCGATGCCGCGCCTTTCGCGGGGCGGGTCGCGGTCGGCCGCGCCGCCGCCTCGACCCGCGGCAATGCGGCCGAGGCGGCAGCCTGGGCGCGCGCGGAGGAGCTGCGCTCCCTGCGCATCGTCACGGCCGGCTACCACATGCCGCGCGCCATGCTGGAACTGCGCCGCGCCATGCCGGGGCTGCAGCTGGTGGCGCACCCGGTGCCCTCGGCGGCGCTGCGGGCGCCCGGCGCGCTGTGGCGGCCACAACTCTGGGCATTGCTGGCGGGTGAATATGCCCGCTACCTGGGGGCCTGGGCGGGGCTTTCGGGGTCCTTCGTGCCGCGACGGGAGTCTCAGGGAACGTGATCTGGCTACGCTCGGCGCTGTTCAACCTCGTGTTCCTCGGCGGCACGGTGCTCACGGTGCTGTTCGGCACGCTGCTGCTGGCCGCGCCGGCGCCGGTGATGGTCCGCTACATCCGCGGCTGGGCCCGGCTGGTGCTCGGGGCGCTGCGCGTCATTTGCGGCATCCGCGTGGAGGTGACCGGACTGGCCCACATGCCGACCGGCCCCGCCATCATCGCCGCCAAGCACCAATCGGCCTTCGATACGGTGGTGTGGCTCACGCTGCTGCCGGACGGGCGGGACCCGGTCTATGTGCTCAAGCAGGAACTGGCGAGTATTCCGCTGTGGGGCCGTCTGGCGGCGCGCTGCGGGCATATCGCGGTGGATCGCGCGGCGGGCGCGGCGGCGCTGCGCGGCATGGTGCGCGCGGCCCAGGGCGCGGTCGCGGCCGGGCGCCCGGTGGTGATCTTCCCCGAGGGC
>NZ_JACADR010000519.1 GCF_016106005.1 Roseomonas rosulenta
GGGCACCGGCGCCACCGCGGCCAGCGCGGCGGCGGGCGGCTCCATCGCCGTGAGGCGCGCGCGCGCCAGCGGCGCGAAGGTGCCGGCCGGAAAGCGTTCGAGATAGGCACGGTAGTCCGCGGCGGTATTGCCGGCGCGCACGCTCTCCCAGAACAGGATCTCGGCGCGGTCGTCGCGCGGGGCCGCGGCGACCGGCGCTTGCGCGGCCGGCACGTTGATCGCGGCGGGGATGAAGTAGAAGGCGCCCTCCATCGCCGAATGCTCCCAGGGCACCTGGCGACCGCCGGTCGCCTCGCGCACCTCGCGCCGGACCTCGGCCATCATGGAGCGCAGCTCGAGCCCCGGCGTGCCGATCTTGCGCAGCAGCGCCGCGGTGAAGGGGCTGTGCGCGCCGGTGCCGTCCTCGGCCACCTCGCCCGGCGCGGTGGCGAAGGCGATCAGCGTGCCGACAGCGGCGCGCACCGGCGTCAGGCCCGGGCTGGTGGCGATGCCGCGCGTGGCGGAGGCGAGGCGCAGGCGGAAGGGATTGTCGCGGCAGCCATCGAGCAGCACGATCGACACCCGCGCGGATTCCAGCTGCGCCAAGACGCTGTCGAGCTCGAGCGCCTCGAAGCGCAGGTCGCGGTCGGTGCGGATATCGGTGGTCACCGGCAGCAGCCAGTTGCGCCCGCCGAATTCCAGCGCGTGGCCGGCGTAGAAGAACAGCGCCGCCTCGGCGCCCACCGCCCGCTGGCCGAGCCGGCGCACCGCCTGCTCCATGGCGAGGCGATCCGGGTCGAGCACCAGGTCGGTGTCGAAGCCGAGCCTGCGCAGCGCCTCGGCCAGGGCGCGCGCGTCGTTGGGCGGGTTGGCGAGCGGCGGGATGGCGCTATAGGCGCCCACGCCCATCACCAGCGCGACGCGTGCGCCGGGCTGCGCGGCCGCCGGCAGCGCGGCCGGGAGCAGCACGGCGAAGGCGACGAGGAAGGCGCGAAGCCAACGCATGACAGGCGTTTGATACACGAAACCGCGATGCGGCGCAGCGCCCGGCGTCACGCGCTGCGAAGCGCTTCGCAGGCTCCGGCGATCGTCCTGGGTCGCGAGACCATCCGTGAACCTCGGCACTGGCCCGCTCCCGTCCCGGCGGCGTCAGTCTCGCGGACAGGGTGGGCGGGCGGGGGCGCGGGCCGGCACCGGACGCTGGACCGCGCCCGCATGCGCTTTCTCATCCGCCTTTGCGCGCCATGCTGCGCCTTCGGCATCTGGGCGCCGACATGCGCGCGCGGCCTTTCAGGGCTGGTCGGCGGCCTGCCGCAGCGCGGCCAGCAGCGCCTGCAACCGGGGCGCAAGCAGCAGCGACCGGCCCAGGGCGCGCTGCCCATCGGCATCGCCCGGCACATCCGCGATCGCGCCGTCCTGCGGCGCCTCGCCCGCCAGCAGCGCCAGCACCGCGCCGTCATGCGCCCCGACCGGCGCGTCGGACACCGCACC
>NZ_JACADR010000052.1 GCF_016106005.1 Roseomonas rosulenta
GGGCGAACACGGGCGCGCCCCAGGCGCCGGCGACGGCCGCCCCGGCCTGGGCTTCCTCTGCCGCCGCGCAGCCCGCCCAGCCCGCGCCTCCGCCGTCGCAGGCGCCGCTCGGCAATGGCCCGGCCTGGCTGAACGGCTGATGGCGGCATGGCGCGCCGCCGCTGGAGCAGGCCGCGGGAGGTTCGCGCTCCTGCCGCAAAGCCCATGCCGCTGCCGGGCTGCACGCCGGAGGACCAGGTTCGTCGCCTGGTCTGCGCCCTGTGCAGCCGAGAGGCGAAGGGCTTCGGCTACGTGCATGAGATGCGGCTCGGCGAGTTCCCGCACCACCGCTTCTGCAGCATGGCCTGCTGCGACGCCGGTGGCGCGCTCGCGCGGAGGTCAAACGGCGTGATCGACAAGACGCAGATGGAGGCGCGCGCGATCAAGGAGGCGCGGCGG
Source organism: Roseomonas rosulenta (assembly GCF_016106005.1). Taxonomy (GTDB): domain Bacteria; phylum Pseudomonadota; class Alphaproteobacteria; order Acetobacterales; family Acetobacteraceae; genus Neoroseomonas; species Neoroseomonas rosulenta. The sequence goes on from NZ_JACADR010000052.1 coordinate 439, forward strand.
CCGCTCGCCGAGGTGCTCGTCGAACTGCAGCTCATGGCGCCGTTCCACAACCGCAGCGCGGCGGACATCGACCGCATCATCGAAGCCTGCGTCGACGGGTTTCAGGCATCGATGCAGCGCCAGGCCGCCGAGCGCGACCCACTCGATGACCCCATTCCCTTCTGAGGTGACGGTGTTGCTCGACCTGAACCACGGCTCCGGTGTCGTCTATGGGCGAGGCGATGCGTCGCCAACCGACGCCGCCGCCATGACAGCGCGCATCAACATGCACATCGATGCTGCCCTGCTCGCGCGCCAGCGGCAGCAGGTGCCGCGAGACTATCTCGGGGGCAGCCGCGTCGGTGAGCCCTGCGCCCGCAAGCTGGTCTACGAGATCACCCACGCACCGAAGGATCGCGACTTCGACGCCGGCATCCTCCGCGTCTTCGATGCGGGGCACCAGTTCGAGGCACTCTCCATCCGCTGGCTCCGCTTGGCCGGCTTCGACCTGCGCGATCGTGGCGCGGATGGCGGCCAGTTCGGCTTCGTCGCGGCGGGAGGCAAGCTGCGCGGCCACGCGGATGGCGTCATCGTCGCCGGGCCAGATGTTGGCATCCGCTGGCCTTCCCTCTGGGAGCACAAGGCGCTCGGACAAAAATCGTGGACCGACCTGGTCAAGCGCGGGCTGCGCCTCTCCAAGCCGATCTACTTCGCGCAGGTGCAGCTCTACATGGCGTACCTCCAGCTCGAGGTGGCGCTGCTCACCGCGCTGAACCGCGACACGCTGGCGCTGCATCACGAAGCCGTGCCGTTCGATGCGGCCGAGGCGCAGCGCCTCTCCGACCACGCGGTCGACATCCTCCGCGCTGCTGAGGCGGGCGAGCTGCCGCCGCGCATCGCCCAGGCCTCCGACTTCTTCCTCTGCCGTCTCTGCCCCTACGCCACGCGCTGCTGGGAGTCGCCGGCATGAGCATCACACCGTCGCCGCAGCAGGCCGCCGCCATCGCAGCCATCGTGGACTGGTACCGGACCCGGCGCGACCACCAGCAGGTATTCCGCCTCTTCGGCTATGCCGGCACCGGCAAGAGCACGATCACCGCCGCCGCCATCGAGGCGCTCGGCCTCGATCCCATGGCACGCGACGGCGACACCACAGGCGGCGTGCTGTTCGCGGCCTTCACGGGCAAGGCGGCGCTAGTGATGACGCGCAAGGGCACGCCCGCCTCGACCATCCACTCGCTCATCTACCGCGTCTCGGAGGCAACGCCGGAGGAGATCACTCGCGTCGAGAAGGAGCTGTTCGACCTCCAACGCGATCTGCGCCGCGTGGGGCCAGCCGAGCGGGCCTTTGCGGAGACGCAGATCAGCAAGCTGCAGCTCCGTCTCGCCGACATCCACAAGCCCTCCTTCCTGCTGAACGAGCAGTCGCGCGTGCGGGACGCCGCGCTGGTCGTGCTCGACGAGGTCTCCATGGTTGGGCCGGAGATGGCGGCCGACCTGCTCGCCTTCGGCAAGCCGATCCTCGTGCTCGGCGATCCCGGCCAGCTGCCGCCGATCAAGGGCGCAGGAGCCTTCACCGAGGCGCCGCCCGACGTGATGCTGACCGAGATCCACCGCCAGGCCGGCGAGAGCGCCATCATCCGCCTCGCCACCATGGCGCGGCAGGGGATCGAGATCCCGCCCGGCGGACATGACGAGCATGTCTGGAAGCTCCCACGGAACGCCGTCGGTGCGCCCCAGATGCTCCGCGGCGGACAGGTCATCTGCGGCCGGAACAGCACCAGGCTGTGGCTGAACGGCGCCATGAAGGCCGCGGCCGGATTTCCGGCCACCTATCCGGAGGGCCGCAGCGAAAAGATTATCTGCCTCAAGAACCGGCATGACCTCGGCCTGGTCAACGGCATGTTCGTCAACCTCACCGACATCGAGGATGACGGCCCTCTTTCCTTCCGTGCCAGCGTTACGACGGAGGATGGCCTCGCGATCGCCGGCCGGCATCGCTTCTGCAAGGGGCACTACGACGACCACGTTCGACTGCAGCCGGATCGCGCGCGGCAGGATTGGCGCGAGCTCCGCGGCCTGATCGAGACCTCCTGGGGCTACGCGATCACCTGCCACAAGGCGCAGGGCAGCCAGTGGGAGAATGTCGTCGTCTATGACGACGGCCTCTCCCGCACACCCGAGGACCGTGCCCGCTGGGTCTACACCGCGATCACGCGCGCCGAGCGCGGGCTGGTGCTGCTTGATTGACCTGAACGACGCTGCCACGGCACCGGCGCGCTACGACCTCGAGGCCATCGTCCAGCGGTTGCGGGACACGGCGCATGCCTGGGTGCAGGGCCTGTTCCCGAACGGGCGGCGGCTGGGCGACGAATGGCGTCTGGCGAACATCCAGGGCGCGCCGCCACGGCGGTCGGGTTCCTGCGTGATCATGCTGCGCGGCGAGCATGCCGGCGACTGGCACGACTTCGACGGTGGCGATGGCGGGGGACCACTCTCGACGCTGGCGCATGGCACGGGCCTGGCGGACCGGGCGCTGTTTGCACATGCTGCGGGGATGACCGGTTGGACCGGCGAAGGCCCGGCGCGCCAGGAGCCCCCTTCCGCACCGAAGCCCGAGCGGGACGCCTCCCGGGACATCTCCTTCATCCGGGAACACGCGCAGCCGATCCAGGGCACGGCGGCGGAGCGCTATCTCGTGAGCCGCGGCCTCGTCGTGCCGGACGGCGCAGACCTGCTCTTCCATCCCGATCTGGCGAACTTCGAGACCCGCGCCGGCTACCCGGCGATGGTCGCGCTGGTCCGCAACCTCGCCGGCGAGGTGGTGGCGGTTCATCGCACCTACCTCCAGGACGACGGCGAGGCGGTCCGGAAGGCCGACATCCCGAAGCCGCGTATGATGCTTGGCCGGAGCGGCGGCGGCACGGTGCGGCTGGCCCCGCTCGGCCCGCATGGCGTGCTCGGCCTCTGCGAGGGCATCGAGACCGGGCTCGCCGCCATGCTGGCCTGCCCCGGGCTGCCGGTCTGGGCGGCGCTCTCGACAACGGGCCTCGAGCAGGCGGTCCTCCCGCCCGAGGCCAAGCGCGTCGTCATCCTCGCCGACCATGACGCATCGGGCGCAGGGATGCGGGCTGCGGAAGCCGCCGCCGCGAAGCTCCGCCTCGAGGGCCGCGAGGTATCCATCGCCCTGCCTCCACGCGAGGGCGACGACTTCAACGACATGCTGCAGAGCGACGGCGCGGCGGTGGTTGCGACCCTCGTCGACGCCGCCATGCGCAGGGGCTCCGCGGTCGAGCCCGCATCGGCGCCGAAGATCGGCCGCCACCTTCCGCTCGGATTCACCGAGCCGGCAGCACCCTTGCCCACCCTCCGCGCCGACGAGGGCGATCTCGCCCGCGCCGTGGATCGCGCCTGGACAGTCCTCCTCGCCTCGAACGATCCGCCGTGGCTCTTCCGGTTCGGTGGGTTGCCGACCTGGGTCGCGCCCGACGACGAGGGACGAGCGACCCCCGCGATCGTCACCGACGAACGCATGCGTCACATCCTCGCCCGCCTTGCGATCTGGCGCCGGATGACCGGCAAAGGGGAATCGGTGCCGGCTGCGCCGCCGGTGGCCACGGTGAAGTCGCTCCTCGCCACGCCCGATCCCAGCCTGCCGGTGCTCACAGGCATCGTCTCCACCCCGGTGTTCGGACGCGGCGGTGCGCTCCTCACCGAGCCCGGCTACCACCCCGATGCAAGGCTGCTCTACCAGCCGGCACCCGGGTTCGCCGTCCCTCCGATCCCGGCGCACCCGAGCCCCGCTGAAGTGGCTGCGGCGCGGTCGCTGCTCCTGGACGATCTCCTCGGAGAGTTCCCGTTCACTGGTGGCGCGGAGCGGGCGCACGCATTGTCGCTGCTGTTGCTCGGCTTTGTGCGGGCCAAGGTGGATGGGCCCACCCCTCTGCACCTCATCGAGAAGCCCACGCCCGGCACCGGCGCGACGCTGATGGTCGACGCGGTCGCTACCGTGCTCACCGGCGTCGGCGCCTCCGTCACCACCGAGGGACGCGACGACGAGGAATGGCGCAAGCGGATCACGGCGAAGCTCCGGCAGATCCCGTCGCTCATCCTCATCGACAATCTCAGGGAGAAGCTCGACAGCTCCGCGCTCGCCGCGGCCCTAACGGCGCCGTTCTGGGAGGACCGCGTGCTCGGCCAGTCGGAGATGGTCCGACTGCCGATCCGCTGCGCCTGGGTGGCGACCGGCAACAACCCGACCTTCTCCAACGAGATGGCGCGACGGCTCGTGCGCATTCGCCTCGACGCGCGGACCGACCAGCCGTGGCGGCGCGACGGCTTCCGGCACCCCGACCTGATGGGCTGGGTGCGCGCCAACCGCCCGCGGCTCGTCGCCGCCGGGCTCACGCTCTGCCAGGCCTGGGTCGCAGCCGGCCGCCCCCGCGGGACGCGCACCGTCGGCAGCTACGAAGCCTGGTCCGCGGTCATCGGCGGCATCCTCGAGGTCGCGGGGGTCCCGGACTTCCTCGGCAATCTCGACGAGATGCTCGCCGTATCGGACGCCGAGGGCGCGGTGTGGCGGCCATTCGTGCAGGCCTGGTGGGACCGGTTCGGCAGCGCCGAGGTCGGCGCCACCGAGCTCTACCCGGTCGCCTTGAACACGGAGCCCCCGTTCCCGCTCGGCGATGGCAGTGATCGATCTCAGCGGACGCGCCTCGGCAATGCGCTGACCCGGATGCGCGACCGGGTCTTCCGCATCGGTGAGCGGCGCTTCCGGGTCGAACTAACCCGCATCGTGCACCAGGCGCAGCGCTATCGGCTCGCCGTCGAAGCCGTCGTGGAGGGGCGCGCAGACGCGCCGCGTCACCCGCGGCCAGCAAGCGGATGGGAACCTGGGGAACCTCAGGGGAACCTCGTTGGCCGAGGTTCCCCTCCTGAAGCCCAGGAAAAACCGGGCTTCGGGGAACCTTGGGAACCTGGGGAACCTTTTTCAGACCCTTACACGCGCACGGGCGCACGCACGCGCGAAGAAGAAAAGCCGGGAAAAGGTTCCCCAGGTTCCCAAGGTTCCCCAACCCCAGGAAAGCACTGGGATTCGACAGGGGAACCTCGGGGGGAACCTCATCAAGAGGGTTCCCCGGCACCGGTGGTGCCCTGGCTGGACGGGGTGCCGTGATGCACCGCCCGCACAGCACCGGCCCGCCCAAACCGCGGCCGTCTGAAAGCCGGACGACGACGGCGAGCTCCGCCAAGAACCGCGCCGTCGTCGCCCTCACCAGGATCATCCCCTCTCGGAGACCATCATGGCTGTCGCGACTCTCCCCATGGCCGCCGCGCATGCAAGCGGCCCGCCCATCAGCATCCCGCCACCGGTCGCGCTCGACCGCCCCGCTGTGCTCGCCCTCGACCTCGGCACCACCACGGGCTGGGCGCTGCGCTCTCGCGACGGCGGCATCACCTCGGGCACCATCACCTTCAAGCCGAGCCGCTTCGAGGGCGGCGGGATGCGCTACCTGCGCTTCCGCAGCTGGCTCGGCGAGCTGGCAGCGCTTGCCGGCAGCCTCACGCGCATCGCCTTTGAGGAGGTCCGCGCCCATGCCGGCACCGACGCGGCGCACATCTACGGCGGCTTCCTCGCGCATCTCTCCGCCTGGTGCGAGGAACGCGGCGTGGCCTACGAGGGCGTGCCAGTCGGTACCATCAAGCGCTTCGCCACCGGCCGCGGCAACGCCGACAAGGCAGCGATGGTCGCCGCGATCCAGGCACGTGGCTTCCGGCCAGCCGACGACAACGAGGCAGACGCGATCGCCCTGCTGCTCTGGGCGACCGAGCCCATGGGAGGCCGCGCATGAGCATGCAAGGTGCACCGCTGGCACCCCGCTCCTGCCTCAACCGCGGCACGCGCAGCCCGACCAGCGACACGGAGGTCAACGCCATGCGCGCCGCCGCGTGGCATCGGCACGGCGTCGCCGCCATTCCTGTGGACGATGTCCTGGATCCCTGGCTGCGCCAGGCAATCACCAACGAGGCCAACCGGCGCTGGGGCCGACGCAACGGGGAGATTCACCATGGCCGGTAAGCGCAGGACCAGAGCCGCAAAGCCGAAGGGCGGGGACCTGGCAATGCCCTCGAAATGGCGGCTGCAGCACGGGCCGGTGGGGGAGCCGATGCGCGAGGCCGATCCCGAGACTGGCCTGCCGGTCGTGCACCGTCGCACGGTCGACACCCTCGGCCAGATGCTCGCCAACGGCACCATCACGCAGGAGATGCACGACGCCGGCGCGGTTTTCCGCCGGCAGTTCCGCGTTGCGGCGCTCGACCAGCTGCGTGCCATGTCGCTGATCCGCATTCCCGGCGGCTCCGGTGATTCCCTCACCGATCGCCAGGTCGCAGCACGCGAGCAGGTCGCGCATGCCATGATGGCGCTGGGCGGCTTTGACAGCGCGGCCGGCTCCTGCGTCTGGCACGTGGTCGGCCTCGAGCACTCCGTCCGCGAATGGGCGCAGCGGCAAGGTTGGGGTGGGCGTAGCGTCGGACATGCCCAGGCCCAGGGCATGTTGGTGGCGGCACTCGGCGTGCTGGCCGTGGTGTACGGCTTGGCGCCTCGGCAGGCCGCTTGAGCAGGTCACTCGGCGTCGAGGACGTAAGCCACCGCATCGCCGATCAGCGTGAACGGCAGGGCTGGATGATGTGCCAGGATGGCGTCGTGCACTGCCCTGCGCGGGTCGGTCCGGGTGAAAGGATCCGGCGGCCGTCGTGCAGCCCGCGCGGCCGCCAGGCTCGCCGCGCTCAGCCACGTCGGTGGAGGGCGGGTCTGGTCACCGTCGGGCATGCTGGACGATAGCCGGCACTATGAGAACAAGACAAGAACATGCTATGGAGCGCCATCGACCAGGAGGACGGACATGGCGGCAAAGCAGCGGGCAGCGATGCGCCCCCTCGACGCGGCGCTGGTGCGCCTGCAGGCAATGGCCGCGCGCGGGGTGCAGCCCACCCGCATGGCGCGCGAGGTCGAACTCATCGTCGGCGAATGGCTCGGCGAGGCGGACGCCGATCCCGACGAGGTGAAGGTCCGCCTCGACGAGCTCCGCGAGCAACTGGCGTCGGGCGTCGTCGATGCTGAGGAGCAGGTGTCCTACGTCGACCCTGACGAAGCCGCTGCCGTGAAGCAGGCCGGCGTCACCCTGGCGGCGCTGGTGGCGACGAGGGACGCGGTGGAGCGGGCGCGCGACGCGCTGTAGCGCCGCAGCGCGCGCAGTGCGGGCATGCGGACAAGGGGACTGACAAGCCCCGCAGGCTCCGCTACGGCAACGTATCCGCAACGGAGATCCAGTCTGTGTCGAAGAAGTTCCTGACCGAGGTCATCGCCAACTCGACCGACCTGTCCGGTGTCGCAGCGACCAAGCTGGCCGGCGACATCATCGATGCCATCAAGGCTGAAATCGTGGAGAGCGGTCGTTTCACCATTCCTGACTTCGGCGCCTTCGTCGTGCGCGAGACCCCGAAGCGCACCGGCCTGAATCCGCGGACCGGCGAGAAGGTGCAGATCAAGGCCGGCGCGACGGTGCGGTTCAAGGCCAGCCCCGGGCTTAAGGCAGCCGCGCTCGGCGGGGTGAAGAAGGCGAAGCGCAAGGCCGCGAAGGGCTGAGGCTGGGTCACACGGGGGGAGTGCCACGACGGCATGGAACATCTCCTGACACCACGGCTCTGCCGTGAGGCACGCACGCTGCTGGATCTGGACGCGGCCGAGGTTGCGTTCGTCGCACGCGTACCGGTGGCGGTGCTGGAGATGTTCGAGGCGGGGCATGCCACGCCACCGGCAACAGTCCTGGCCAAGCTGCAGCGGATCTTTGAGCGTGGTGGCGTCGCCTTCACGCCGGAGACCAGCAGGCGCGGCGTGCAACTGCGGACCTGCACGTAGCGTGTCGGACGGGGGCGCCGCGCTGTTACAATTCTACCTGTAGCGGCGCGGAATCCGCAGCCGATAAAGTCTCCCCACGGTGAAGGACTGCGAGCGCAGCCGCGGCGGCGCTGGCTCATCAGCCACAGCGTCGCTCGATCGAGACAGTGGCTCTCGAGCCGATGGTTCCTTCCCGGCCCCGCTGTATGCGGGGGGCGGAAGCGCGCAAGGCGCTTAGCGTCAGCCCCGTTTTCCAGGTTGCCAGCGCTGCCAGGTTGCCAGCCTCGGCGCCTTTCATTCGAACATCACGCAGGTCCCGATGCCCCAGGCCCCATGGGCTGCGAGCGCCGTCGAAGCGCGGGCGGTCGCCTCGCTGCTGCCCTATGCCGGCAATGCGCGCACGCATTCCGCCGAGCAGGTGGCGCAGATAGCGGCGAGCATTCTCGAATTCGGCTTCGTCGCACCGGTGCTGGTCGATGAGCGCGGCGAAATCATCGCCGGCCACGGCCGGCTTCTGGCCGCGCAATCCCTCGACCTTGGCGTGGTCCCGACCATCGTCCGCGCGGGGCTTACCGATGCGCAGAAGGCTGCGTACCGCCTCGCCGACAACCGCATTGCGCTGAACGCCGGCTGGGACGAGGCGCTGCTCGCCGCCGAGGTCGCCAAGCTGCAAGAGATGGGCGGCATCGATCTCGCCCTCACCGGCTTCGATGGCACCGAGATCGAGCGGCTGCTGGCGGGACTGGAAACCGAGGCCGGCAACCTTGCCAGCCCGGCGGTTGCCACGGCCGCCGACCCTGCGGCTGGCAACCAATCCGCGGAACCAGACGCGGAGGCTGCCCCCGACCCTGCTGACATTGAGCCGGATCCGCCGCGCCAGGCGGTCACCCGCCCGGGGGACCTCTGGCTGCTCGGCGAGCATCGGCTGCTCTGCGGCGACAGTACCGATGTCGCGGCGGTCGCCTGCGTCATCGGTGACGAGCGCGCGGCCCTGCTGTTCACCTCGCCGCCCTACGGCAATCAGCGCGCCTACACCACCGGTGGCGTCTCGGATTGGGACGCGCTGATGCAGGGCGTGTTCGCCACCCTGCCGGGCGCGCTGCGCGCGGACGGCCAGGTGCTGGTGAACCTCGGCCTGATCCATCGCGAGGGCGAATGGCAGCCCTATTGGCAGGGCTGGCTCGACTGGATGCGGACGCGGGGTTGGCGGCGCTTCGGGCTCTACGCCTGGGACCAGGGTCCCGGACTGCCGGGGGACTGGAACGGCCGCCTCGCGCCGGCCTTCGAGCTGGTCTTCCACTTCAATCGCGAGGCCCGACCACCCAACAAGATCGTGCCCTGCAAATGGGCCGGCACGCCGAACAAGGGCAGCGGGCTGCGCGCCGCCGACGGCGAGGTGAAGGCCTACACCCATATCGGCCTGCCGGTGCAGGAGATGCGCATCCCCGACAGCGTGCTGCGCATCACCCGCCACAAGGGCCGGGGGATCGAGACCGAGCATCCGGCAGTGTTCCCGGTGGCGCTGCCAGAACTGCTCCTGCAGGCCTACGCCAATCTCGGCGATGCGGTGTTCGAGCCCTTCGCCGGCTCCGGCACCACGATCCTCGCCGGACAGCGCACGGGGCGGAAGGTGCGGGCGATCGAGCTCGCGCCCGCCTATGTCGACCTCGCCATCGCGCGCTACCGCATGCTGTTCCCTGAGTTGAGCGTCACGCTCGACGGCGACGGACGCGGCTACGACGCGGTCGCCGCCGAGCGGGCACCGGAGGTCACGGCGAATGCAGCCTGACCTTCGCGTCGAGACGATGCCGGTTGCCGCCCTCGCGCCCTATGCGGCGAACGCCCGGCTGCACCCGACCGAGCAGGTGGCGCAACTCGCCGCCTCGATCGCCGAATTCGGCTTCAACGTGCCGGTGCTGGTCGACGACGCCGGCGTGCTGATTGCCGGGCACGGCCGGATCCTGGCCGCGAAGGCGCTCGGGCTGCAGGAAATCCCCGCCATCCGCCTCGGCCACCTGACCGAAGCGCAGGCCCGGGCCTACCGCCTGGCCGACAATCAGTTGGCGCTCAACTCGACCTGGGACGAGAGCCTGCTGGCCGCCGAGTTGCGGGCGCTGCGCACCGAGGAGTTCGATCTCGGCCTGATCGGCTTCGACGGGACGATGCTGGATCGGCTACTCGCCGACGCGCCGCCCGAGGCACCGGCCAGTGCGGGCACCGATCCCGACGCTCCGGCGCCGGAGCCACCGGCGGCGCCGGTTACGCGTCCCGGTGACCTCTGGCTGCTCGGCCCGCATCGCCTGTTGTGCGGCGACTGCACCGACGCCGCGGATGTCGCGCGGTTGCTCGATGGCGCGCGGCCGCATCTGATGGTCACCGACCCGCCCTACGGGGTGAACTACGATCCGGAATGGCGCAACGAGGCCGGCGTCTCGTCCACCATGCGCACCGGCAAGGTGGCGAACGACGACCGCGCCGACTGGCGCGCTGCCTGGGCGCTGTTCCCAGGCGACGTCGCCTATGTCTGGCATGCCGGGGTGCATGCCCGAACGGTGATCGAAAGCCTCGATGTGGCCGGCTTCGCGGTGCGGAGCCAGATCGTCTGGGCGAAGTCGCGCTTCGTGCTGGGGCGGGGCGACTACCATTGGCAGCACGAGCCGTGCCTTTACGCTGTGCGCAAGGGTGCGACCGGCCATTGGCAGGGTGCGCGCGACCAGGCGACGCTCTGGGCGATCTCAAACGGCGGGGACGAGGACGCCGCCACCGTGCACGGCACGCAGAAGCCGGTCGAATGCATGCGCCGGCCGATGGTGAACAACAGCGCTGTGGGCGACGCGGTCTTTGAGCCGTTTTGCGGCAGCGGCAGCACCATCATCGCAGCCGAGACTACGGGCCGCGTCTGCTACGCGATGGAGGTCGATCCGAAATACGTCGATGTCGCGGTGCTGCGGTGGCAGGCGCTTACCAACCGAGCAGGAGTTCTCGCCGCGGACGATCGCGCATTCAATGACGTTGCGGCTCGATCGCTGTAGGCGATGGGACAATAGTGCCGAGGCTGCGCCGCATTGCTTCCATGAGAGCATGCGCCTCCTCGGGTGAGTCGCTGTACTGCCCCGGCGGGGATGGCACGAGTAGAGTCGTGTAGCCAGCCTGCCGAAGGGCGTTGCCGACGGTCTTATCAACATGTCTGTAGCGCAAGATCATTGGCACTCGGCCAGCGACGGAAAGCCGTTGGAAGAGATCTGGAATGGCCGCTTGCAGCTCCCGATGCTTGAATGACTTCGCTGAGCGCGATGGAAGTCGGATGAGATCCGCGAGACCGATACCCTGGTCGAAGGCATCCTCGTCCTCGTGACCTGGTCTCAGATTGCTTAGTATTCCGTATCGACTAAAGAGGTTCCACATCAGCTTCCCGTGCGGACCCTGCCAGTAATGTCCGAGGGAAACGGACCTGAGGCCGGGGTTCACGCCCACGATCACGGCCCGGAGACCCGGCCGCAGTAGCTCCTTCAGGGTCGCAACCTGCTTGCCGTCGATGATGATCTGCTCCAACGCCACCGAAGCCACCTCCTGTCGCTATCTCCAGGCCGTGCAGCGCGACATCGCGCATTCAATGCAGGTGCGCCAACAGAGGCAACGTCGAATCAACTGAGCCGATAACGAAGGCGCGGAAGAGCAGCAGACAAGCTGCCCTTCCGCGGGAGCTGTATCGGGGGTCTGGTTAATCCCTGATGCCGTAGATCGTGAAGGATCCCTTCGCGCCCTCCTTGTTCGGCCCAACCTGGCGCACCCGCTCCAGCACCGTGACCTCGATGCCCTTCTTCTTCAGCCCGGCGAAGAATCCGCGCACGGTGTGCTGCTGCCAACCGGTCACCTCGCAGATCTGTGCGATAGTCGCGCCGTCCTCGCGGCGGAGCATCGCCAGCACCGTCTCCTGCTTCGTGCCCTCGCGCGGCTTGCGCGGCGCGCCCGCCTCGCGGGTCGGCTGGCCCGGCTTCGTGACGAGCGCGGCGCGCAGGGCTTCAATCGCGGTCGGCAGGTCGGTGCGCTGGTTTGTCTCGTCGTCCCAGGCATCCAGGACGCGCTGCGCGACCTTCCGCAGCGTCGCGTTGCGCGCCGGGCGCGGTGTTGCGAGGGCCTGGTCCAGCAGCGCCACGTCCTCTGCCCGGGCGGGGTAGAGGGCGGCCTCGGCGTTCGCCGCGGCGGGAGCCTGCGGCGGGGCGTCCTCCCCGCCCGTCGGCGCCGTGTCGGCAACCGCGGCGGGCTCGGCCGTCTCGACGTCGCCGTCGATGGGGCGGGGATCGACCCCGTTGCGCTCGTCGCGCGGGCGGGTGTCCTCGGGCTCCGCGGCCTCGCCATCCGGCGTGACGCCGATGGCGCGGAGCCCGGTCTCGGTGATCCGCAGCAGCCGCGTCCGGCCGTCGATCTGCCAGGCGTCCCGCGCGTCGGTGGCGCTGGCGTGCTCGTCGCTGACCAGCCCCTGCTTGATCAGGGCCTTCGCCACCGTCTGCCGCGCCGCGGCGGGCAGGCGCTCGGGCGGGATGGCCAGCCGGTCGTCGCGCTGGCTCGCCTGGCTGAGGATGATTCGCTGGGTGTCGGAGAGCTTCATCTCGAGGCTCCTGGTTCGGCACCCGAGAATCCGGGTGCTACTGCCCCGAGCCCCGTGCGGGGCGATGCGGCGCCGGACTGCGGCGCGTGACGCATGCTTCGCGCTGCGGCGGGGGCTGAGCCAAGCGCCATCGGCGCTGCGTTGATGGCGTTGTTCGAGGGATTTCGATCACATCATGATCGCCACCGCGCCGTCGGGCCGCGTGGCCTCGCAGCGCGAGGTGGCACGCCGCCTCGGCATCTCCCACACGGCTTTGCAGAAAGCCCAGCGCGCCGGACGCATCGCGCCCGAGGCCGACGGCAGCTGGGACATCAACAAAGTCCGCGCCCGGCTCGCCGACAGCAGCGATCCGACCCGCAAGACGGCGACGTTGCCGCCTGCGGCTTCGCCGCCAATGCCGTCGGCACCGCGGCCCGCTGCCACAACGCAGATTTCCGCACCGGCACCGGCCGCGGACCCACTGCCGCGTGCGACCCAGAACACCTTCCACGACGCGCGCACCGCGAACGAGGTGCTCAAGGCGCAGGAGCGCCGCCTGCGGCTCGACGAGCGCAAGGGCAAGCTGGTCGACAAGGCCCGGGCCCTGCTGCTGGTGCACCGCCTCGCCAAGGAGGAGCGCGACGCCATCCTGGCCTGGCCCGCCCGCGTCGCCGCCGAGATGGCGGCCGAGCTCGGCGTCGATGTGCATCGGCTGCAGACCATGATGGACACCCGCCTGCGCGAGCATCTCGCCGCGCGGCACGACGTGCGGGTGCAGGTGTCGTAATGGCGGGCGAGCATCTCTTGGAGGAGCTTGGACGCTTCGACGGCGATGCGGAGATCCTGCAGGCCTGGCGCGACGGCATGGCGCCGGAGCCGGCGCTGCTGGTCTCGGAATGGGCTGACCGGCATCGCCTTCTCGGCAGCCGGGGCTCCGCCGAGCCGGGGCCGTGGCGCACCGCGCGAACGCCCTACCTGCGCGACATCATGGACGCCCTGTCGCCGGCCCATCCGGCACGGCGGGTGGTGTTCATGAAAGGTGCCCAGGTCGGCGGCACCGAGTGCGGCAATAACTGGATCGGCTATGTCATCCACCACGCGCCCGGGCCGATGCTCGCGGTGCAGCCGACCACCGAGCTCGCCAAGCGCTTCTCGGACCAGCGCATCGATCCGTTGGTGGAGGAGACACCGGCGATCCGCGAACGGGTCGCCCCGGCGCGGTCACGCGACAGCGGTAACCGCCAGCTCAGCAAGGAGTTCCCCGGCGGCCAGCTGGTGATGACCGGCGCGAACAGCGCGGTCGGCCTGCGCTCCATGTCGGCGCGCTTCCTGTTCCTCGACGAGATCGACGCCTATCCCGGCGATGTCGAGGGCGAGGGCGATCCGATCGCACTGGCCGAGGCCCGCGCCCGCACCTTCGGCTGGCGGCGCAAGATGCTGCTAGTCTCGACGCCGACCATCGCCGGCCTGTCGCGGATCGAACGTGAGTACCTAGCATCCGACCAGCGCCGCTATGTCGTGCCCTGCCCGCATTGCGAGCACTACCAACATCTGCGCTTTGAGCGGCTGGTCTGGGATGAGGGCGCGCCCGACACGGCAAGGTACCTCTGCGAGGCCTGCGACGGGCCGATCGGGGAACAGCACAAGGCGGCGATGCTGGCCGGCGGGGCCTGGCGAGCGACCGCGGAGCCCACCGATCCGCACGCGGTCGGCTTCCACATCTCGGCGCTCTATTCGCCGCCCGGCTGGATGCCCTGGTCAGAGATCGCCCGGCTCTGGCTCGCCGCCCAGGGGGACGACCGAGCGATCAAGACCTTCCGCAACACCGTCCTCGGCGAGACTTGGCAGGAGGCGGGCGAGGCGCCGGACTGGCAGCGGCTCTACGACCGCCGCGAACACTGGCCGGTCGGCACGGTGCCGATGGGCGGCCTGCTGCTGACCGCCGGCATCGACGTGCAACGCGACCGCCTCGAGGCCAGCATCTGGGCCTGGGGACAGGACCGCCAGTCCTGGTTGGTCGAGCACCGCGTTCTGGCGGGGAACCCGTTCGAGACAGCGGTCTGGGAGGAACTCCGGCGGCTGCTGGGCGAGACCTGGCGCCATGCCTCGGGCCATCGCCTGCCCATCGCCATGGCGGCCATCGACAGCGGCGACGGCATGACCACTGCGGAGGTCTATGCCTTCGTGCGGCGGGCCGGCGCCGGCCGCGCCATCGCGGTCAAGGGCCAGGACGGACTGCGCGCCGCGATCGGTCAGCCGGCGGCGACGGAGGTGCGGCGCAACGGGCGCAAGCTCGGTGGGCTCAAGGTCTGGCCGGTCGGCTCGTCCTTCCTCAAGGCCGAGACCTATGGCTGGCTGAAGCTCGATCGCCCGACCGAAGAGAGTGGGGATCCCTTCCCCGCCGGGTTCCTGCACCTGCCGATCCATGCTGCCGGCGAGGAGTTCTGTCGGCAGCTCACCGCCGAGCAGCTGGTCGCTCGCGCTAGCCGCAACGGCTTCCGTCGGCTCGAATGGGTCAAGGCCAGGGAGCGCAACGAGGCGCTGGACTGCCGCGTCTATGCGCGTGCGGCCGCCGCCGCGCTTGGCATGGATGGCTGGGGTGAGGGACGCTGGGCGCGGATGGCCGATGCGCTGTCGCTGCCGGCCGACGAACCATCCTCCGCGGCGGCGCCGGCATCGTCCGCCGCTGCATCGCCGACCCGCCCTCGCGCCTGGCTTGCCCCGCGTGGTGGCTGGCTGCGCTGACACTGGAGATCTCCATGACCGCCATCGTCCCGGTGCGCACCAGCATCGCCGCTGGCCAGGCGCTGAGCGGGCCCGTCGCCAGCGTCGGCTACGGTGTCTGCCTGCTGCTGCTGCCCGCCACATGGACCGACGCCCCGCTCACCCTGCAAGGCTCGCTCGACGAGGGCGAGCCTGCAGCCTGGGCGGATCTCTACGACCATCTCGGCAATGAGGTGGTGCTGGCCGCCGCCGCCGGCCGGGCACTAACCCTGCCGCCCACCCTTCTGCTCGGCTGGCGCTGGCTGCGGATGCGCTCCGGCCTCGCCGCTGCGCCGGTGAACCAGGTGGCGGAGCGCCTTCTCACCCTCGGCATCCGGCCCCTCGCATGACCGCGCTCTTCCAGCACTACCTGCCGCCGGCGCCGGCGATGCTGCCCTACGTGTCGGGGCGCTTCTACGCCTCGCAGCACACGCGCGCGGTGGGCGGGGCGGTCGCGATGACGGCGAACCGGCTCTACTGCGTGCCCTACGTGCTCGCGCGGCCGGGGCTGTTCTCGGCCATGGCGGTCAGCGTGACGACCGGCGCCGCGGGCCTCCTGCGCATGGCGTTGGCTGCCGACGATGGCACTGGGCATCCGGGGCACCTCATCGAGGAGCCGGTGGCGGACGCCGACACGACCACTGCCGGCAGTGCGATCTGTGCCTTCGCGCAGCCGCGCTGGATCCCGGCCGGCATCTGGTGGTTACTGCTGTGCTTCTCGGGGGCGCCCTCGGTGCGCGGCACCAGCACACAGGCGTTCAGCGGGGGGAACACGCTGCTGCTCGGCTCGGCCGCGGCGGATGGTGGCGCTGGTGGCGGCACCGGGAGCGAGAACGGGTTCTTCGCGGCGCTGCCGCACCAGACCGGTGTGCCGATCATGCCCAGCCCGCCGGGTGGGCTGTCCTATCTGGCCAACGCAGCGGCGCCGCTGCCGACGCTGCGGGCGGCGTAATGGACCCGACCGTCCTGGCCTGGGCGCTGGCGCAACCGGCCGGCAGCCGCGCGACGGTGCTGGCCGCGGCCTACACCGGTGGCACGACGCGCGTGACCTTCGACGGCCGCACCGTGGAGTACCGTAGCCTCGACGAGCTCGGCCGGGCGCTGGCTGTGCTGCGCGGCGCGGAGATGAGCGCAGCGCGTCGTCCCTCCGTGACGCTTGCCAGCTTCTCGCGCGGGGGGAGCAATTGATGGGTCGGCTGCGGAATGCTTGGAACGCCCTGCGCGGCTATGCCGCCGCGCAGGACCAGCGTGCCTCCGCCTGGGCGCCCTCGGGCGGCAGCGCCAATGCCGAGGTCGGCATCGCCGCGGCGACGGTGGCGCGGCGCGCGCGCGACGCCGTCCGCAACGATCCCTATGCCAGCCGCATCGTCGACCTCTGGACCGGAAACGCGATCGGCGCCGGCATCACCACGCGCTGGCCGGACGATGCGCATGGTCGCGCCTGGCAGTACTGGGCAGAGAGCACCGCCTGCGACGCCGAGGGGCGACAGGACCTCTACGGCCTGCAGGCGCTGGTGATGCGGGCGGTGGTCGAGAGCGGGGAGTGCTTCGTGCGCTTCTTGATGGTGCCGCCATCGCCTGCCAATCCGATCGGCCTGCGCCTGCAGGTGCTGGAAAGCGACCATCTCGACACCGCGCGCAACGGCATGGTGGAGGGCGCGCCGACCATCCAAGGCATCGCCCTTGGCGAGGCGGGGGAGCCGACTGGCTACTGGCTGCATCGCGTGCATCCCGGCGCCGCCTGGATCCTGCCAGGCGCGACCTGGCAGAGCAGCCAGCGCGTTCCCGCGGCTGACGTCCTGCACATCTACCGCAAGCGCCGCCCCGGGCAGCTGCGCGACGTGTCCTGGCTCGCCCCGGTGCTGCTGCGCCTCCGGGACCTTGGCGACTACGAGGCCGCCCTGCTGATGAAGGCCAAGATCGAGGCCTGCCTCGCCGCGGTGGTCTCGGAGGAGGGCGACGAGGCCCTCACCGGCGCGGCGACCGGCCTACTACGCGACGCCCAGGGCCGGGCGGTGGAAAGCTTCGAGCCGGGGATGATCCTGTATCGCCGCGGCATGGGCTCGGTGGAGGTTGTGAACCCGAGTGGGGGCGGATCGCACGCCGCCTTCGCCCGCCGTGCCCTCGAGGCCGCCGCGGTCGGCGCCGGGCTGACCTACGATCAGGTCTCCGGCGACCTGACCCAGGCGAACTACTCCTCGCTCCGCGCCGGCAAGATCGAGTTCCGCCGCCTCTGCGAGCAGGTGCAGTACGGGATGCTGATCCCGATGCTGGTCCGTCCGATCGCCGAGCGCTTTCACGCGCAAGGCGCGCTGCTCGGCCTTTGGGGTGCGGAGATGCCGGACGGCGTGAGCCACGTCCCGCCGGCGCACGAGATGATCGACCCGCTGAAGGACACCACCGCACTCATCGCGCAGGTGCGCGCCGGCTTCGTGCCGCAGCCCGAGGCGGCCGGTGCCTTCGGCTACGACTTCCGCGCCGCGGTGGAGATGATTCGTGAGGCCAACGCGCTGCTCGACGAGGCCGGCCTCGCGCTCGACACCGATCCGCGCCGGGTCGCGAAATCAGGCGCCGCGCAGGATGCTGCGCAGATCGCGGCCATTGAGATTGCCGCGACAGGTGCCGCCGCGTCTGCTGGGCAGAACGCTGCGACGTCCTGAGCCGCGCGGCGCAACCGAGGTATTATCGGGCCTTGCGAGCCGTCCGCTGTGAACGGGCCTTGCCGGCCGTCCGCGCTGCAGAGGCGGGTGCTTGCGCCTTGCGCTTTGGGCCCGTGCTGCGGCGCTCAGCGCGTGACCGAAGCTGAGCAACGGGCGGTGCAGCTGACTTGCGCGGCGTCGCCGCCGCGAGCGGTGCAGGAGCATCCACGTGCGGTACTGAGCTCGGCGGCAGCGCAACGCGAAGTTGTTCAATGCTACCCTCTACCGCACTGAGTGCGGCAGGTGCTGCTTTGGAGGCGAGTTGCGCCATCCAAGGGGTGGTCCAGAAGCGCATCGCCTGCCTGCTCATCTCAGCGGCCATCGCCGTCTGCTGGCGGTGCATTTCTCCCATCCAGTAGCCTCGCATGGTGCCTGCGGTCGCATTCGCCGCGCTCAGCCAATGGGTCATGAACGGGTTGGTCAGGAACATCGGGTTCCTTGTCATCGGTTTTCTCATTTGATTGGTGAGCACCTTACATGGTGCGCCGCAACATGAATTGCGACTCTTTGCTGCCTTCGGAATCTTGAAAGGCGCAGAGCAGCGGCCAGGCGCCAATCGGCTGCTCCGAGACCCGGACCTCATCAAGACAAGGCTGACGAATGCACGACACCACGAACGCGGACGCGGGCCCCCTCGCGCCGGCGCCTGCGGCTGCGTCCGATCGACCTTCCATCGCTGGACAGTTGATCGTGGCCCAGCGTGCCATCACCGCGCCTGCCACCGTCGATCGTGCCGCGCGCACCGTCGAGGTGGTGTGGAGCACCGGCGCGCGGGCCCGCAACTTCGTCCCGGCCCTCGGCCTGATCACCGAGGAGCTGGAGATGTCGCCGAACGCGGTGCGGATGGAGGCACTGCGCTCCGGCCGCGCTCCGGTGCTCGACACCCATCGCCGTGGCGGCGCCAGGGATGTGCTAGGGCGGGTGGTCGCCGCCCGCCTCGAGCGCGGGCGCGGCTACGCCACGCTGCAGTTCAGCACCGCCGCCGATGTCGAGCCGGTCTGGCAGCGCATTGCTGACGGCACGCTGCGCGCGGTGAGCGTCGGCTATCGCGTGCACCGGTACGAGCCGCGGCCCGATGCCGCCACCGGCGAGACCGTCCATCGCGCGGTGGATTGGGAGCCCTTCGAGATCTCCGTCGTGCCGGTCCCGGTGGACCGCGATGCGGCGGTCCGGGCGCAGGGGGACCAGGGCCTCCTCGCGCCGACCATCGAGCCCGCCCTGCCTGACGAGGATCCACCCATGCCCGAGACGACGCCGGAAGCCCCGGCCACGCCGGCGCCGTCTGCGCCGCCCGCCACCCTGCCCCAGGAGACGACCGTGACCACCACGCCCAGCGCCCCGGCGCCCGAGCCGACTCGCGCTGCACCGGACCTCGACGCAGTCCGCGCCGAAGCGAGCCGCGCCGAGCGCGAGCGCATCGCCGGCATCGACGCCGCCGTCGAGGCGGCCCGCGCCCTGCTGCCGGCGGACCGCATCACCCAGGTGCGTGCCGAGGCCATCGCCCAGGGCTGGACCGGCGATCAGGCGCGCCGCGCCCTGTTCGACGCCCTGGTGGCGCAGGGCCCGCGGCCGTCCATTCCGGCGCGCCCGGAGTCCGGCCCCAGCCACGACGACCCGGCGCAGATCCTCGACGCCATGGCCGAGGCGCTCGCCGCCCGCGCCATGCCCGGGTACCAGCCCCAGGGGGCTGGCCGCCACGCGGAGTTCCTGGGCTGGCGTCCCTCCGACATGATCGGCGAGCTGCTGCGGGCCCGCGGCGAGCGGAGCGTGCCCCGCAATCCGACCCTGCTCGCCGAGCGCGCCTTCCACACCAGCTCCGACTTCCCGCTGCTACTCGCGGCCGCCGCCAACAAGATGCTGCTCGCCGCCTACGCCCCGGCGCAGCCGACCTATCGCCAGATCTTCCTGCGACGGGACTTCCGCGACTTCAAGCCGCATCGGCACCTGCGCATCGGTGACTTCCCGACCCTGCTGCCACTCGCCGAGAACGGCGAGATCCAGGTCGGCACCATGTCCGAGAGCCAGGAGATCGTCCTGCTGCAGACCTTCGCGCGGCGCATCCGCGTGACGCGGCCGATGCTGGTCAATGACGACCTCGGCGCCTTCACCGACTTCGCCGCGGCGATTGGCCGCCGCGTCGCCGAGTTCGAGAACGCCACCGCCTACAACCTGCTGAACAGCGCCAATGGCGACGGCCCGACGCTGACCACCGGCAGCGCGCCGGTGTTCGCCACCGGCGCCGTGCGCGCCAACAAGGCCAGCACCGGAACGGTGCTCGACACCTCGACCATCGGTGCCGGCCGCACCGCCATCATGAAGCAGCGCACGCTGGACGGCCTGCCGATCTCGATGGGCCAGACCATGCGCCTGCTGGTCGGCCCGAACCTCGAACTCGCCGCCCGCCAGGCGACCGTGGTCGTGCAGGCGAGCGAGATCGGCAAGGCGAACGTCTTCGCCGGCTTCGTGCAGCCGGTGATCGAGCCGCTGATCCAGGCGAACCGCTGGTACCTGTTCTCCGACCCTGTCGCGGCGCCGGTGTACGTCTACGGCTACCTGAACGGGGCGGAGGGGCCGCAGGTCACCACCGGCCCGGTGCAGGGGGCGGATGGCGTCGAAGTCAGCGTGATCTTCGACTTCGGCGTCGGCGCCATCGACTGGCGCGGCGCCTGGTTCAACCCGGGCACCTGATCCCGCCGTTCCCGCCTTTCCTGTCCGTATCGCGCCAGGGCGCCGCCGGAGACCCGGTCGGCGCCCTGCGCGCATTCAGGAGACCCTTCCATGCGCAACTGCATCCGCCCCGACGCGCGCTCCATCCCGATGGTGGTGCCCTATGCCGGCGGCATCCTCTCCGGCCAAGGCCTGCTGGTCGGAGCCTTCTTCGGCGTGGCGGCGGCCGACGCCGCGCAGAACGGCACAGTCGAGTGCGAGACCCGCGGCGAGTTCGAACTGACCAAGGAGCCCTCGCTTGCCATCAGCCAGGGCGTCCGCGTGTTCTGGGACAACACCAACCGCCGCATCACCACCACCGCGACCGGCAACTTCCAGGTCGGGCTCTGCACTGTCGCCGCGCTGGCGGCCGATGCCACGGTGCGCGTGATGCTGGCCCGCGTGCCGGCCTCGGGGGCGTGATGGCTGCGCTGCTGCCGCGCGATCGCGCGCGGCTCGAGGGCGTGCACCGCGACCTGGTGCGCGTCGTCGAACGGGCCCGCCAGGCGGTACCCTTCATCGTCACTGAGGGGCTGCGGTCGCGCGAGCGCCAGGCCCGGCTGGTCGCCATCGGGGCGTCACGCACCATGAACAGCCGGCACCTGACCGGCCATGCCGTCGATCTGGCCTACTGGCTCGACGACGGCGACGGTGCGGTGGAGCAGGGCGAGATCCGCTGGGACTGGCCGCTGTATGAGCAGATCGGCGCGGCGATGAAGGCCGCGGCGAAGGAGCTCGGCGTGCCGATCGTCTGGGGCGGCAACTGGGCCTCCTTCCGCGACGGCCCGCACTTTGAGCTCGACCGCACGGCCTATCCCTGATGGGCGCGGCGATCCTTGGGCTGCTCGGTCGGCATGCGCTGCCGATAGGCCTGGCGGCAGCCGTCGCCATGACGGCGCTGACCGCCTGGCACTTCCGGTCGCAGCGCGACGCCGCCCGGCTGGATGCCGCGACAGCCACGCGCACCGCCGAGGCGAATGCCGCCGCGCTCGCGCAGGCCACCGCCGAGCACGCCCGCCACATCGCCGCGCTGACCGGCGAGGCCGAGCGCGCCCGCGCCCAGGCC